>CAYIAH010000028.1:0-4085 GCA_964361495.1 uncultured Candidatus Saccharibacteria bacterium | reverse complement strand
CGAGAATCGAACTCGCGCCTCGGCAATGCGAATGCCGCGTAATGCCACTTTACTATAGGCCCGAAATTTAATTTAATTTTAGTTTATCTCCGATTTTTAATCCGAGTTTCTCAAACAGCAGCGATACGACACCTTTGTTGATAAGGTCAGAGGAATTGAAGTCAAGCCGGTTTGCAATTTCACGGACTTGTTCTTCGCTCTGGGCTTCAATTTCCACAAGGGGCGCAAGCTTCGGAAACCAGTCAATGTTGATGAGCGCGCCATCTAAGTGCCAATCCTGCCGGTGATGCGGGTACTCCAAGCGCAGATCGGGACTCGGGAGCAATTCATCAATGATTGCCGCTGTATATTCATAGTTTGAAATATCAAGTTCCCATTCTTTGTATCCTAAACCGTCGGAAACTTTTTGTTTCATGGTGAGCCGTATGGAGCCATCTGATCCCTTTCGGACTCGCACGCTGCTTTTGTCTTTTGTATTTGGGATCCACCACACAATCTGTTCTAAATCGAGTTCTTGCGTAAGGATTGCGCCAAGCTCTCGCAGTTTTTTCTGTACTTTTTCCGGATCTATATTCAAAATTTTTGCTTCGATCTCGCGATGCATAAAATTTGACTTATCTTGAATGGTCGGGGTGCCGGGAATTGAACCCGGTCTTCACGCACCCGAAGCGTGCGTACTGCCGGTATACTACACCCCGGTTTTACTGCAGAATATGGGGTTTCCGGACATACTCTAGCATAGTTGTTCCATATAAAAAAGTCCGTCCTTTGGGGACGGATCTATCATAAGTACTATAACTTGTATTATAACTCGACATCAAATCGTATTTCGCCGCTGCGCACTTTTTCATGAAGTTCCGGAATGGAGGGCACGCCAAGATACGCAAATGCTTGGCGCACGCCCGCCATCGTAAGGGCGGTATATTCGGCGAGCGTGCGCTGTTCCGGTTCAAGATAGACTTCTTCTCCCTCGGGCATTCTCACATGCTCGGCGCCGTAGCGCGCGACGACCCTCTCGCGTTGGGCTGCTTCAGAGGCCATGCCGCGGTGAGCTTTGCGGAGGGATTGGCGTCCGTCAATAATGATGTTCTTGAGGGGAGCGGCTGACTCGGGCAGTGCGGCGAGGTAGGTGCCGGCCATCACCGTATCTGCGCCCAATGCGAGCGCGACCAGGATGTCTCCCGAATTTCTGATGCCGCCGTCCGCAATCGCGGGAACCCGATGCGCATGCGCCGCCGCCGCTGCGCGCCAGACGCCATTTGCCGAAGCAGTTCCCGTGCGCGTAATCCGATGCGTTGAGCATGCGCCCCCTGTCCCGTTACCGACACGAATGGCGTCAGCGCCGGCATCAATGAGAAATGCTGCGCCCTCGGCAGTGCTCACGTTCCCCGCAATGATTTCAATATGGGGGAATGTATCCTTGGTCCATTTGATGGCGTCTGCGGCGAATTTGGAGTGGCCGTGTGCCGTGTCAATGCAGAGGACATCCGTGTCCGCATCAATGAGTTTCGGCACGCGCCGTTCGTAGTCTTCCTTAAACGTGGTGATTGCCGCGCCGACGCGCCGCCGCCCGCGCTCGTCCAGCGTCGCATGGGCGGGAACGCGTTGTGCTCCGAAAAGATCTTTTGCGACAAGAAGTCCCGCAAGAAAATTTTTTTCATCGTTGATGACTGCAAGCGCGGTCGTCGCGTTCTCATGCATAAGGTCAAGGGCTCTTTGAGCATTGACCACGCCGTTGGGGTAAAGGATATCAGATATCTTTACGGTTGCGATCGGCCACATATGCTCGTCATCAAGACAGTCCTTGATGGTCTCATGATGGGGGCGCGGCCGGAATGATTTAGTGATCATTCCGATGAACCTGCCGTTGGGTTTCCCGTCATCGGTGATGGGTACGTGGGAATATTCCTTGCGGATGCATTCAAGATGTTCAAGCCGTGTATTCAGGCTTAAGACAAGCGGTTCGGTGATGAGCCCGCCGCGTTTCACTTTTTCGACTTCCCGTTTTTGCTGCAAGCTTTCAAAATTGGCGTGAATAATGCCAATGCCTCCTGCGTCAGCCATGCCGATTCCCATACGCGCCGTGGTTACGGTATCCATGGGCGCGCTCACAAATGGGATCGCAAGGTTGATTTTTGGAGTAAGACGCGCTGCAAGAGAAATTGCTTCTTGGGGAAAATCAAGAGAACGCGGCGCGATGAGAAGGTCTCCAAAACTGATACTCTTTCCACGGAATTGTTCCTCAAAAATTTCTTGTGCAGTCAGACCCTTAAGTCTAAGCGACTTGCCGACATCCCATTTCATTCTTTTTCCTCCGTATAAGCATGAATTGACAAGGTGCGGAACGCTTAGGAATTAGATAACAAAAAATAGCCGCGAAGTCAAACAATAATTCGCAATCAAGATTACTTCACGTAATATTTCGCTTTGATTCCGGAAATTCGCTCACCTTCAGTGATCTCGACTTTGGTCTCTGCGGTTTCGGCGACGAGCCGGAGCTCCTCGTCAGTGAGCGCGCCGAGCGTTTTGATCCGCGCGGTAAGATTTTCCCGCTCGTTCTTTTCCGGTTCATCCATAACTTCTTGAAGGAGCACTTCAAGCACACGGCCGATTTTAGGGCCGGGAGGAATTCCCAAAATCTGCATGACGTCGTCACCGCTGACTTTGAGGATTTTCGGCGTCGGCGCCTCTTCTTCACGCAGAATTTTCTCCACGCGGAATTGAAAGTGACGCAGGCGGTAGGGGACTGCTTTGGGCACTCCCATGCCCATCCGGTCGCAAATACGAAGCTTGACAAGATCATTCATATTGTGCGCGCCGACGTGGCGTATCAGGCGGCGGATGGAAGAATCGGTGATGCCCTCATCGGGATCATATTTGAAAAGATGCCATCGGATGAGCGTTGAAATTTTCTCTGTGATTTCTTTTGAGAAGCGGAGTCGTTCAAGAATTTGGGTTGCCATGCGTCCACCGACGACGTCGTGGCCGTAAAATGTCCATTCATTGTTTTTCATCGGACCCTTGGTGCGGGGCTTGCCGGCGTCATGGAGGAGTGCGGCAAGGCAGACGTCAACGGGATAGCCGTGTGTTGCGCCATATTCGAGCGCTTTCAAATTATGCTCCCAGACGGTAAAGATTTTCGGTCGGTTTTCAACGCCGATGCCTTCTTCAAGTTCCGGCGCGATATATTTAAGAAGGTTATGTTCGTGGAGGGATTCAACTCCTGCGCGGGCGCGTGGAAAAGCAATGATTTTGATGAATTCATCGCGGATTCGTTCTTTTGAGACGAACTGAAGCGCGCCCGCATGCGTTTTGATTGCCGCGCTTGTGTGCTTTTCGATGGTAAATCCGAGTTCAATCGCAAGCCGCACCGCGCGCATCATGCGTAAGGCATCCTCGTCGAACCGTTTCTCGGGATCGCCGACTGCGCGGATGAGTTTCTTGTCTAAATCCCCTCGTCCATCAAAAGGGTCTACGATATTTTCCAGACTTAGTCTGGAATTTCCAGACTTAGTCTGGAATGACTGGGGAATACCCTGCGCCATCGCGTTCGCCGTAAAATCCCGCCGGCTCAAGTCCTCTTCCAGAGTTTTGGCGAACCGCACTTCGTCCGGATGGCGTTTGTCCGTGTACTTGCCTTCGGCCCGGAACGTGGTCACTTCAACTTCTGAAAGCGTCGGATCGTCGGATCCGGTTTTCACCGTGACCGTCAAAAATTTATTTTCATAAAAACTTTCGGCGAAGAGACACAAAATTTCCTCCGGTTGTGCCGAGGTGGTGACATCCCAATCTTTCGGTTTTTTGCCGAGGAGAATATCCCGGACGCATCCGCCAACGATGTACGCATCGTGCCCCGCTTCATTGAGTATGGCAATGATGTGAAGGACTTCCCGCGGAATGTTGAATGATAATTTCATCGCCTCAGCATGATAGCGCATAAATTGATTCCCATCAATTTTTATGGTATTTTAAGCACACCGCGCCCATAGCTCAATGGACAGAGTACTTGCCTTCGAAGCAAGGGGTTCCAGGTTCGAGTCCTGGTGGGCGCACCAATATCAAACTTTCCGATTTTTGCCCGACAG
>CAYIAH010000027.1:0-7975 GCA_964361495.1 uncultured Candidatus Saccharibacteria bacterium | reverse complement strand
CGTCTCTAACTCATCATCCAGTTCTTTGGCGAGCTTGCTTACATCTTTACCCTTATCTTTTTCTTTGATAACGATTTCTGCCGCTTCGCCAAGATGTTCTCGTAGTCGTACTTCGGCAACTTCCAATCCTTTGGCGTCCACGCCTTTTGTTTCCAGAATAATTTTTATCTCTGCTACACGCTCTGCGGCAAACGCTATCTGAAGACGGGCTTTACCTTCTGGGCTGAAAGTAAAGAACTCTCGCAATGCCTCACCTAACTTATCAAAAAAATAAAAAGGGCTTTCGGGTGTAAGTCCAGCGTTGGGTAATGCTCCATTTTGGGCAAAAACCAAAAATGGGACAAAAAGTAACGAAATAATGGCTGTTTTAATTTTCACCCCGTTAGATATTTTTCTGCTTTTTATCATAGTAATTTTTGAACCTCCAAGAAATACCGATGTCATTTGGCGCGAAGACATAGATATCTAACGGGGTTCATTGTAATTTTTGCTATTTATTTTCCCAGAAACCACCTTTGAGGTGTTTTGCTGGCAGTAGATAAGCTAAAGGCTAATACTAAATTGCCTTTTTGATTATAGCACAGCTATCAAAAAGTTCTAACTCCACGATGGGTTATAAAAATAACCCCCATAAAATCGGGCTATTTTAACTGCTCCGGCGGCAGGATTCGAACCTGCGACCATCTCCTTAACAGGGAGCCGCTCTACCGCTGAGCTACGCCGGAATGTCAAAAGTATATCACAAAAATCAATATTCCGCGAGCTTGCGGGCGGTCTGATGTTCTCGGATTCGTTCGAGCGCCTTTGCTTCAATCTGGCGAATCCGTTCGCGCGTGACGCCGAATTCGCGGCCCACTTCTTCAAGCGTATGCGTAATGCCGTCATCCAGCCCGAAACGCATCGCGAGAATTTTCTGTTCGCGAGGCGTCAAATCCCTGATAATGGAATTGAGCTGATCCCGAAGGAGACGGCGCGCGGCAACTTGTGAAGGCGAGAGTGTTTTTTCATCAATAATAAATTCTCCGAGCACCGAATCCTCTTCATCCTCTCCCACCGGCGCTTCAAGCGACACTGTATCCTGCGCGATTTTTTCAATCAAATGAATCTTCTCCAGATCCAAATTCATTTCCGAGGCGATTTCTTCGGACAACGGTTCGCGACCAAGATCCTGTAGAAGCCGACGCTTCACTTGCTGATATTTGGAAATCGTCTCCACCATGTGCACCGGAATTCTGATAGTCCGCGCCTGATCCGCAAGGGCGCGGGTAATCGCCTGCCGTATCCACCACGTCGCATAGGTTGAGAATTTATAACCGCGCCGATAATCAAATTTTTCCACCGCCTTGAAAAGCCCAATGTTCCCTTCTTGAATAAGATCGAGCAGCGACAAGTGCGACGAGCGGCCGACGTAACGTTTTGCAATGGAAACCACCAGCCGAAGATTCGCTTGCGTTAATTTTTTACGCGCCTCTTCATCCCCTTTCTCGATCCGCTTGCCAAGCTCTCGTTCCTCCTCTCCGGTGATAAGGGGGATCCGCCCGATCTCGCGAAGATACATCTGCACCGAATCCTGGCTCAGCTGTTCCAAATCCGCGAGCACATCCTTTTTCGCCTTGCCTTTCTTTGCTTTTTTTGGTTTTTCTGCGCTGTCCTCTTCTTCAAAAAATTCTTTTGATTCAAGGATATCCACGTTCTCATTTTCCAGCCGCGTGTAGATATCCTCAAGGAGCATAATATCTTCTTCAATCGTCGGAAAATAATAGAGAATCTCCGAGTAGGTCACAAAACCGCGCTCGCGTCCCCGCTTCACAAGCGCTTGAATTTTCTGCTCTATCGCCTGTTTCGTCTCTTTCTTTTTCGGAGACGCGGCGACTGCCCCCCCCGGCCGCGCGCGGCCAATCTCCCTGCCGGGGTGCGGCGGTTTCTTTTTTGACGTGCCTATTTTTTTCTTCATCTCTTTTCGCACCATAAAGATATATGCTAAAAAAGCTCTTCTCAAACCGTATCGCGCCCTTACAAAATCTGCAACCGGTCGGAGAGCGCGCGAAAATCCTGCAGCAGAGGAACCACTTCTTCTTTACTGTCTCTTTCTTTATTTTCAATCTCGCGCGCAAGCGTACGCAGCTCGTCCCGAATGCATTCTTTCTCAAGTTCACGAAGCGAGAGAGAAACCTCTCCGGCAAAATCCCGACGAAGAATTTCATCAATCTCTCCACGGAAACTCAACCGCTCAAGATAGTCGCGCACTTCAACGGGGGCATTTTCTATTCGGCCTTCATGGACACTTAAAAATTCGTACGCAGCGGCTGCGAGCGGATTGCTGAAAGTAATCTTTTCATGCAGACGCCGCTCCGCCTTGCGAAACTCTAGGGGCACATGCGAAAAAAGCATCACGACGCGCTCTTCAAGGAGTACGCGCCGCTGGTTTGACGGCGCTCGCGATTCGTACAAGGGCGGATCGACGGATCGGCGATTCGATCCGTTTCCGTCCGCCGGCCTGCGACGGCCAAGTTCTTTCCATATCGCCTGCTCGGGAAGCGCCACGCGCCGCGAAAATTCTTTTATCCAATGCGCTTTTTCAATTTCATTCGTCAATTCACTAATCAGCGGCAGAAGCAAAGACGCAATCATTTTCTTCCCCTCGCTCGTTGCCGCCGTGTGCTCACGGAATGTTTTGGTAAAATAAAACTCAACAACGGGCTCGGCGGCAACCACCGCTTTTCTCCATGCTTCCGGATCCTCCCGTACGGTATCTGCCGGATCCTTGCCGGAAGGAATCGCCGCAATCCGGCGGTCAAATTCAAACACCGCGGCCTCGCCGAGCGACCGGCGCGTTGCCGATTCGCCCGCGCGGTCAGCATCAAATGAAAATACCAGCATATCGCACAACCGCTTGAGCGTCTGAAGCTGCAGCGAGGTAAGCGCCGTCCCCGATACCGCAACGCTGTTTCGCACGCCCGCTTGATGCGACATCACGCAATCCATATAACCCTCAACCATGACCGCGCGATTCTCCCGACGAATCTCTTGCTTTGCCTTATCCAAACCATAGAGCACGCGGGATTTGTCATACAAAATCGTCTGCGGCGTATTGATGTATTTCGCCTCACTGATTTCTGCTTTCGGCTCCCGGCTCTCGGCTTCAAAAATACGTCCGCCAAAACCGATCACCCGTCCGTTGCCGTCCGCAATCGGAAACATGACGCGACCTCTGAAGCGATCATACCATGACCTTCCATCCTCTGATTTGACGACAAGCCCCGCGTTTTCAAGTTCGTCAGGACGATATCCTTGCGCGCCCAATCCTTTCAGAAGAAAATCCCAACGGACAGGCGCAAAACCGATGCGAAACTGCGCGATCGTCTCCGAGAGAACTCCGCGTCCCGCAAGATACGAGCGCACCGCGGGTGCGAGCGAAAGTGTGTGTTCAAAAATGCGGGCGGCGGATTCGCAAATATCATAAAGACGGTTCCGCGCCGAGCGCACCGCGGGGTCCTCGCGCAGAAGCTTGATTCCGGCGCGTTCCGCAAGCAGCCGGAGCGCCTCGGGAAAATCGCATCCCTCAATCTCCATCACAAAACGAAAAATATCGCCGCCTTTGCCGCACCCGCCGAAGCAGTGCCAGATTTGACGCGACGGCGAGACAAAAAATGACGGTGTTTTTTCGCTGTGAAAGGGGCACAGCGCTTTATAATTCATCCCCGCCTTATGCAGACGGATATACGATTGGATGAACTCCACGATATCGAGCCGCGCCTTGATGTCTTCAACGGGTGACATGCGGCTATTGTACCTCCGCAGTGAGTAAAAAATAAAGGGCCGCCGCAACCGCGAAGGCCCTCTTTAGAATACTATGCGACCGTTGCATCGGGCGGCGCATGATTATCCTCATATACTTTATAGGAAACCGATACTACCACCGCATCTATCTTCCGATCATTATCAATTCTCAACTTTAATAGCGACGGAGTGAGATGATGAAGGAAATACTGCAGAGTTTTTGGCGGCGTCACGTCGGGTATCACTACGTAAAGCGTATCGCTCTCGCATTTTTTCTGAACTTCGGAAAGATACTCTAAAATCGGCGCCTGTATCTCCCGATATTCGTTAAGAATTGTGTGGAGCTTTATGTGATGCGGAATCACTCCAAGCTCCTGTTGCTTCTCCCATTCCTTCCGCAATGCCTTCTCAAGGTCCCTATCGGATCCGATATACAACGCGCTGATGTGTCCCGGATTCAATGAGACCGCCACATCAAGCGCATGAAGCGTATCCATTTGGATATGCGAGATCGGAACGATTACTGTTTTGCGCCGCGATACTTTGGGACGCGCATTGCCCGTGATTTTCAGCTTCTCTTCCATCATACGATAATGTTTCTTCGCCTTTTTCATCTTATACACGATGAAAAAGATGACCGGCAGGAGCATCCACGCGCCGTGAGTAAACTTGAAAAAGAAGGTAATTCCAAACACAAGAGTCGTCGCGCCGCAGCCAAGCGCATTAGTGAGAATCGGCCCAAGATGCTCACGGATTCCTCTCCGTTTCCAATAGACAACCATGCCCAATTGAGAAATGGAAAACCCCACAAACACACCCACGGCATAGAGCGGTATCAACGCATGCGTATCCGCATCAAACATGACGAGCAGAAGGAATCCGAATATCGAAAGAAAAAAAATGCCGAGCGTATACACCCCTTTTGATCCCAAATCTTTAAATTGGTGCGGGAGATAATCGTCGCCGGCAAGACGGGACGCCACCTGCGGAAAACCTGCATAACTTGTGTTCGCGGCAAGAAAAAGAACCATCATGGTTGCTCCCTGCACCAGATAATAAAATGGGCTTGCGCCGAATATCGCGCGCGCAACCTGGGACACAACCGTTTCTTCCGAACCTTTGGGGATAATGCCGCCGTAATACGCAAAGAACGTGATGCCTAAAAACAGCGCCCCAAGAATTGATGGCATACGCACGAGCGTCTTTGACGCGTTTTCTGATTCCGGCGGCTTAAAAACCTGAACCCCGTTTGAAACCGCTTCAATCCCCGTGAGCGCGGTACATCCGGATGAGAATGCGCGAAAGATGAGTAAAATCCCGAGCGTTCCTCCCATTTCGTCATAATGCCGAGCGCTCGGCGAAAATTCTGCTGCGGGAAAACTGCCAGAAAGAATCATTCCCGCTCCGTACAGAAACATTCCGCCGAATGCGGCAATAAAAAGAAAAGTGGGAAGGGAAAAAATAAATGCCGATTCTCGTACTCCGCGAAGATTCCCGATAGTCAATATAATGATTACTAACAACCCGAGGAGCACCCGATACGGATAGAACAAGGGTACTGCGGATGTCAGCGCGGCAACGCCCGCGGCAATGGAAACGCCCACGGTCAATCCATAATCAACCATTAACGATGCGGCCCCTACGAGCGAGAAATTCTCTCCCAAATTTTCCTTGGCGACCGAGTATACTCCCCCGCCTTGCGGATAAATAAACACGACCTGCCGATACGAAAAACAGACCAAAAAAATCAGCGCGGTTATCGCAAGAGCAATCGGAATTGATGCCCAGAGAGAGAACAAGGACACCGATATAAGAACAATCAAAATTTCTTCGGTCGCGTATGCGACAGAGGACAATGCATCAACCACCAAAACTCCAAGCGCCCAATGATTTGAAAGGCGCTCCTGCCGCAATGCGCTCGTTGCAATCGGCGGACCCAGCACCCAACGGATGACTTTCCCCATTGAATTCACCCCCCTTGCTTTACGTATTCATCCTCTATATTCAGTTAACAAAGTGCTTGCACCAAACACTACGCCATTATATATCAATATGTCAAATCTTGGTCGCGCGGAGGAAAAATAAAACCCCTCGGATAACTTCGAGGGGTTTTATTCATCCGGAAGTATACTCTTGTAATTACCGCAGCAATTCTTTATCAATATCGCCGAGCTCCGCATCAAGACCCTCAATTGAGATCCCCTGAAGTTCCCCTTCAAGCGAAGTAACCGCCTGCGTTTCTTCTGCCTCTGCTGAAGATGCCGGAACGTTGACTTGCTCTCCGGAATACTGAATCGAGTTCTTCCAATAATAGTAAAATCCCAAAACAAGCACCACGAGAACCGCAATCACCGCAAGCCACACTTTTTTTGATCCCGATTTTGATTTCATCATAAAGAAGTGAGTGAACGTAAAAAAATTTATTGGGCCGTGCCGCCTGATGCGGGCGCGGGAGTCGGCGCCGCCGAACCTTCCGCCGGAGGCGGCGTTACCTGTCCTTTGCCAAGCCCCTTCATCGAAGTAATAACCTCCACAAGCGCGCGATGCGCTTCTTTAATCTTCCCGCTCACACTCTGTACGACTTCTTTCACATTCCTGAATGCCGCCTTGAAATCAGCGTTTTTGGCCGCATCGCTATATTTCGCTTTCGCGTCTTCAAGGAAAGTGCGGGCCTCCTCAATTTTCGCGCGCGCCTCAGTCAGCTTTGCGCGAAGTGCAACCACATCTCGACCGTTTTCTGCGGCCTTGGTAAGTCGTCCCTCGATCTTATCAGCTGTTTTCTCAAGCCGCTCCAACGCACTATCAAATTTCTCTGTCATCTTCGTAAAAAACTGCTCAATCCGTTCCCCGCGCTTTTCCCCGAGCTTTTTCTGAAGTATTGCTTTGCGATCCTTCGCGCCGTCAGTGAATTCCTGACGCTTTTTCTCAAAGCCCCCCCGCACTTTCTCTTTTATATCATCAAGCCGATCCTTCAAACCCTCTTTCAGCTGGGTGCGTTTTTCCTGCACATTCTCCTTCGCATTGTCCTTCATCTCCCCTTTACGTTCCTGCCGCGCTTCCGGAGTTTTCTTATTATGATAAATCGCACCTGCGCTCCATGGCGCGACCATGACGGTGAGCGCAAAGACGCCGATAAAAAACGAAATAAAGTTCTTCATATGAATTGTATGATAATCGAACTCTCGTGCGATGTCAAGACCCCGCACTTTCTCTTGCAGATACCTTCACAAGAAGCCCGCGCGCGGATGGCGTATTTATTTTCCCTCGACGCTATCAACCCACAAGACATGCGTGATCACTTTCTTTCCATTGCCGAGGTCCCGCACATACACATTCGCGCGGCCGGCCGAATCCCTGCGAATCCCGTTTCCCCATTCGTGCGATTCAGAACCATTACTCGCTCCATTTCCATTACTGCCGCCTGCAGTCGCCACACTCGCCGCGAGCAACGCATCAAGATGTTCGTAAATGATTCCGAGCTGTTCATAATCATGCGTATTGGGATGCTCATTTGACGGAGGGCCGCTCGGGTTATTCGTATAATCCATGCATGAACCGAGGTTTGGATTCGTAAAGATTTCATCCTGATGATCCAACCCGAAGTCATGCGCGACCTCCTGGCACATAACGAGTTGCCGCCATGCCGGAGTATTATAGTACGGCTTCAAAAAATATGTATCATTCATCTTCGCAACGGCTTGTACAATATGCGTCCCGCTCACCCAGATTTGCGCAAGTCCGAGCCAGCCATTATTTCCATATTTTGAATTGCAGACTTCAATTCGCCCGCTTACCGGTTTACAGCTTTTGGGATTCGTGAGTCCCGGAAATTTGATAAGCTGAACCACTGATGAAATATTCCAATCGCCAATCGCGGCATTCAAATACCCGTCCCACGCCGATGAGACGCTATCGCCCACGGTGAGCGCCGCGGGATTGGCCGACCGCGACCAGTGGTAATTCCCCCACGAATGCGACGCCTCTGTGACACTCACCAAAGATACTCCCACAAGAAGAGCGGCGAGCGCGGTTATAAATAAAAATCGCTGAGATAATTTTTTCATATAAGAATAGTATACCCTACTGCGAAAAGAGGCAAATCGTCTCTATGGAAAAGTTTACTTTTTTGCGCCTCGCCAAGCCCGCCATACAGGAAAAACGAGGATTTGACCTCGGCTTCTCCTGTCTGGCGGTA
>CAYIAH010000026.1:0-8365 GCA_964361495.1 uncultured Candidatus Saccharibacteria bacterium | reverse complement strand
CATACGCTCTTCGAGACCATGTGGAGGCGCGGCGGCTTGGTTCCCCGCCGAGGCGAAGCGAGCGAGCGTGTCGAGAAGAGCGTATAAGGAAGATAAGGGAACCGCGCATCATAATTTTGCAAAATTACCAATGATATTTGAACGCAACGTATAATCTCAATGCCATGCCGATTGCAATAACGAAAAACACAAACACGATTCTTGCCGCCGGCATTCTTTTTGTCATGGCGATCCTCCTTATTGGTTCCGTGTGGGACGACTCGGCAACATTTGACGAAGTCGCCCATATACCATCGGGCTTCGGATATGTGACGCAGTTGGATGCGCGGCTGAATCCGGAACACCCGCCATTAATCAAGGCGCTTTCTGCCTCATTTGCATGGCTCGCAAGCCGCCCCTATTTCCCCACCAACGTTCCCTCATGGCGCGACGCGGTCAACGGACAATGGGATCAGGGCCGCGTATTTTTGTATGAATCCGGCAATGATGCGGACCGCCTCATCTTCTGGGCGCGCATACCAATCATACTTCTCACGCTCGCGTTCGGATGGATTTTTTTTCGCTGGACACGCACGCGTTTTGGAAATACACCCGCATTCCTTGCGCTTCTCTTCTTTGCTTTCTCTCCAACCATTCTTGCCCACGGCCGTTATGTCACCACCGATATCGGCGCGGCATTCGGATTTTTCATCTGCATTGCCGCGTTTCTAAAATTTCTTGAGATGCCTTCATGGCGAAACACCGCGATTGCGGGCATTATCTTCGGAACGGTACAGCTCATTAAGTTTTCTCTTGTCCTCGTGATTCCCGTCTTGCTGTTCATGCTGCTTCTGCGGGCATGGTCATCTCCCCGCCGCCGTGCTCTGGACCGAATACGGCTCGCCGCGCGTCTTCTTGCCAAATCGCTCGCAATCGGAGCTCTCGGCCTTGTGATCGTCTGGGGCGTCTATGCGGTCTTCATGATGAACTACCCCAAGGAGCGGCAGTTCAACGATGCGAAAACTATCCTCTCTTCCTATCCTTGGAGAGCGCCCGTTGACTTTGATCTTATGCTCATCCGCACGAGAATTACTAGGCCCCTTGGCCAGTATCTGTTTGGCTTTCTCATGACGCAGCAGCGGTCTTTGAGCGGGAATACGTCATTTTTTCTTGGCGAGATTTCGAGCAAAGGCTCGCGGCTTTATTTCCCGCTCATGTATATTGTAAAAGAACCGCTCGCCTTGCATCTTTTGACGCTTCTCTCACTTTTCGGTATGTGCTCCTATTGTGCGCGGAATCGATTGAAGATAAGTTTTGAACAACTGCGCCGGTTCATCAGGACGTATTTTACGGAATTCAGCGCGCTCGTATTTATTCTTTTCTATTGGGCATTCTCCGTCGCATCTCCCCTCAATATCGGCGTGCGCCACGTCCTCCCCGCGTTTCCATTCATATATCTTCTTGTCGCGCGTCTCCTCGGCCAATGGATGCAGGGCGAGCGCATCGTGAATCCCGCGAACTGGAGCGAGACCATTAAAACCGTGCTTCATCGCGGCCGCACACTCCGCCGCATTGGGCTCGTTACGATCCTCATGTGTTCTATCGCGGCAAGCGCCCTTTTTTCATTTCCGCACTTCCTCTCGTACTATAATATCCTCGGCGGCGGGACACGACGCGGATTTCGGATCGCCGTTGACTCCAATTATGACTGGGGACAAGATTTGAAACGCCTCACTGATTTTGTCCGCACGCACGATATAGAAAAAATCTCGCTTGATTATTTTGGCGGCGGAAGTCCCCGCTATGAACTCGGAGAGAAATTTGAGCCGTGGTGGTCAAGCCGCGGCCCAGCGCACGGCTGGTTTGCGGTCTCCGCAACGCTCCGGCAAGGCGCGTTCGCCCGTCCCGCCGCCGGATTCGTCAAGCAACAAGAGAATTCATACGAATGGCTTACACCATTTCAACCCATCGCCCGCGCCGGACAATCCATTTTTATATATTACCTCCCGTAAATAACATCATTCCCGCCCGCATTCGATAAAAATCCCTCGAAGTCCGACTTCGAGGGATTTTTAAGGAATCTTTGAACTCACGCGAGCACAAACACACCCACTTGACAGATTCTGTGGGCTTGCTATAATGGGGGTATCGGACGCTTAAAAAGTTCTTTATTATCGCCGCCGCGCAGCGCCCGACGATATGACGCGGTTAGATGTAAATAGAGGCGGTATGTAAGCCTCCATACGCGCTTACGCCCGACGCTGCGCGGCCCGCTCCGGCGGAAGGGATCCGGGGATCACCAATCTTCTTCTAAAGATCCCCATTTATCTATAGATTACTCTCCCTTCCGCCGGACACACACTAAAAAACCCCTATGCCATTCATGCACGGGGTTTCTTTTTTATTTACGATTTATTCTTAAAATTTATTGAAGTCCGACTTGAATAATTTTATCTATGGGGACGGGGCGAGAATTTTTTCAATTTGAATTTCAGTATACGGCTGCCGATGGCCCTTTTTTACCCGATGACGGGCTTTGGGCCGATATTTAAATACAATCACTTTGCGCGCGCGTCCCTGCCGGAGCACCTTTGCCTCAACGCGCGCGCCCGGAACCCGCGGCGTTCCGATGTCTATCTTCTCCCCGTCCGCCACGAACAATATCTCTTCCGACGAAAACGAACCGCCCTCGGCGGCATCCACTTTTTCTATCTTTAATCTCATCCCCAGGGACACGAGATACTGTTTCCCTCCGGTTTTAATCACCGCAAACATACATTTCTCTCTGTACCATGCTCGATGATACTGCGCAAGCCTATCTATATTTCTGTCCCGTTTTTTTAGTAATTCAACGGCGGGTGAGATAACCATTATATCTCCTCTGCCGGCGCTTCAATCGCCGCGGGTTCAACGCCTATGCGTTCTCCCGTGATTCGTAAAACGTCCTTGTCAATCTTGCCGAACTCTTTGTATGCGCTGTTATAATGATTCACCGTTGTCCCCAAATGCGTTCCAACCTTGCGCATAAATTCTTCATAGCTTCGAAGATGCCGGCCGAGCTCCTCAACGCGTTTTCTGATTTCTTTCGCCGACTCTTCAATCTGAAGCGCCCGCAATCCCTGCAGCACCGTCTGCAGATATGCTAAAAACGAGGTGGGCGAAACGATAATCACCCGTTTTTCTTTGAAAGCATACTGAATCAAATCCTGCGTGTTGACCTTGACGGCACCCACTTGATTCACCAAAAGATCGTAATAAATCGCCTCTGCCGGAATGAACATGAACGCGAAATCCAAAGTCCCCTCCTCGGGCTGGACATATTTTGCGGTCTCGTCAATACGATTCTTCAAATCCTGCCGGAACAGTTTTTCAAACGCTTCGCGTCTTGCCGGATCTCGTTCTTCCACAATGCGATTATAATTCTCAAGAGAAAATTTCGCGTCAATGGGAATGATTTTTTCTTTGACAAAAATCACTGCATCGGCAATCAAATCTTGCCCCTTGTCATTTTTGTGCACAAATTTGTATTGCATCTGGTAACTGCCCGGCGGCAGGACATTCTTGAGCACGGTCTCAAGATAATACTCTCCCAAAATCCCCCGCTGTTTCGGATTTTTGAGAATATCCTGCAGGGAGCGGAGCTCCTCAGCAAAATTCACCACTTGTTTATTGGTCTCGTCCAATTTCACCAGCCGTTCCGTCACTTCCTGCACAATGCGCGTGCTCACCCCGAACTGATTGTGAAGCAGGCGCGTTGATTCTGAAAGTCGCTCGTCGAGCGTGCGCGAAAGAGCGTTAATCTGATTCTGGAGCATTAAGAAAAGATTCGCCTGCTCCTCTTCCCCATGAACCCGCACCTGCGGCCGGCGCAGAAACAGGAAAAGACCGATGAAGCCGGCCGCAAGCGCCGCTAAAATGACTACCAATTGGATGCTCATAATTGCTTGACAGGATAATCCAAATACGCTAGGATATATCAAGCACTGGTACACCTGCCAGTGTCTTATTTTTGCTTATGAATGCCATTTTTCTCACCTCCCTTTTCACGGTTGCATTCGGTTTTGCCCAAATTGCGGGAATCCCCAATACTGCGCCGCGCGATCTCCCCCAATATGCGGAAGCGATGATTCCCGCAATTTCTTCGCCCAAAACGCCGTTTCTCTCAATCCAAGAATATGCGCGCGCCGCGGCCGAGGAAGCGGATCTCAATCCCGATCAATTTATAAAACTGGTCGCCTGCGAATCATCATGGAATCCCGATGCGCTCGGCGATGGAGGAAAATCAACAGGACTTCTCCAGTTTCAGAAACGAACCTTTAACGAATTTGTCAAAAAGTACGACGTCCACTATCTCTTCATTGAAAATCCCCACCATCAAATTGACCTCGCGGTGCGCATGCTTCAGGACGGCCGCGGTATCCATTGGCAGCGATGCGCGGCCCGCGCCGGATTCCCAATTTTTCGCAATTGAACTCCTCGAATCCCTCGAAGTCGGACTTCGAGGAATTGCACACGTCAACCGCTCACCCAGTCTTTGCCGACTTCAGGAAATGCCGCGAGCTTTTCTCTGAAAATTGATTCAATGCGTGCGAGTCCTTCATCGGTTTTTGCTTCAAAGACAAGAACGAGCGCCGGAACATTTGACGAGGCGCGCACCAATCCCCATCCTCCGTCAACATAGACGCGCGCGCCATTGACGTCAATCACGCGCTCTCGCCCGTATTCCTTTTTGAATCGCGCGGTGAGTTCTTCAACCACTGCATACTTCCGAGTGTCGGAACAAGGCGCATGCCATACGGGCGAAGTGCGGTATTGGGGAAGATCCGCAACCAGCGAAGACAGCGGCCGCGATTCCGCCGTTACATATTCAAGAAGTTTCAACGCGCCGTAAATCGCATCATCAAAACCATAGTGCTCTTTGGTAAAAAATATATGCCCCGAGCGCTCTCCCGCAAGAACCGCCCCGATTTCTTTTGCTTTCGCCTTGATATAAGAGTGGCCTGTTTTCCAGATCACGGGCACGCCGCCGTGCGCTTTTATATCCTCAACAAGACCTTCGGTGCTCTTCACGTCAAAGACAATCGCCCCGCCGGGATTCTTCTGGAGAACCGAGCGCGCAAGCAGCATCAGCACCCGATCGGGCCAGACAATCGTGCCCTGTTCATCAACAACGCCGAGCCGATCTCCGTCCTCATCAAACCCAAGGCCAAGATTCGCCTTGTGACGGCGCGCGCCGTCAGCCATCGCATTGAGCATCTCAACCGTGCTCGGATTTGCCTCGTGATGGCGCGTCTCGCTCGCATCAGTATACTGTTCAATCACTTCGCAGCCGGCGCGGCGAAGAATCGGCGGCACAATGGGTCCCGCAGTGCCGTTGCCCGCATCAACAACCACCCGCAGCGGCCGGACAAGACGAGTGTTCGCGAGTGCGTCTTTCGTGTATGCTTCAATAATATCCGTGCGCATTTCGCGGCCTCCCGCGCCGGAGATAAAATCTTCTTTTTCAACAATATCCTGCAATTCCCGCACATCATGCGGAAGGAATGTCGTTGCGTAGTCATACGCATGTTTGAACCCGCTCCATCCTCGTTCATTGTGCGACGCGGTAATCATCACGCCCCCTTTCTTTTTTAAGTAGTATTGGGAAAAATAAAAAATAGGGGTGAGTACCGCGCCGATCTCAATGACATGCATCCCGGAACTTTCAAGGGCCTCCACCGTAAGATCCTTCGCCTGCACCGAGGAAGCGCGAGCGTCATGGCCGACGATCACCTCATTGATGCCGCGTCTCATAAGAAATGCGGCAAATCCGCGGCCAAGAGCGGCGATTGCGCGGGGAGTGAGCTCATCCGGCGCATCCACGCGTCCGCGGATGTCGTATTCGCGAAACATCGTGGGGTTCAAATGCATAAAGAAAGCCTACCAGACAAAGGCGAAAATTTAAAGATTTAAATCTTACATCTTATGAGTATATCTTACGAGGTTGAACCTCGTAAGATATGGAAGTCGGACTTCAATAGTTAAATTAAAATTTAACAATGCTTAAAATAGGAATTGTCGGGCTGCCGAACGTCGGCAAATCCACTCTCTTCAACGCCCTGACCCGCGTAAAAGTTGACATCTCAAACTACCCCTTCTGCACGATTGAACCGAATGTGGGAGTTGTTCCCGTGCCTGACGAGCGGCTCGAAAAGCTTACGCTGATGTCGCATTCAAAAAAGACCGTCCCTGCCGTCGTCGAGTTCGTTGATATCGCGGGACTCGTGAAGGGGGCCGCCGAGGGTGAGGGACTCGGAAACAAATTTCTGTCCCACATCCGCGACGTGGACGCCATTGCGGAAGTGATCCGCGTTTTCGAGGACCCTGACATCATCCGTGTCGGCGGCGCGCCGAACCCCGTCTCCGACATCGAGATCGTGGAGTATGAACTCATCCTCAAAGATTTGGAAACCGTGACGCGCCGTCTCACCTCGCTTGAAAAAGAACTGCGCGCGGGGAAAAAAAGCGCCGAAGAAGAATCCGCACATCTCTCTCGAATACAATCGGCACTCAAAAAAGGAGAACTCCTCTCAAAAGCACATCATACCGCATACGGGTTCGGCCTTCTCACCGAAAAACCGATCATCTATATTTTCAACGCGTCCGAGTCCCAAATCGCGGCGGGCTGGCATCCTGATCCAACACTCCAATCGAAAATTAATGGAACTCATTTTGTGGCCATCTCGGCAAAAATCGAAGCAGAACTTGCCGAGCTTTCCGATGAAGACCGGCGCGAGTATCTTCACTCTCTTGGAATCATGACGGGCGGACGCGAAGAACTTATCAGAGCGGGATACGACGCGCTCGACCTCATCACATTTTTCACCACGGGCGAAGATGAGACGCGCGCCTGGACCATTCCTTCGGATTCCGCCGCACCGCGCGCAGGCCGCGCCATTCACTCTGATTTTGAACAAAAGTTCATCCGCGCAGACGTTATTAATTGGCAGAAATTTTTAGAGGCCGGCTCCTTGGCGCGCGCCCGCGAACTAGGGAAGCTCCGCACCGAAGGAAAAGAATACATCGTCCGGGACGGCGATGTGATTGAGTTTAAAATTTGAATCCTCTTGCGTAAAAACCCTTTATCAGGTACTCTGAAAAAAAATGGACCGCAATCAAAAAAATTATGAACTCGCCTACCTTGTCTCCCCCGAGTTTTCCGAGGGAGATATTTCGATGTACGCGGCAAAGCTCACCGCGCTCATAGAGAACGCCGGAGCCATGCTCCGCCGCGCAGAAACGCCGCGCCTCCGGCCGCTCGCTTATCCGGTCAGAAAACAGAAAAACGCTTATTTCGGATGGACGACATTCGCGGCGAGCCCTTCATCCATTGCCGCACTCGAGAAGAAACTCCGCACGCACGAAGGCCTTCTGCGGCATCTCGTTGCCGAAGAGCAGGAAGTGAAAACGCCGCCCCGGCCATTCCCTGTTTATACTCGCCCTACTGCCCCGCCGCCTGCATCAATTCGTCCTGCGCCTCGCGAGGCATCCATCCCGCCGGAAGAGAAACTTGATCTGGAAGCGCTCGATAAAAAACTTGAAGAAATCCTGGGCACATAATAACCTTCCTTCTTCATGAATCTCAACAGAGTCTTTATTCTCGGCAACCTCACTCGCGATCCCGAACTGCGCCAGATTCCTTCGGGACAGGCGGTCTGCACGTTTGGCGTCGCGACCAACCGCTTTTTCACCGATTCCATGGGCCAAAAGCAGCAGCAGGCGGAATTTCATACGGTCGTCGCATGGGGGCGTCAGGCCGAAATTATCAATCAGTATTTACGCAAAGGCAGTCTTGTATTCATAGAAGGGCGCCTCCAGACGCGCTCATGGCAAGACCAGCAGGGAACCAAACATTGGCGCACCGAAGTCGTCGCAGACCGCGTCCAGTTGGGCCCGCGGCAGGGACAAGGAGGCACCGGAGGCAGTGCGCCGTCTAATCTCTCGAATCAGAACCCGTCCATGAATAATTCCGCGCCAGACGTCCAAAAACCTCCGGAAGATATGACCCCCATCATTGATCTTAGCGACGAAGGAGAAGAAATTGATGTGAAAGACATTCCTTTTTAAATGCTCATGCTCCCATGACTCCTCCCGCAGAAAAAAAACAATGTTATTTTTGCACGACGAATCGCGACGTGATTGATTATAAAGACGCGGAACTGCTTCGCCGCTTTATGTCCTCACAAGCAAAAATATATCCCCGAAAAAAATCGGGGCTCTGCGCGCGCCACACCCGCCGCCTTGCTGTGGCAGTCAAACGCGCCCGCTATTTAGCCCTCGTGCCTTATACTACGCACTAGACCTACGCTTCTTTGACGACCTCGCGGACTTTTTTGAAAATCTCGTC
>CAYIAH010000025.1:5838-8465 GCA_964361495.1 uncultured Candidatus Saccharibacteria bacterium | reverse complement strand
GGTATTCAATTGGTGGGAAAGAAGTTCCCCGGGGGTTTTGACGTCATGGGTGAAGTTGCAGAGCGTATAGGCCACTGCATCAACGCCCTCTTGCGATTGTTTTTGAATCATCTGATCCGGCGCGCCAAGTTCAATCGAGGAGACAACGCCGCCCGGGTAGGCCTGCTCCAGCGCTTGTCCCGTTGCTTGGTCAATGGGCTCGCATGTAGTCATGCGCGGCACCCGAAAACCGATAAACGCATTTTTTTGATAATTGCTCTGGACGCGGTTTTTCGCCCGCGCCTCCGCATCCAGTTTTGCGTCAAGGCCGATGAGATACGCGCCATAAGCATTGTTTTTTGGAACCATGGATACGCGAATGAACGCGGGCCAGCCGCCGTTGCGAAAATCTGTGTAGAAATCCTGCACGTTTTGGATGATATCGGTGACCGTGCATTGGAGCCGCGGCCGCAAGCCGGCAGGCGAGCGAAGCGAGATATCAAGAAACGCGCGTAAATCCCCGCAGAGACCGATAGTTGAGAGCGAGTTGAGAAAACTGCCGCCCGCGGCATCGGCGGCATCCAAAAAAGCGGTTTCAATATTTTCCACAAAACCGACATTTCGCCCGTTGTTGCCCTGAATCCACCCGACGATATTATTCGTGAGCGCGCGGATAAGGGTCCCGGCAAATACGCGAGCCGCAACATCGAGCGCGCTTTCTTTCAGTTGATCCCAGGAGGTTAAGGTACTTAAACTTATAATGGGATTAGTGACAGTGCCTGATCCCGGCATGGTGATGACCGGAACAAAGGGCAGAATCGGCACTGCGCCTGCGCCAAAAGGCGCGGCGAAAAGCGCGGCAAGAGTAATTCCGGCAATGACAAGGGAGCAGCGCCGTATTGAAAAAAGTTTTGTTGCGGGTTTTAACATGAATCCGTGCATTACGGGGTGATTCCCTTTGCGCGGTAAGCGGTTTCAAAATCGCGCACGAGTTTCAGGAACGCGCCGGCGGCGTCAAGATATTTTCTGAAGCCGGCAAGCGCGCCAACCGCGTCATCGGCCGCCGCGCGCATGCGTTTGAGCCCCGCATATTCTTGGGCGGCGGTATTAAGATATTGAAGATGGAGTTTTGTGAAAGAAGACGGGACGTTGAGATCCTTTATGCGGTTGAAGAACGAATCATATTCGGCGAGATACTGATCAAAGTCCTTCAGCGACGAATAGTTTTCTTTTTCAAGCGCGCCGAGGAATTTTTGTATAAGCAGTTCTGCGCGGGGCGTTTTTTTGAACGATAATTGAACGGTTTGGCTCAGTTGTGCGAGATACGCGCGGATTGTTTCTTTGTCGTCGGCCGGCGCACGGGAAAGATCGCGGAGAGAAAATTGCGGAGCGGCGTCTTGTTGCAGGGCTTTCGCAATGCTTGTCTCGGCCGCGTCTCTGCCGAGAAGTTCGGGATTGGGAGTGAAAGCAGAATCGGCGAGCCGCGGGGTGAGATATTGCGTCACGAAAAGTCCGGCAACCCGTTCGGTAAGGTTTTCGGTCTCCGGCGTTGCGCCGATAAAGGTTTGCGCGACGCGGGCAGTTGACGTGGCAAGGAAATCATCGGGCCCCGGCCGGAGCGGATCGTGTCCCTTGCGGATTTCTTCTCCGTCGTCAACGCCGTCACCGTCGGTATCGGCTTTCTGGGGGTTCGTTCGGAAGAGCGTCTCTTCCCAATCTCTGAGTCCGTCATTGTCCGTATCGTTAATGAGATCCGCGCGGACAATGGTATGGGCTATTTTCGGGGCAGAGGATGTTTTTGTGGAACGGGTCCGCGAAAAGCGCCAAAAGACCGCAGCGATGATGATTACCGCAAAAACAGCAAGCGTTATTCTTGCTTTTGGGGAAGTTTTCCCCAGCATGCTCCACATTTTATTCACAGAGTTATTATACTATATAATCGGAGCGCATGGACACGGAAAGGTGTGGATAAATAGGGCGGGCTTCAGGGGAAGGATCGGGATATAATGAATTTATGAAAAAACTTGCTATTCTGCTTTTTGTATGCATGATGACTTTTGTATTTGCGGGGACAGCGTACGCGGCAGTTCCGTTGCTTATTTTCGGCGGTCCGGTCATCGCGAAGACCGTTTGTAATTATGGGTCTTTACTCATTGTAGGTCCGCCTATGCCGGGGAGTTTTCTTCTGCTCCCGCCGCCCGCTTCATTGATATTTCCATTTTTTCTCCCTTTTCCCAAGAGGTTGGTGCTTGGGAATGCAACGCCTGGCGGGCTATGCATGGTTGGGGTAGTGCCAATACCGGCGGTGGGGACGATCAAAATGATTGGAACGAGCTTCTAACGTCGAAATTGAAGCCGCGCCGTCCCGGCGCCCCCCCCTTGAGCGTTTACGAGGCTTATCCTTGTAGTGCAGTAATGAGGGCGCGCCACTGATCAAGCGAGCATTGCTCCGGCCGCGCAGTGAGAGGAAGGTGCGCGTGATCGAGTGCGTGCACTACTTTATTTTTGGGAAACATTTTTGAGAGCGTGGTCGTGAGCATTTTTCGTTTTCCCGCGAATGCGGTGGCCGCGACTTTGAAGAAGAAATCTTGATCAAACGAAGTGGTCTCGAAATACCGGTTAGAAATATCCGATATTTTTATAATCGC
>CAYIAH010000025.1:0-5738 GCA_964361495.1 uncultured Candidatus Saccharibacteria bacterium | reverse complement strand
GTGATAATTTCAAGATTTTTGATTCCTGTGCGGCCCGCCCGCGTTTTTAATTCTTCGGCAAGCCGCTCGTCTTTTTCAACGGCGATCACGCGGCCTGCCGCGGCGGTGAGCGCAAATGTGAGCGCGCCCGCGCCGGGCCCAACCTCAAGAACGGTGTCATTTTTTGAAATGTCTGCGGCGCGGAGGATTTGATGTGTCACCCACCGGCATTTCAAAAAATGCTGACCGAGTAATTTTTTGGTAATCATATGGTCGTGGTTAGCGGTTCAATCATTCCAGACTTAGTCTAGAATATTCCAGACTAAGTCTGGAATGTCTGGTTTATAATTCAATAATGTTTTCTTCCTCATCTATCTCAAGAAGATGGTCTGGAATTTCATTGAGGAACCGTGATGGAGCGTTTGCCTGAAGAGCGCCAAAATGCATTCGCGTCAGGGCGACAGAAAGAAAAACCTGCTCTTGTGCCCTCGTGAGCCCGACATAACAGAGGCGCCGTTCTTCTTCAAGTTCCTGGGGATTGAAAAGCGCCCGGCTATGGGGGAAAATTCCTTCTTCAAGGCCGGCGATAAAAACGATAGGAAATTCAAGGCCCTTGGCCGCGTGAATGGTCATGAGTTGAACCGCGACCTTATTGTTTCCAATCTCGTCCTGTTCCGACATGAGCGCGACGTCTTCCAGCAGTTTTCCCATTGCTTCGGAGCGCGCGAGATCGTTGTAGCGCGCCGCAAGATTTACGAATTCCTGAACGTTTTGCCACCGCTCTTCCGCATTGGGAGAATGGTCATCAAGATATTCCCGATAGCCGATTTTTTCGAGGAGTGTCTTTATAAACATGCTCGGCGACGATTCGGACATTCGTTTCTCCAAATCAGCAATGAGGAGCTGAAATTCTCTAAGGGCAGGAGTCCCTCGATCCACGGGAAAGACGGCAGCGGACGACTCTGGAATTGCTTGCCGGCGCGACGCAAGATATGCGAGAAATGTGCGCCTGCCGATTCCCCGCGGAGGCGTGTTGATGGCGCGTTTCAGGCTCACTAAATCATCGGGGTTGATAAGGATGCGCAGATACGCAATGATATCCTTTACCTCTTTGCGCTGGTAAAATTTTACGCCGCCGATGATTTTGTAGGAAAATTGATGGGCGAGAAATATCTCTTCAATGATCCGCGATTGGGCATTGGTGCGATAGAGCACGACCATATCATTGGGCGTTCTCCCCCGCCGGAGAAGATCCCGCATGGTTTTGTAGAGCCATTCCGCCTCGGCGCGTTCGTGCGGGAGCACGGCAACGGCGATTGGCGCGCCCGCGCCCTTGTCGGTCCATAATTTTTTCTCTTTTTGAGCGGCGTTTCGCGAGATGAGGTGGCGCGCGGCATCAAGGATGGTTTGGGTCGAGCGGTAATTTTTATCGAGCACAATGGTTTTTGCTCCGGGGAAATCGCGTTCAAAGTTAAAGACATTGCGAAAATCTGCGCCCCGCCACCCGTAGATCGCTTGCGCATCGTCTCCGACGACTGCGATATTGTGATGTTTTCCCGCGAGTGATCGCGTGAGCACATATTGTGCGCGGTTCGTGTCCTGCCATTCGTCCACATGGAGGTAGCGGAAACGGTCTTGATATTCTTCAAGTATGCGCGGGTGCGTTTCAAAAAGCCGCACGGCGTTGACGAGAAGATCGTCAAAATCCATTGCATGTGCCTCGCGCAGACGCTCTTGATAACGGACATAGACGCGATGGATCGTGTGAGGAAATTGATCCGTAAGGCCGACATTTTCCGCGTACTGTTCCGGAGAGACGAGTTCGTTTTTGAGATTGGAAATGGTTGCGGAAAGCATGCCCGGCGAGAATCGTTTTGGATCAAGAGAGAATTCTTTGAGGACTTCTTTAATGAGGGAGAGGGAATCATCTTCGTCAAAAATGGTAAAGTTCGGGAGATAGCCAAGTTTTGACGCATGCGCCCGGAGTATTTTCACCGAGAACGCATGGAACGTATTTATGAGGGGATGGCTCGGCGCATGAAAGGAAGAGGTGCGGGAAGGAAGGAGGGATGCAAGGCGCAGGCGCATTTCTTCCGCCGCCTTGTTGGTGAAGGTCACCGCGAGTATGTGCTCTGGCGCTATGCCGGTCGCAACAAGATATGCAATCCGATGCGTAATGACGCGCGTCTTTCCCGAGCCCGGGCCCGCGATGATAAGCACCGGCCCCGTGGTCGCAAGAACGGCGTCGCGCTGGCGATCATTAAGATCTTTGAGAAGGTCATTCATAAAGATACGATAAAGCCAATGAACCGTAGAGTCCACTATTGAGGAAAAATCCGCTGTGGATAGATGTTCTTGACTCTTTTTTGGTATGCGGTACGTTGAAGATACAGCAAGAATGGATACTACGGCTGAATCAGAGAAAAATTGCCCACCTAAGCCACTTTTTGTGAAGTGGCTGTTTAAATTTATAGGAGTGATCGCACTCGTATTTTTTCTTGCCGCGCCCTCGGATGCCGCAGCAGGATTTCTTGCTGATTTCTGGCGGTTTTTCGCGGGCGAAGAGAATAGTAATGCAGTTGGGCCTCAAGTTGCGGCAGTGTCATTTCCTTTGTTGGGAAGTCAGGTTTCTCCGGTTTTTGCGCGGGGAGAAGAAAACTCCGGCGAAACAATTGAAATCAATGATGATGAGGGGCTCCTCGCGACCCAAGAGAGCGCTCTTGTTGGTTCGAGAAATCCTTCGGGGATGCTTCCTTCAAATCGAAACGCCGATACTATTTTTGTGTATCGGGTTGCTGCGGGCGATACGCCAAGTTCCATTGCAGCGCGCTTCGGCATCTCGCTCAATACGTTGGTGTGGGCAAATAATCTTTCGCGGGCTCAGGTGATCAAACCAGGAGATGAACTTATCATTTTGCCGGTGTCCGGCGTGAAATACGAAGTGAAGAAGGGAGATACGCTTGAGTCAATTGCAAAAAAGTTTAAAGGGGACGCGGGCGAAATTATGGCGTTTAACGGGCTCGCCGTTGGGGAGACGCTCGAAGTCGGTTCAGCCATTGTGGTGCCCGATGGAGAGCTTGCGATTCCCGCGAGTCAATTTGTCGCGGCCCCCCGGCCGCGGCTTCCGGAATTCATCGGCTATTTTCTGCGTCCGATTATCGGGGGACGCCATTCGCGCGGACTGCACGGATTTAACGGAGTTGATCTTGCAAATTCCTGCGGCCTTCCGGTATTCGCATCCGCAGACGGGAATGTCATTCTTGCGCGCATATCCGGGTGGAATGGGGGGTACGGGAAATACGTCGTTGTTGCGCATCCGAATAATACGCAGACGCTCTATGGGCACCTAAGCGGAGTGAACGTTGCGGCTGGAGACCGCGTGGAAAAAGGAGCGCATATCGGCCAGATCGGCTCAACGGGAAACTCTACCGGATGTCATGTTCATTTTGAGATCCGCGGAGCGAAAAATCCGTTTTGAGCGTTCGGGATCGGGAGAGGATAAGAGAGGTCCGTCGCGCCTACCCGTCTTGCGCGGGCCTATATTTGAGGGCTTCAGAGAAATGGAGCTCTTTTATTGTGTCTGAGTCTGCGAGGTCGGCAATCGTACGGGCTACTTTCAGGACCCGATGGTATGCGCGGGCAGAGAGCCGATATTTTTCATGCGCCGCGCGGATAATGGGTTTCAAATCGTCTCCGATATGTATGAAGCGTCGGAACTCCGATGGCCTGATGTCGCCATTGAGGGCATAGGGAAGATCGCGGAAACGTTTTTTCTGGACATGGCGCGCGAAGAGCACCCGTTCGCGGACGGCCGCCGACGTCTCCCCTTCCGCGCCTTCCAGCGTATCATATCCCACGGCGGGGACTTCAATATGAAGATCAATGCGGTCGAGCATCGGGCCGGATATTTTTTTGGTGTAGCGCGTCACCGCGCCGGGCGCGCACGTGCAATCCTTCACCGGATTGCCGAAGTTTCCGCACGGGCAGGGATTCATTGCGGCGACAAGCATGAAGTGCGCGGGGAATGTGTGCACCGCTTGGGTGCGCGCAACCGTCACTGTTCTTGCTTCAAGAGGTTGGCGGAGCGCTTCAATGACGCGGCGGTCAAATTCGGGAAATTCATCGAGAAACAGCACGCCGCGGTGCGCGAGCGTGACCTCGCCCGGTCGGGGATATGAACCGCCGCCGACCACGGCGGTGTAGGATGAGGTGTGATGCGGATTGCGGAACGGCGGTTGGGTGATCACGGGGTGTTGTTCATCGAGGAGGCCCGCAACGCTATAGATGGTTGTCACCTCGAGCGATTCTTCATCGGCGAGCAGCGGAAGAATGGAAGGCAGTGCTTGCGCGAGAAGGGTTTTGCCCGCGCCCGGAGGTCCGGTCATAAGCATGTTGTGGCCGCCAGCGGCGGAAATCTCAAGCGCGCGTTTGGGCGTATCCTGACCGCGTATGTCTTTGAGGTCCGAGAATGTTGTAGAGTATGTATCCGGCAGGCGCTGTTTCTCGAGCGGCGTGATTTCGCGCTGTCCCGCGAGAGATTCAAGAAGTTCAAGGAGGGTCGTCATTTCATAGACAAGGATTCCGTTGACAAGGGCTGCTTCCGCGCCGTTTCCTTTTGGGACGAAAATGCGCGAGAAACCAGAGTCCCGGGCGGCGCGGGCGCTCGCGAGCACGCCCGCGACTTTGCGTATGCTCCCGTCAAGGCCGAGCTCTCCGAGAAATAATGTTCCTGAGAAATCGCATGAAATTTGCCGCGATGCGGCGAGGTACCCGAGTGCGATGGGAACGTCAAATGCCGGCCCCTCTTTTTTGAGATCGGCCGGCGCAAGATTCACAATCACTCTTTGGCTTTTTTTATGCGGGGCGAGGGCCCCGATGTTTTTGATTGCCGCGGAAATCCGCTCGCGCGATTCCTGCACTTCTTTATCGGCGAGCCCGACGATAGTGAAAAGATGGAGGCCCTGCGAGATGTCAACCTCTACTGAAATGATGCGGGCGCGAAGACCGACGATTTGCGCGGAGCAGACAGTGATAGGCATGAAGAACAGTTAAGGCGTGTTCAGACGGAATGTTCAAGATCGTGTGCCGCAGCGGGATTCGCGCGAAGCCGTTCCTCCGGGATATCTTTTCCGCAGGCGAGGCATTTTCCGAATGCGGCGGTTTTGATCCGTTCAAGCGCGCGGTTGACTTCAAGGAGCCGCGACTCCAAACTGTGTTCCGCTTCAAGCCGTACTTCGTATTCCTCAACTTCGTCTTGTTCCTCTTCGAGGTTTGCATGCGTGCCGGTCTCAAGCACTTCAAAGTGCGGGAAACGCGCGTCCCAGTCCCCTTTCATGTGCGGGTCGGGCACTGCAATGGCCTTGAGTTCTTCGATGAGGCGCGTTCGCTCTTCTTCAAGCAACCGGCCGCATTCTTGTATCAATGTGTGATCCATGATGGGGTTATACCACGATTGAAATGGATATTGCAATTTTATTCTCGAACGCACAGTTCTCCTCACTCCGCCTTTAATCCAAAAGTATGAGTGAGCCCCCCTCGCCCCATCCTTTTCCGCTCTCGGTGCTCCGCGCGGACAAATTCTACGCGCTCCGCTCCCAGGGATCGCTTCTCTATAAACGCTCGCTTCGCTCGCGGAATCAAGGAAGCGATCCCGCGAAACGCAGTGCGTTTCGCCCCTTCGCTTCGCCTGCGTGAATTTGTACCCGCGCTCCGCAATTCGCGGAGGAAGGATGGGGCTCGATCATTCCAGACTTAGTCTG
>CAYIAH010000024.1:0-9166 GCA_964361495.1 uncultured Candidatus Saccharibacteria bacterium | reverse complement strand
AGATGAAATTTATGATATAATTCTTGCATGATCAAAAAATTATCATCGTTTATAATAATTGGCCTTATATTTCTAGGGGGAGTTTGGTATTTTTTCAGCCAAGAGAATGATTGTCTCCGCTCCTTTAATCCAGTAATGGCGGCGGGGCCATATTATGAAGGGCCACTCTTTGACGCTCATTTGCACCTTCCTACTAAAGTAAAATCTATCGCAGATATTGCCGCCAAAACTGGGAATCCTATAGCTTTATGGGAT
Source organism: uncultured Candidatus Saccharibacteria bacterium (assembly GCA_964361495.1). Taxonomy (GTDB): domain Bacteria; phylum Patescibacteriota; class Minisyncoccia; order Sungbacterales; family HO2-52-23; genus CAYFJB01. The sequence goes on along the minus strand of CAYIAH010000024.1, from coordinate 8,911 downwards.
AAAGTATCTTTAAATTATATGAAATGCCTTTTTGATCGTGAAGGAATGTATAGCGCGTATGGTTTTCATCTCTTTTCCAAGTATTATATGGATGATGAGGTTCAAATGGCCAAAAAAATAGAGAAAAAGTATCCGAGGATGATAGCACATTTCTTTATGCCGACAATAATCAGCCAAACATTAAATCCAGATCTTGATAAAATAGGAAAGATCCTTGATGATAATCCAAAACTTTTCCGTGGCATGGGTGAGCTTAAAATGTATGATGGCAAAGAGCCGGATGATCCATACGTACTCGGCCTCTTGGACCTTGCCCAAAAACATAATCTTATAGTAATGATGCATCCTTTTGACCACCATAAGAAAGGAGTTGATAAAATCGTCCGTCAATATCCAGAGGTCAACTTCCTTTTCCATGGTTTTGTAGAAGATATCGGACCAGCAGGTGTGAAAAATAATCTCAATTGGCTTGATAAATTAATGGCAGATAATAGTAACGTATACTATTCAGTGGATGCTGGGCTTGGAATATACGGATGGAAAAAAGAGCATCACGGTAAAGTCGTGCCGAAAGAGGAGTTATTGCCTGGTCTTAAAAAAACCTTTAAAAAACAATTGGAAACTGACGTGACAAATTACAAGGGTATTATTGAAAAACGTCCTGACCGTTTTCTTAGAGGAACTGACCGTTTCCATCAAGTACATTTTGACCCCGAGATTAGCTCTCTTTTGGATGAGTATACCCGTGCTTTTATAGCGCGACTTGACCCTTCAGTCCAAGAAAAATTTGCCCACATAAACGCTGACACTTTGCTTAAAAAGTAGTACTATTAGATAATATGGGAACTTTTATCAAAAAAATTACAAAGGTCATATTCATTTTAATTACAGTTGCTGTTACGGGTTATATAATTTGGTTTGTGTATGATAAAATTGCAACCACAATTATTAATAGGGAAATCAGAGAAGCGGGGCTTAACCCCGAAGATTATGATCTTAGAGGTATTGCTCCTTGGAATGTAAGGGAATATGTAACACAAAAAGAAACCGAGAAAATTGAAAAAGAGGGTTTCAAGTCTAGATAAAAATTATAAAAAAGCGTAACTCCTTAAATCTGGAATGTAAATATAACGATTCTGCTGTTTAATAATAGTTCTAACATTGTCTACAGTTCGGAGCCAAGAAAATAGATACGAACTCATTTTTTGAAGATGAGAGTGTTCGCTCGCCCAGCCCCGCCAATGGCGGGGCTGGGCTTCGCTCCGCGAGGGCAACGCCCTCGCTTTGGCGGATTTCTTGCATACCGCCCCGTCGCATATACGTATGATTTCCGGGCATACTGCGAGGAAGAAAATAGTTGAGGTTTCTTGAGTAGTGCTCTATGAAACAAAAAATTATTGTCGGTATCATTATTTTGATTGTTATAATCGCGGGAGGGATTTATTTTTTGGCGCGGCAGAGGACGACATCGGGGCTGAACATCCAAGGGGGATCGGAATTGCCGGCCACGAATCCGTTTGAGAAAGGGATCAATCCGTTTGATGAGTATAAAAATCCATTTGACTTCTCGACTTCGCTCGGAGCGCGTTTTCAGTTCGCGCAAGTGCTTTTGCCGTCTGTGGCGTTTCCGATTGCTGCGCTCGGTAATTGTGTCAGTGAAGCGGCGTGCCGGGCGTATTGCAACAATATGGTAAATATTACTGTGTGCCTTGATTTTGCCGAAGCGCACGAACTATTACCGCGCGCCGAGATAGAAAAAGGAAGGCGATTTGCGCAGGCGGGCGGCAAAGGGCCCGGCGGATGCACGGATCGCATTGCATGCGAATCATATTGTAATAATCTTGTCCATATTGAGGAATGCGTGATGTTTGCAGAAAAGACGGGGGTGCTCGCGCCGGAGGAACTTCGCGAAGTAAAGAACATTGCGCGCTATATTCGCGAAGGCGGCACGATGCCTGCCGGATGCATCAATAAAGATTCCTGCATGGCGTACTGCCATGAGCCGGAAAACATGCGGGAATGTTTGGATTTTGCAGAAAAAGCGCATCTTATTTCTCCGCAAGAGCTCGCCGAAGCGCACAAGGTTTTGCCGTTTATGGAACGCGGAGACACCCCCGGCGGCTGTACTTCAAAAGAAGAATGTGACGCGTATTGCATGAGGGGTATCATTGAGCATATGGAAGAATGTTTGGCGTTCGCCGAAAAAGCGGGCCTCATCCCGGAAGAAGAACTTGCGATTGCGAAAAAAGTGGTGCCGCTGATGGTGCGCGGCGAAACGCCGGGCCAGTGCACGTCCAAAGAAGAATGCGAAGCATATTGCGCACGCGCGGCGAATTGGAAAGAATGCCTTGCATTCGCCGAAAAAATTGGCCTTTTCAGCAAAGCGGAATTATTGTTGCTGAAGCAGGCAATTAAATTGATGCCGAAATAACGATACGATGAGTTGGCGAAGTCGCACTCCGGTGTTTCGGCTTTTATATACTCGCGCTTGAGTTGCCGCGTTGAGAGTTTTGTGTTATGGGTAATTGCATAGTTCTTTTTAACGATAATGCCGTTTGTCATTTCTTGTGAGTGTTCCTTGAAATATAGTGAGAAAAGAAAGGAGAGTGTGCTGATGATTCGAGCTTTTTTCTGGACGAAAAGCTGGTTGCCATGGGCATATGGCGGGGGGATCGTCCTCATCGCGTCGCTTTATTTTCAGGTACAGATGACGGTGCGATTCAATGATTGGTACGGCCGTTTTTATGATCTTTTGCAAAAGGCGGCCGAGCATTCAGTGCATGATTTTTATGCCGCTTTGATAGAATTTTTGTGGATCGCGATTCCGTATATGCTGCTCGCGACGATGACGAATTATCTCACGCGCCTATATACATTTCGCTGGCGGGCAGCAATTACTTTTAATTATATTCCCCGCTGGCGCGCGGTGACCGAAGAAATTGAAGGAGCGAGCCAGCGTATTCAGGAGGATGCATATCGGTTCGCAAAAATTGTTGAGTCGCTCGGAGTGCAGGCGGCGGGCGCCGCGATGACGTTAGTCGCGTTTCTTCCGATTCTTTGGGGTTTGAGCACTGGCGTTGAGGTGCCGGTGATAGGAAGTCCTTCCGGCTCGCTCGTGTGGGTGGCGCTTGTGGTGAGCGCCGGCGGCATGGTTATTTCATGGTTTGTCGGCATTAAGCTTCCCGTGTTGGAGTATAATAATCAAAAAGTGGAGGCCGCGTTTCGAAAAGAGCTTGTCTATGGGGAAGACAATAAAATTCAATTTGCATCGATCTCAAAATTAACAGAGCTTTTCTCGGGGATACGCAGCAACTATCATCGTCTGTTTCTCCATTACGGATATTTCGATATTTGGCTCAACTTATTTAATCAGTGTATGGTCATTGTTCCTTTTGTGGTGATGGGCCCGAGTTTATTTACGGGGTCCATAACGCTCGGAGTTATGATGAAGGTATCTAATGCGTTCTCGGAGGTTCGCGGCAGTTTTTCCACCTTTTTGTCGAACTGGACGACCATTACAGAATTGCGGAGTATCTGGAAGCGCCTCGGTGAATTTGAGGCAAACCTCGAGCGGCATACCCCTGTTTTAGATGTTATCGACAAATAATTTTGTATGAGATCGGGCACACGTATGCCCGATTTTGATTATGTTCATACGCATCAAATTGAGGTATGCTATTAGAGATGCCCTCAAGACATGAGGTTATCGAAAATTTGATCCACAAATACGAACGGTATGTTGCGCCTTTCACTTTTGCGGCGGGATTTGTGCTGGACACCATCACCTTGCGGCGGGTTGATCTTTGGCTGGATCAGTTGGCGCTTCTGGGATTTCTCGCTACGGCGGCGATCGCGATTACGGCGCTCAACGTCTATGAATCGGGACAAACGCGTCTTCACATACTTGATTCGATAATTCAGTTTGCGCCCGTCGTGATGCAGTTTGCCTTCGGCGGGCTTTTCAGCGCATTTGTGATTTTTTATACGAAGAGTGCGGCATTCGGGAAAAGTTGGCTCTTCATTCTTGCGCTCGCGGTCTTACTCGTGGGCAACGAACGTTTTCGCGCGCGGTATCAGCGTCTCACGTTTCAGCTCTCAATTTTTTTCGTCACGGTCTTTTCGTATTCAATTCTCATTTTGCCGATTATCGTGAAGAAAATGGGGACGGCGGTTTTTCTTGGGAGCGGCGCGATGAGCGCGGCAATCATTTTTCTATTCGTGACCGCACTCTCATACATTATTCCGCGCCAAATCAGCGAGGCGCGCCGTATGCTTGCCGCGGCGATCGGGGGCATCTATATTCTTTTTCATCTTTTCTACTTTACGAATATCATCCCGCCGATTCCGCTGTCATTGAAAGAAAGCGGAGTATATCACTCGGTTGAGCGTGTGTCCGATGAGGGATATGCGGTGCGTTATGAACCCGCGCCGTGGTATGCGTTTTTGAGCGAAACGAACTCTTTGTATCATTGGAAATCGGGAGAGCTCGTCTATTTTTTCAGTTCGGTGTTTGCGCCTACAAAATTGACCGCTTCAATCCGGCACCGCTGGTATTATTATGATGAAGAAAGTGGGGACTGGACGCAGTATGCGGAGGTGCCGTTTCCGATTTATGGCGGCAGAGACGGCGGTTACCGCGGTTATAGTTTTATTACCGGCGTCCGGCCCGGGAAATGGCGTGTTGAAGCGGTCGTCGGGCGCGGTCAGGTGCTCGGACGCGAGGCGTTTCGCATTGTTGAAATTGACGAAGAGTTTGCAGTGCAGACCGGAATCAAGTAGTTCACCTAGTTTAAAAATGCTCGATGAAACGTATCAGCGGCCGCTTCCACAGGTCGCATGAAGCGGTAAATCCATAGCGTATTGCTCTTCCTTGGGCGATGTATCGCTTCCAGACTAAGTCTGGAAATTCCAGACTTAGTCTGGAAATCCTCTGTTGTTGATATTTATCACTAAAAAATGTATAGTGATCAAGCAGCTTTTTTCGAGAGATATGCGGAGAGAAAGGAGGGGATAAGATGGCGCGGATATTCTATGTTGTTCGTTTGAAAGGAGTTATCGGCGATTGTCTCAATGCGATTCGCGTGTTTGCGAATCCGGCAGTGAAGCATTCTGCGCATATCACCGTGCGGGGGCCCTATGAAAAAGAAATTGAAATTGGCCCTACGAATGCGGTGGTCTCGGAAGCGTCTCTTGTGATCAAGGGCGTCGGCAGATTCTCAAATCTGGCTGGAGGGGACGTTATTTATTTTGCATGCGAAGGGCTGGATTTCGCGCGGGTCTGGTGGAAACCGGATTATCCGGCATTTGTGCCTCATGTAACGGTATATCACGGCAGTGATCGCAAATGGGCGGAATGGATCTATCGCATTGCGTCGAAACATCCTTTTTGTTTGTCGTATCGTGTTGACTCGCTTGAGACATTGATTGCGGGACAAGAAGGAGGAGATGCCGCGCCGGTATTGTTTGACGAGGAGATGATTTCGAGAATCGCGGGAGAAGATGCGCGGAAGATCAAATCACTTCCGGCTCTGCACCGGCTTGGCGCGATTGATCGCGTGTGCCGATATCTTGTTGCGCTTTCGGATTCGACGGAATCGCCCCGGATATGACATTAAGAGGGACAGAAGTTCTTTTCGAGTAAGAGGACATCAGTCATAGTGATAAGTTGCGGGCATTCCGCAACTTTTTCAATAAAAGACGCCACATTAAATCCCTCGAAGTCGGACTTCGAGGGATTTCTTTGGGGGATTTTGAAACCGTGGGTATGATATCGCTCTCGCGCAACGCTGTTTGATGTGCTATATTAAAAAATATATCCCCGTGTTTTTTCTTGCAAGCGTATCCGCGGCGGGAAAGAATACGGAAAGGTCGTTTCATAATTCATTGATTTGATTTATGAATGGAACAACTTCATCTTCTGCGGAAGCGCATGTATGCCGATGTCCGCATCATAAAATGCTCCCGTTCTCGGTGGTTCTCATCGGCGTGGTCTTTTTACTCGGCGCCCTTGATGTCGTGGGGAAGAACATTGTGGATATTGTCTGGCCGCTGCTTTTGATTTTGGCAGGGTTCTCGAAGCTTAAGGGGGGAAAGTGTAAGTGCTGCCGATAGTTTGTCGGTACTGTTTTTGTTGAGTGATTATGCCCCCGTTCTCGGGGGCATATTATTTTATGATGCTCTATGATTTTTGCGCTGAAGGATATATAATCATTTCATGAAGCAATCGCAACTTTTTTCAAAAACACTTCGGGAGACGCCTAAAGATGAAGAGGCAATTAACGCCCGCATCCTCTCGCGGGCGGGGTTTATCAATAAACTGCATGCGGGGGTCTACACGTATTTGCCGCTCGGCCTGCGGGTGCTCAATAAAATTGAAGGGATTGTGCGCGAGGAAATGAGCGCACTCGGCGCAGAGGAGTTTCTGATGCCCGCGCTCCATCCGAAAGAACCGTGGGAGAAAACGAAACGCTGGCATTCTTTTGATGCGTTGTATCGTCTTCAGAGCAGGTCAAAAAGTGAATTCGCGCTTGGGCCGACCCATGAAGAGGTACTGTATCCGCTTCTCACGCACTACATCGCTTCGTATCATGACTTGCCAATCGCCGTGTATCAGATTCAGACAAAATTTCGCGATGAGGCGCGCGCAAAATCTGGGCTGCTTCGTGGCCGCGAGTTTCGGATGAAGGATCTCTATAGTTTCCATGCCGGACAAGAAGACCGTGATCGTTACTATGATGCGGCGGCCGCCGCGTATAAAAAGATTTTTAAAAGACTAGGACTTGATGCGTTGGAAACGAAAGCCTCCGGCGGGACTTTTTCAGAGGAATCGCTGGAGTTTCAGGTGGCGTGTCCTGCCGGAGAAGACACCATTTTTTTCTGTCTGAAGTGCCGGACCGCCGTCAATAAAGAATTGGTGAAGAATGCGACTCCCGCATGCGAGAAGTGCGGCGGGAGCACCGAAGAAGCGCAGAGCATTGAAGTCGGAAATATCTTTCCGTTGAAAGATCAGTACGCGAAGGACTTCGGCTTGACGTTTAAGGATAAAGACGGATCTGTCCGGTTCGTATCCGCGGGATGTTTCGGCCTCGGCACATCTCGGGTCATGGGAACGCTTGTTGAGGTCTTTCATGATGAGAAGGGGGTTCTGTGGCCGGAGGCGGTCGCGCCTTTCAAAGCGCATGTTTTGGAGATTGGTACGGCGGTCAAGAATTACGCCGCGGCGTTCGCGGAAAAACTTCACGCGAGCGGCATTGACGCGCTGTATGACGATCGGGACGACAAAACGCCGGGCGAGAAATTTGCCGATGCGGATTTGATCGGTATTCCGTGGCGGATTGTCATCAGCGAGAAGACGCGTACACAGAAAAAAATTGAGGTGAAGGCACGGCACGAAGATCGGCCCGTTTTGATGGATGAGGATGAATTTTTTGCGCGGATGAAAGGAAATCAATAAATTCTTCCATTTTTTAAAGCCATGACCCGCACTTGCGCGGGGGCTCCACTGCATCTTTCGTTTTTAAGCGTTCAGGTTGTAAAATAATTTTTAAAATGCAACACTCATAATGAAGTGTTGCATTCTTGCATTCGGGAGTCGGGACGAAGAGGTAATAAAGCCACTATTTTTTATTATGTCAATACTCGGTAATCTTTTCGGTTCGTTTTCGCAGGATATCGGCATTGATCTTGGCACGGCGAATACTCTTGTGTATGTGCGGGGAAGGGGGATTGTGATCAACGAGCCGTCGGTCGTCGCGGTCAATCAGAAGACCGGCCAGATTGTTGCAATCGGCACAGAGGCAAAACGGATGGTGGGCCGCACGCCGGCACAGATCAGCGCGACGCGGCCTTTGGTCGCGGGAGTGGTATCCGATTTTGAAGTGACAGAGGAGATGTTGAAGCATTTTATACGCAAAGTCCACGAGCACTCGTTTGCAGTGTTCGCGCGGCCCCGCGTGGTCATCGGTATTCCCTCGGGAGTCACCGAAGTGGAGAAACGGGCGGTGGAAGAAGCGGCGCGCAATGCAGGCGCGCGCGAGGTCTATTTGGTTGAAGAGCCGATGGCGGCGGCAATCGGCGTGCGTCTGCCGGTCCAGGAAGCGATCGGTTCCATGATTGTGGACATCGGCGGCGGAACGACTGATATCGCCATCATCTCTCTTGGCGGGATTGTGGTCGCGAAGAATCTGCGGATTGCCGGGGATAAACTCAATGACGATATTATCCGGTTTGCGCGCGATGAATTTAAATTACTCCTCGGGGAGCGCACCGCGGAGGATATTAAAATCGCCGTGGGGTCCGCGTATGAACTTGGAGAACCTCTTGAGGCGACGATGCGCGGCAGGGATTTGATCACGGGTCTGCCCAAGGAAATCATTGTTGACGATGCGGACATCCGTCGCGCCATGCGCCACTCGATCTACACGCTCATCAATGCGATTAAGGCCGCGGTGGAGGAGACGCCGCCGGAACTCGTGGCGGACATCATGCATGGCGGCATTATTCTCGTCGGCGGCGGCTCGCTCCTTCGCGGCTTTGACCGGCTGATCCATGAGGAGACCAAAATTCCCGTACGCATTGCGGATGATCCATTAACGGCGGTCGTGCGCGGCACGGGAATCATTCTTGAAGACGTTGATTCGCTCCGTGATCTTTTAGTGAGCACAGGATATGAAGAAGTTCCGGTGTGAAGTATAAAAGCGTCATGTATCACGAGAAGCAAAGATAATTAAAAACCAAAAAACCGCATTGCTGCGGCTTTCCGGGAATTCTAACTTAGCGTAGAATTCGCCTCATCAACTATCTATAGTATAGTCGATACAAATTTTTTGTCAATAACATTGTGGATAACTTTTGAAACGGTGGAGGTGCGGGGAGTTGCACCCCGAGAATTCTCGTTGATGAGGCGAGGTTC
>CAYIAH010000023.1:0-10399 GCA_964361495.1 uncultured Candidatus Saccharibacteria bacterium | reverse complement strand
AAAAGCCCGGAGAGAGAGTTGAACTCTCGTTTGATCCTTACCATGGATCTGTTCTGCCGTTGAACTACCCGGGCATTCTCCGGAACAATGGGCAGGGTGGGAGTTGAACCCACAACCCTTGCGGGACAGCGTCCTAAGCGCTGCGCGTATTCCAATTCCGCCACCTGCCCGCAATTTGTTCAATAATAGACGAAATGTGTCTAAAAATCAATCCCGAGAGAGTGGTCTCGCGGGATTGATGATTCTACTAAAAAAGTCCGCAGAAAAAACCCCATCACACATTTCCTATCGGGAAAATCTCTGCGCAGGTGACGAAAAAGAAACATAAAATTCGTATAATCCCCCACGCCGATGACATGATAAACATCCCGACAATTCCGTACAACATCACGCGCTTTCCCCGCGCAAGCATTGTTTCATTGCCGCCGCTCCCGATCACGTATTGGATAACTCCCCACATAAATACCACGGTCGCGAGCACAAAGAGAATCGCGATCACCGGATCAAGAATCTCGGTCTTGATTTTATCCAAAATAGAGCTGATCGTCTGATGCGAAGAGGCATACCCGAGTAAAGGTATGCCTGCGAGAAAAATAGTCAGCACGTGCCGAACTCTATTCAACAAAACGCGCATAAAACGCCCATTAGAGAGCTGCGGGGATAGCAGTCGGTATGGTCTTTCCGCCTGCGCCAAAGAAACTGATCAAAATCCGGGCAAATCCCCACATCCCCGCGATCACCGCGAGCCCGATGATGCCCCAAAGCATCACATTCTTTGCTTTTGCCTGATCCTCCGGGCCTTTTGAAATGATGTATTTAATCACGCCCCAAATGAAGGTGAGCGTCCCGAGCGCAAAAAGAATCGTGATAATCGTCGTGAATGCCCCTTCAATACTTGTGAAGATACTCTCAACGCCTCCCGGAAGAGCAGTTTGAGCTAGTAAGGCCGCGGGAACCGCTGAAAGCCCTCCGAGCGCTAATCCGATAGCGCCCTTTCGTCCGGCACACAGTGCGTAAATTTTATACAATGGCGATATGGACATAATTTTGAGAAATTACTGTCTAAAAGTTACTGGCCGACTCCTCCGGGGATACCTGTTGCCGTCGACCCCAAAAAGAATTTCGCGATTATCGTGGCAAACCCCCATGCGGCAATGATCACCGCAAGCCCGATGATGCCCCAAAGCATCATCTGTTTTGCTTTTGCCTGATCGTCCGGTCCTTTTGAGAGGATATACTTGATGATCCCCCACATGAATACGATCGTCGCAAGAACAATGAGCACCGTCACGGTCCGGTTAATGGCCCTATTCACATTGCCTAAAATAGTGGTCACATCCTGCGCATAGACGACGACGGGGAAGAGTAAACTTGCAAGCGCCCCCAAGGGTATTCTTTTTACGATATTCATAGATAAAAAATAAAACATTAATGAAAATTCGACTTTTTTTAGTAGTAACTAGTAACTGGTTACTGATTACTCAAGCGTTTTTACAAAATTAACGATTGCCGCGGCAAGGGCTGATGCGCCGACCAATATCGCAGTCCCCACCAGCGCATACCATAAAAGGTTTTTGGATTTCGTGATCTCCGCTTCATTGCCCCGCGCCGTCGCAATCACAAGCCGGAATCCCACAAAGATGATCGCCGCCGCCGAAAGCATCACCGCAATCGGGACAAGCTGGCTGATAATGGATGCGATAAGCTCCTCAAAACTGCAGACCGAGATGGGGTTCGGAATTGTTGTTCCGGTGTCGTGACAGGTCGCCCGCGCCGAAAGCACTGGCATCAGTATACCAAAAATTATAAAAACGCTCACGAGAGTTATCCACATATAGATTCAGTATATGCTCAATGGGGAAGCTTTTCAAAACATTGCTTTTATTTTAATTCTGTTGTATAATATAAAATAACGGCTCTTTCACATCTTTGGATAACCAAAAACAACAAGAAAAGGAGAACCCCCATGAACATCGTTTCCCTTGGGATCGGGGCGGCCTGCAATTTCGTCCTCGTTTTATTCGTCTCTGCGGTGCTCCCCCTGCCCGTACCAAATACCCTTGAAGGAACTCCTGCGCTCATTCAGTATCTCGCGGTGATCGGCGCCGTGCTCGCGTATTTCGGCTACTACGGGCTCGCCGCAATACCAATACAGCATATTGGAATCCTGCAGGTATTCGGCATGCGCCTCGAGGAAAGAGAGTTGCACGAGGGGTATTGGTGGACCGCTCCGTGGCCCATCATGGAGATTATTCCGGTGAACACGAAACAGACAGTAATCAACCTCGAGGATTTCACCGGCATGACGAGCAATGGAATCCGGATTTCCGGAAAAGCAAGCATCTATTACCGAATCACTGATCCTTTTCTCAGTTTGTCGGTTGAAGAGGGGATCATTGACCTCGGACTGCATGAACTTATGGAATCGGCGCTCCGCGAGGCATTAAGCGAAGTGGATGTGGATACGCTTATCAGCCGCTATCAAGATGCGGAATCCGCGATGACGACGCGCATTAGAAATGAAGCCGACAGGCGCGCACAACAGTGGGGGATTACGATTATTGATGTCAAGATTTCTAACATCAAGCCCGACGTGGAAGTAATCGAACGGTACGAACGCGTCAAGAAAGAAGAAAAAGAACGCGAAGCGGAATTGACCGAGGCCCAAGGTGTCCGCGAGCGCATGGATCTCTATCAACAGGCAAATCTTTCGCCGGTAGAAGCGCGAGACACCGACCAGGTGGAGCGCGCGAAGATAGAAAAAAAGATCAGCGAAACGCGCATCGGCGCGTCGGAAGAGATCAAAGACATCATCACCGCCGTGACGCATATTATCACGCAGAGTATCTTCACGAGGAGATAACACATGCATGTACCGCTGCAGAAAGGCAAAGCGAGAACGCTCGGATATGTTGCCGCGGGCGCGGCGTTCGTGTTTCTCGCCGCGATGTTCTACGGATTTTTTACCCGAGGAACAACACCGAAGCCCACATCCGAATTCAAACAAGCATTTCCGTTGAAACTCGGCGAGCGGACTCCGACAATCTGGCTTGACCCGGGAAAAACATTCTACATCAAGGCCAACAAACCGTACTATACGGTCTCGTTTGCGACGAGGCCAGCGACAAGGTTTGAAAAACCCGCGGGGTGGTCCGACGTGACCGGTCTCGCGCCCGCCGGCTGCCTGTTTCTTGAGGCTATTGAAGAACGAACCATTATCCAATGCATTCATCGGGACTCCACTCCCAATCAATGCATCCCGTTAAAACCGAAAACGTGTGTCCGGCCCTAACAACCAGACGCACGTCACAGATGCCGTCCCGAGCTTGTCGAGGGACGGCTTTTTATTTTATTTGAACAAATTGCGCGATCGGAAAGTTTAAAATGCTAGAACCCATCTCAAAATTCGCTTTCAAGGCCGAGATACGCGATTTTTGAAGCGAGGCGACGCGCCGGACGCCGAAACGTATTGGAAATACGTTGAGGCGGAGGCGCGAGCCGCAGTCAAAAATCGCGTAGCGGAGGCGAAATGGAATTTTGAGATGGGTTCTATTGAAATTCAACGTGAATATGCGTTGCCACGCTGCAGGAAACCTGTTTTCCGCTGTTGTCTTCGCATCGGGTAGGCGATGAAGAAAGACCCTTGATCGTACCTGCCTGACTTGCCGCGTACATGTCGCCAAGGCACGTATCCCAATTGACTGATCGCGACGGCACCATGTCAAAAGATCTTCCCGCGTAATGAGACGGCCCCGAATGACTTCCTCCTGAAATACTTGTTGTCGTGAATGCCCCGCATCGCGTGACTCTCGGGAATGCCGCGAGGCCATTGAGCATATCAAGAGACGGCGCGACAAACCCGCCGCCGCCGACTCCGCCGCAGCCGCTCGATGGACTGCACCCGCTTGAACACGTCGTCATGGGTCTTCCGGACTCCGCTTCGCTGATATTTGAGGCAGGACTCACGCTCATGCACGATCCGGTCCCCTGAAGCACAAGCCCTCCGGATGACGCGGCCGCCGATACATCCTTTGCGGCAGCTGCAGCATCAGTCGCGATTACTCCTGCGCCGGGAGTCATCCCGCCGCCCGGAACAACCGGCGGGGGAGTATAGACGCACGTAATTTGATTCCACGGGCCGAACCCAAGCTGTCCCTCGGATGGGACTTCGGCGCCCGCGATCAGTTTGCTTCCGAAAAGTTTCATTATCGTATCAACCCCGAGCCATGCGAAAAATACGATCGCAACACCGATGACCGTATTCAAAAGAATTTTTTTTCCTTTCTCAAACGTCGCGGGCTTCGCGGACGCCACCACCATAAGAAATCCTCCGTATGCAAACATTGCCGCGGCAATCGGAAGCGAAATCTTATACCAGAGGAAATTCAGGATATTTTGAAAAAGCTGGACAAAATGGCACGCGTTGCAAGGAGGTCCTCCTTTACACCCGCACGGCACAAGACCTTTGCATGTCGCGTCGGAATCGCCATTCGCAAATACAAAAACAGGGAGCGCGATGAGCGCTACAAAAAGAAGAATCGCCGCAATGCGCTGAAGCATACTCTTCATTTTTTGAGTTTCGACGAGCATAGATTATTTACCGCAAAAGCAGTTCCATCTTCTCCCGAAGATCGGCAATCGCGCGTTCCGGAGTTCCCCGGCGAACGATCACTGATTCGACGGCTTGTTCAAAAAGCCGAGAAACCGCTGCCTCATCCGGCACTGGCCAGCCGCGGCTGATCAATGCCTGCCGGTATACCGGCTCAAGATCCGATGACGGCGCCCCTGCCGCAAGAAGATCGCGGCGCGCGGGCGCGCGGGCGCTCTCTTTTACGTATGCCCCGGTGCCCTCTGCCGAGCCGAGAAATATTACGAATTCCCATGCCGCGGCTTTATTCTTTGACTGATTTGAAACCACAGGAAAAAAGTATTCTCCGTAGACGACCGGGGTGCGCGCTTCTTTCAGCTGGGGAAACGCAAGGACGCCGACGTTCAAATGCGGATTGCGGCTCCGCGCGCGCGGAATATCTCCCACTTTCCCTACCGCAATCGCGGTTCGTTCCTCAACAAACGCGTCCAGCGAATTGCCGAAGCGCGCCGACCATGAAAAGTGCTCGGACGCGGGATTCGCGAATGACGTATAACGCTCAAGCGCATCTTTCGCCTCGCGCTGGAGCACCGGCGCTCCCGTCGCGCGATTCACCACAGGATCTCCGTGCTGGAGAAAAAAACTGGAGAGAATATCAAATCCATAGGCGATTTCGCGGTAGGTGCCGAGTGCGGCGCCGCTTTTTATTATATCTCCGGCAGGTGTGTTCGTCGTCAATTTTTTTGCCGCCGCCGCAAAGTCATCCCATGTTCGGGGGAACTCGGCGATTCCTGCCGCATTGAAAAGGTCTTTGTTATAGAGGAGCACCGGCGAATCAACAAAGAGCGGCAGACCGAGAAGTTCTCCTTCGGCAGTGACCACTTCTTCGGCGGGCCCGTCAGCCAATGGCGCAATTAAACTCCGCACGGATATTTTGAAAAAATCAGCAGGAAAAGGAAACAGCTTATCGCGATGCTTTTTAATCCAGCTATTTTTTAACACAAACACGTCCGGGCCCCTGCCCTCGGCAAGACGATTCACAAGCGTGGTCTCGTATGCAGCTTCATCAAGACGCCGATACTTTATCGTAAGATGCGGTTTCGTTTCATGAAGAAGCTGGAATGCGCTGCGCCATACTCTTTCATCTTCAACACCCCAAAATTCAATCGTTGCGGCCGCGGGCGCTGCTTCGCGCCGGCCAATGCCAAACACTGCCGCAATGACAATGACTGCAAGAATACCTAAACCGCCGATAACGAGAAGAGGAAGCCGAGGCATTAAAATTTAACTTCCAAGGAGGCCGCAGAACGGAGAATGAATCTTCGTTCCGCGGCCGGATTATACCCCGCGCTCAAAGCACGGGCACATCATAAATACTATTTTTTTACAAACACTAACCCGTAATGATGCGTTCCCGCATCAAATTCGCGCATGTCTCCAAATCCTGCCGTCGCCGCATACTCCGCCGCGGCCTTCGCCGATACCCGCACTGCAGAGACCGGCCCCATCTTATTTTCAGACCCCTCGCGCCACTCCACCACCGCAAGCCGCCCGCCGGATACGAGAATCCGATACGCTTCCACAAAAAGCGCCTCCTTCTTTTCCGCCTGAAAAAGGATATTCGCGATGACGACGCCCTCGCATGACGCATCCTTGATGCGGGACCCACCCGCCAATTCCAGATCCGCCCAAATGTATTCAATATTGAGCAAATGCGAAAGCTGGGCTTTCGCGCGTATCACGTCAAGCGCATGCTCCTGAACGTCAATCGCGTACACCCGGCCTTCATTACCGACAACGCGCGCAAGAGGAATCGTAAAATAACCATGCCCTGCGCCGAAATCGGCAACATGGTCTCCGGGCTTCAAGCCGAATAATGAGACAACCTGTTCGGGTTCTAAAAACGCAGTCGCGGTAATAGGTGATTCCTGTTCCACTAATTTTGAAAATTCCAAAATTGAAAATTTTGAATTAATTACAACGCCGTGATTGACGCCACCGCATCTCCTTCCTCAAGCCGCATGATGCGCACTCCCTGTGTGGCGCGGCCGAGCACCGGAATAGTCGAGAGTTCCGTCCGAATGACGTGGCCTTTGCGCGAAATCGTGATAAGTTCCAACTCTTCGCCCCCAACAATTTTCCCGCTCACCACCGCGCCGGTCTTTGGCGTCAGCTTTGCCGTCTTGATCCCCGAGCCCCCGCGCCGCTGTTTTTTGTAGTTTTTCAAAAGCGTGTGCTTACCGTATCCGTTTTCCATAACCACTAATAACCGATTATTAGTCACCGGCAACTGGTAATTAATCACGTCCATCCCCACCACTTCATCGTTCTTTTTGAGGCGCACCGCGAGTACCCCCGCCGCCTGCCGGCCCATGGCCCGCACATCCCGCTCTGAAAACCGGATTGATTGCCCGCGCTGCGTCACGAGAATCAATTCATCCCGTCCGGACGTGAGTTTTGCGAAACGGAGCGCATCATCCCCTTTCAGCGTCATCGCAATCAATCCGCTCCGGCGCACCTGCTCAAACGAAGATGCCTCAACTTTTTTAATTATACCATGCCGCGTGACCATGACGATATAGGAACTTGCCGTATGGATCACCGAAAGAAGGGGGCGCAGTTTTGATTTTGAGGCCTTCTCAATCGCAAGAATTGACGTCACGCGCTCCTCGGGAACAAGCGCTAAAAAGTTGAAAATTGATTTTCCTTTCGCGATCCGCGACCCTTCAGGGATCTCATATGCCGCCACCTGATACACCTTGCCCAAATTCGTGAAGAAAAGAAGCTGGGCATGGGTCGTGCACGAAAGCAGGTGTTCAACCACATCTTCTTCTTTTGTCTCAATGCCGATGAGTCCCTTGCCCCCGCGCTTCTGCATGCGGTAGTGCTCGGGCTTGATGCGCTTGATATAGCCGCCGCGGGTCTGCATGACAATGACGACCTCCTCCGCAATCAAGTCCTCGTCAGTGAGCTCGCGGGGCGAACTCTTCACGACCCGGGTTTTGCGTTCATCTCCGTATTTTTCTCTGACAACCGCGAACTCCCGCTTGACAACCTCTTTGATTTTACGCGGCTCCTTGAGGAGCGCCTCGAGCGAGTGCGCCAAGGCGGTTTTCTCTTTCAATTCATCCTCAATTTTCTGCTGTTCAAGGCCGGCGAGCGTCTGAAGCCGCATTTCAAGAATCGCAGTCGCCTGCACTCCGGAAAGTTCAAATTTCCTGACGAGATTTGCATGAGCTTCCTCGCGGTCGCGCGATTTTTTAATGGTCTCAATCACACGGTCAATATGGTCGAGCGCGATTTTCAATCCTTCAAGAATATGGATTCGCTCGCGGGCGCGCGCGAGATCAAACCGGGTGCGGCGCGTCACGACTTCCACACGGTGCTTTATGAATTCCTCAAGCACTCCTTTCAGCGACAGCACCACCGGTTGTATCCCGTCCACCAGCGCGAGCATATTCAAATGGAACGTTTTTTCAAGATCAGTATGTTTATACAAATTATTAAGCACTTTCTGCGGCTGGGCGTCCTGCTTCAACTCAATGACAATGCGCAGTCCGTCTTTATCCGATTCATCCCGGATGTCCCGGATGCCTTCCAACCGCTTCTGTTGCACCAAATCAGCCATGGTCTCAATGAGTTCGGCCTTATTCACCTGATAGGGAATCTCGGTGATGACAATCTGGTATCCCCTCGGCCCCTCTTCCACTTCCGCTTTCCCGCGATTAAGAATCGCGCCCTTGCCTGACGCATACGCGGCGCGGATTTCTTTTTCATCAAAAATAACGCCGCCGGTCGGGAAGTCCGGCCCCTTGACGAATCCCATGAGGTCATCGCCCGAGGCGTCCGGATGATCCGCGAGATACATCAGGGCATCAACGAGCTCGCCCTGATTGTGAGGCGGGATATTGGTCGCCATCCCCACCGCGATACCGAGAGTTCCATTCAAAAGAAGATTCGGCACTGCGGACGGAAGCACTGTCGGCTCTTTTTTCGTGCCGTCGTAATTGTCGCGAAAATCAACCGTGTCCTTTTCAATATCGTGCAGCAATTCTTCGGCAAGCCGGGTCATCCGCGCCTCGGTATAGCGATATGCGGCGGCCGCATCCCCGTCAATTGATCCGAAATTGCCTTGGCCGTCAATAAGCGGATACCGGAGCGAAAAATTCTGCGCGAGACGCACAAGCGCATCATAGACCGCCGTGTCGCCGTGGGGATGATAGAAACCGAGCGTTCTCCCCACGATATTTGCGCATTTCGTAAACTTCGCGCCATGCGTAAGCCCCATCTCGTGCATCGTATACAAAATTCGCCGGTGGACGGGCTTGAGGCCGTCCCGGACGTCGGGAAGCGCACGCGCAACAATCACGGACATTGCGTAATCTAGATACGATTCTCGCATCTCCTCCGTGATTTCGCGCACCTGAATTTTACCGATATCGCCCATTAATTTACCTCGGAGGGGGAAACCCCGGAAGGGGGGTTTCCCCCTTCCGACGCTCGCTTCGCTCACTGCCTCCCCCTTCCTTTGTGTCGGTCAAACGGAGACGGGGCGTCCTGTTTCACAGGAACGCCTCGCGTCTGGACGGAATGAATCCGACGTTTGACCGACAGGATTATAACTCCGCAGCAGAGCTGCGGAGATTCTGAAGATTAAAAATACGGACCAACACTCCTGCTCCATTTTTCATATACATATTCCATGCCGCGTTCAAATACGCGCCGGATTGAAAGAAATTGCTCCCGCGGCGTTCTTCCTGCGGATTTTTCGTTCGCTTCATCAAGACCCAAAAGCTCGTTCAGCGACTTAAACGACGCGCCTACGCTTGCAAAAGGACTCGCGCTCTCCCGCCGCACAAAAGGTTCAACGGGTTCTCGCGTATCCGCGACGCGGGATGTCCTCTCAGTCGCAAGAGGTGTCAGCCGTTCGGGAATGACCGCGATCCACAAGGCCACGGCCACTACAGCGATCACGGTGATAAAAAGACCTGCAAGCGCGCGGCGTCCGCCTTCGGAAATGGAATAAAAATGATCTCTGAGCTGTTTCATCCGCCCGGTTTAAGCACGATAATTTCCACCTTTTCATCCTCTCCTCGATCCTTCTTTTTGAACACCAATTTCTCTTGCGGGATCGCCGCTCCCGCGCCCATCTCTTTCAAAAACGGCTCCACCGGATCAAGCGCTATCTTAAGGCCGGGAATTTTATAGTGCATCGGAATCGCAAGGCGGGGTTCAAGTTTCCGGACAAGTGTGGCCGCTTCCTTCGCACCTATGGTGTAGACACCGCCAACCGGAACGAGCGCAATATCCGCGTCACCGATTTCCTCAAGCGTTTCCTCGCGCAGTGTGCGTTCTCCGAAATCCCCGAAATGGACCACTGTGATGCCCTCAACGGTAAGCATATAGATCGTGTTCAGACCGCGCTCTTTTCCGTTCGCATCATCATGAAATGTCTTGATGCCGCGCACGTACACCCCGGCGACTTCATATTCCCCGGGCCCGGAAATGATAAACGGCTCGCCGCTCAACGCGTCAAGGTTATTATGATCGTAGTGCCCGTGCGTCACCAACGCGAGCGCCGCGCGAAATCGCGGCGGGGTCAGCCCAATATCCTTTGAGAACGGGTCAATGGCGATCGCGAGATCGCCCGATTGGATTTTGAAACATGCCTGTCCGTACCACGTGAGAATCATAATTATGTAAGAAATTATACCATTGTTCACCTCTTTCAACTTGAACGCGCGGTTTATGAATGGCTTCACCATACACTCTTCTCGACACGCTCGCTCGCTTCGCCTCGGCGAAGCCCGG
>CAYIAH010000022.1:0-11165 GCA_964361495.1 uncultured Candidatus Saccharibacteria bacterium | reverse complement strand
TTGTAAATGTACCCAATGGGGTGCTCGCGGAATTAAACTGGTCACGAGTCAAGGATGCAACCTCATATCGGATACGGGTGAATGACCTATCATCCGATGATCCTCCGCGTGTGAGCGATAACAACTGCCCGGATATGCGCACAGGGGACTTCTGTACGAACTGGGGCGCTGGCGCTCCCAACGACGTCTCTTATAGGTACGCGACGATAAAAGACCATCCGTATGAATGGTTTCTCCAAGCGTGCAATGCGAGCGGCTGCAGCGATCCGGTAAAGGCGCCGAAAACGTTTGTTTGTCATGGAGAGATTACTCCTGAGTCATTGAATCAGCCACCGGGATCAGTAATCAAGTAAAGCATCCAATGAGTTACATGATCAAAAAATCCCCTTAACGGGGATTTTTTGTTTGATGGAGACGTTTTATGTACTATTTCACTGCCTCTTTGAGCGACTTGCCCGCGCGGAACTTGGGGGTAACGGTCGCGGCAAGCTGTATTTTTTCCCCGGTTCTTGGGTTAACGCCCATGCGCGCTGACCGTCTTTTGATGATAAACGCTCCGAATCCAGAAATACTCACCTCTTCGCCACGCGCGAGCGTGGTGACGACCGCATCGAATACGGCATCAACTGCTTCTTCGGTGGTCTTTTTGGTGCCGCCTACTTTTGCCAAGACCGCATCAACGAGTCCCGCTTTATTCATAGTGTAGAGCATCGCGCACACTGCGGCCTATGAATTTCTTCTGGTGCGAAGATCATTCATAGAGACCGGCATGCGCTCGAGTTAAAATGTGATTTATTATTATTCTACTCAAAAGAATAGAGATACGCCATTTCTTTTTTCCACAGGCAGGGCAGAATAAAAGAAAATATGCCGCGAACTGTGGATAAGTGTGTTACGTTGGAATTGTAATAGGGGAGTTGACGGCGTATAATTTAATATACAATTACCGTGCTCTTCAGCAATGAATATCACATTATTATCTGAAAATCAAGATCAAACGGATGTTGTTCCACGATGGATGTGGATCGTTGCGATTTTCCTCGTGCCCGGAATGATCGGGGCGGGACTTTGGTATTGGTATGTTTTTCCGAAAGAAGAATCAGATGCGATGGTTCGTATGAGAACGAGTTCTGTTGTTCAAATGGCTGATCTCGCGGCGTGTGATGCGATTACGAGAACAATTGATGGAGTGAATTATCAGACAGTATGCCGGAATAATATTTTTTTGAAGCGCGCGACCGAGCGACTTGATTTTGCCGTGTGTAAAAACATGGATGACAAACTCATCCTGATTAGCGATTGTGAATCCGCAGTGATGAACGCTCTTCTCCAAAAGGAAACTGGCCGCCTGGCATGCCAAAAAGTGCCCGCATATCTTACTGCGGCATGTATTGATGCTTCTGTCACACTGTCTGCAAGAAAAGAGAAAGACATTGATCTCTGCAGGAGCGCAACCAACGCTGCAGCCGAACTTGCTTGCGAATACGCTACGTTCTTGGCCCTCGCAGAACAAGAAGAAAAACTCCCCTGCGATTCCTTGAAGAGCGCTCCGCTGAAAAATGACTGCCGCGCGTACGTCGAGCGCGTGTGTGAAGCAATCTCTGACCGCACACTGGCCCAGCTCTGTCGCCATGCGAGTACCAGTAATAACGACCGACCGCAATGAACCCTCGATATATCACTTTTATCTTTGCTCTTGCGTTCCTTGTCTTGTGGTGGACTCCGCGAGATGTCTTTGCCGCTCCCCCCATACTTACTTGGGAGAAATACTATAACTTGGGGGGCACTACTCCCTCACTGACCCAAAATATTGCGGTTGACTCGTCAGGAAATGTGTATGTGGCGGGCCGATATCCGAGCTGGGGAACGCGGCTGATTAAGTATGACAGCGCCGGCAATCTGATATGGACTACGACTGTGAATGAAGGTGGAATTTTCTATACCTATAACTCCGGGGTTGCCATTTCTGGAGACAATTTATATCTCGGGATGTGCATTCAAGACAGTACCAATCGCACTTATAGTGGCCAATCGAAGTTTCTCACTCGTAAATATAATCCGGCAACAGGAGGAGTGGTATGGGAGAGGGCATATCGTTCACCCTCGCTTTCCTGCATGTCGGACATTGCCGCGGATCCCAGCGGCAATGCGTATGCCTCCGGATCTTATTTCACTAGCTCAGGAGATCACGTTGCGCGCACTATTAAATATGACCTCAACGGAAATATTGTCTGGAACGTCACCTACAATCCGACGCCGCCTGTTGTAAGCGGAGGTTTGGCGGCGAATTACGATGTGCCTCAAGCAAATGCGGTTGATATCCACGGAAATCTGTATGAGCTTCTGTCCGGACAAGACGGGAAAGATTTAATCGTCATGCATTACCGAGAGAACGGTTCTGTTATCAAAACGAAGAAGCTCGATTTTATTGGCGCCGATATCGCGGTAGATTCTTCGCTGAATGTTTATGTCACCCCGCTGTTAAGTGTATGGACTGGTAGTATGTACGAAAGCCGCGTCGTAAAATATGGCTTCCCTGATTTCAACGTTGTCTGGGATAAAATCATACCAAATCTCTACGGGCGAGGTGGTCCGGCGTTCCACGGTATTACGATTGACTCCGCTCAAAACGTATACCTCACAGGATATCTTAGTTTCCCTACTACAGGACCCCTCCGGCTGGTAAAATTGGATGCGTCTGGAAACGTGGTGTGGGATGTTTTGGGCACCAATGTACCAGGTTCAGAGGTCGGAATTGATTCTTCCGAGAATGTTTATACAGTAGGAATTATTGTAGGGAGTAACTCTTTGTACACGGCTAAATACTCTCCGCCTCAGCCGCCAACACTTAATTTCAGAGTTGATGCAACTTCGCTTTCCTATGATACGGGGACCATCCTCCGTTGGGACTCGTTGTATACAAGTTCTTGTGCTGCAAGCGGCGCATGGTCAGGCGGAAAGAGCACATCCGGATCAGAGGGGACAGGACAGCTTACTTCGAGCAAGACATATATACTTACCTGTTCTGGGCCTGGCGGAGAAATAACAGGACGGGTGGATATAAGTGTTGGGGCTGCTCCACCTCCACCACCCCAATGCTCTGACGGCCGAGACAATGACGGCGATGGTCTCACTGATCTCTCTGACCCCGGATGCAGCGGTCCTTCGGACGATGATGAAAGTAATCCAGCCCCTGCTCCAGCTCCAGCCCCTGCTCCAGCCCCAGCTCCCCAATGTTCTGACGGACAAGACAACGATGGAGACGGTCTCACTGATCTCTCTGACCCCGGATGCAGTGATCCTTCGGATAATGATGAAAGTAATCCAGCCCCTGCTCCAGCCCCTGCCCCTGCTCCAGCTCCTACACCCACTCCGACACCATCCGCAACTCCGGCGCCATCGTGCAACAACGGTTTTGATACGGGCGGATATAATGGATGCGTGTACCGCGAGATTGTGCTTGATAAGAACAGCGGGCAGTTCCTCTCAGGAGCGCAGAACTCTTTCATTGATCATGTAAGACTGGGTGACCGCAGTGTCCTTGAACATCAGGGACTCTTGGGAGAATCTGACACCTTTACCACGGAATGGCGGGGTAATTTCTATTTTGATGCCGGCGCGCGCTACCGATTCTTCACCGAATCAGACGACGGATCTTGGCTCTGGATCCACGATGAACCGGGATTGAGTCAGGTTATCAACAACGGCGGAGAACATGGCCGTCAATATCGAGAATTCTGGTATACATTCCCGACCTCGGGATGGAGAAAAGTCCAGATTAACTTCTTTGAAAACGGAGGAGGGGAATATCTGCGAGCGGGGTTTGACCGGCCTGCAAGATGCGACCTCGGCTCGCCGCGCAACAAATTTGACGGTTGCGTCTTTGACGGCACTGATTTCAATCAGGATCGCTTTATCGCGAAAACCGAATCAGTGATGCCAATCAACATACAAGATACTCTTGCCGGAAGGAGTGATAATTTCTCGGTGGTGTATCGGGGACATTTTGAGGGTTTCAATGGCCGCTATCGCTTCTGGATTGAATCCGATGACGGCTCGAACCTTGATATCAGGAGACCCGACGGATCAGGGTATCTTTTGCTTTTGGACAACAGTGATTTTCGTGGAGGCCAACGTAGAGAAACTGTTATTGATCTTACGGGTGGCAGCGCCGGTGATTATTTTGTGCAGGTGCATTACGCCGAGGCGACCGGCAACGCGTTTCTCAGGGCGGGGTGGGAGAAATTGACGCTCTGCGATGCCAGTTTTCCCAGCAATCGCTTCCACGGTTGCGCATTCAATGGTACTCCCTATTTTGACGAGAACCGGCTCTACTATCAATACGACACCAGCGGAGGACCCTCTACCATCACTATCAATGAAAGTTTGGGGGGACAGTCAGACCAGTTCTCCACGACTCTTCGCGGCAAGTTCAATTTTCCCAGAGGTAGATACAAATTCTGGACTGATTCCGACGACGGCTCTTGGATGTATGTATGGAAAGAGGGGACAAGCCAGCACGAAATCATCGCGAACGGCGGTGATCATCTGGGCAAGAGGGTTGAAAACATCGAGTTCCTTGAGGGTGGGGATTACCTGGCGCAGGTGAATTTCTATGAGAACGGCGGTGCCGCACATCTTGACTTTGGGTGGGAACCATTTCGTTGCGACGAAGGGATGAATCCGTCAAACACATTCACCGGATGCGTGTTTGATGGTACCAGTTTTGATCGGGGACTGTATGCCGGCACGATTCAGGAAGGAGGCGTTCCCGATCCGGTAACCGGCACGTACACTGCGTTTATTGAGGACTGGGGCACATCCCGTGGTGCTCTCGGTAGGACCGACAACTTCTCGGTCATTTGGTTCGGCAATATCAATTTTACCGAAGGCGTGTACCGTTTCTACACACGATCCGACGATGGGTCAGACCTCTCCGTTGGTTCGTTCGGTAAAGTCGTGAATGACAACTGGGGAACGCATGGGGATCAGACGCGTTTCAGCCAATGGTATGCAGTCCCTGCGGGCGTACAGCGCATGGTGAGTCACTTTTTTGAAGCAGGCGGCGTTGCGTTCATGGAAATGGGCTGGCAAAAGGCGCCGCCGCTTGAGGTATCCTGCGTGCCCTCGCCGACCTCGGCGTATGTCGGCGATAGCGTGCGCTGGGACGCCGTCGTATCAGGAGGCGTGGGCGACTATCGGTATACATGGGGAGGAGATACGCCGCTTGTGGGGAAAACAGGAAATCCCGTGAGCGTGGTCTATGACACCGAGGGCGCGAAAACCGGATCAGTCACGGTCGTATCGGGCCCGGCGTCAAAATCCGGATCGTGTTCCGGAACGGTGGCGGTGACGTTTCGTCCTGTGTGTATCGGTTCGTGTCCGGGCGAGACATCGCCGCCGACAAATCCGAGCTGTCCCGCGAACACTGGATCGTTCACTGCGACGCAAGCGACTATTACGTTTGGCGAGTCAGCAACGCTGTCGTGGGATGCGAAAAACGCGACGGAGTGCACGCTTACCGATGACAATCCTTCGGCGCCCGATATTGGGAAGGTGCCGGTGAGCTGCAGCGTGCCCTCATCAAGCACCTGCGAGGTAGTCACCTCGGACGCGTGTAAAGCAGCGATTGTTTCTCCTGAAAAGACGACAACGTATACGTTGACCTGTACAGGTCGCGGGAACCCGGCATCAGCGCAGGCCGCGGTCACCGTCTTGCAGATTCCGAAGTTTAAAGAGGTACCGCCGTAAAAGATATTTTTGAATGACGTCGCAACCCCGCACATGTGCGGGGTTGTTTGTAGCCTATGTGGAAGATTTTTGAGGCAGTCTTCTTCGCGGTGTTTATTTGGATCGCGCACTTTTTTTCTTTTTCTCCCGTATCTTCGGTGAATATTTCTCCCGTCCAGCCGCAGATTGAAAAGATTGAAAGACCACAACTATTGAAGTCGGACTTCAATAGTGAAAAGAGGGAAAAGACAGAAGAAGCGTTTTCTCGGCCGCCCCCGTCATTGGTTTCCAGCATTGAATCGTCAGTCGGGAAGTCCGAAATGGATCTCGTGTCCGAACTTCAGCCAGATGTATTGAAACAATGCCTCGCAAAACCGGCGCAAGAAATCAATCCGTGTCTCGATAAGATTTTCCGGTTATATCTTGAAGTATATTCAACCAAAGAGGCGCTCGCCGCGGTTGAAAAATTTGGAGAGAACGATCCGGGGCTTCGCGTCTCGTGTCATCCGGTGATCCACTCGATCGGCAGGGAGACGTTTTTGCGCACCAAAACCGTGCACGATTCTTTTGCGGCGTGCGACCAGACATGTCACTCCGGCTGTTATCACGGCGCGATGGAGCGATTCTTGCGGGGAGACGGCGCGGGTTCGGCAACAAAACATCTCACCGAGAGTGAGCTGAGAAAGAAAGCAGCAGCCGCATGCGACCCGAAAGAAGCAACTCGTTTTCGTTTTCAGTGCCTCCATGGGCTCGGCCATGCCCTGATGTATTTTCTGGATTATAAACTGAGGGACGCGCTTGCGTCATGCGATGTCCAGCCGGATCGCTGGGGGCAGAGTTCCTGCTACGGCGGGGTATTTATGGAGAATGTATTTTCCGCGGCGCCGGAGAAACGTGATTTGAAATCAGATGATTATCACTATCCGTGCAATGACCTCGCGCCGCAGTATAAAAGCGATTGCTATATGATGCAGACCACGCGGATGTCAGAAATGGGGCTTTCGGTTGAGAGACTTTTTGATGAGTGCCGGAAGGCGGGGGACTACAAGATGACCTGCATGCAGTCAATCGGGAGGGATCTTTCCAATGACGTGCGGATTGGGCAGGGAACCGGCGTTGCGCGAAAATGCGAATTGGGGTCTGACACAGGGGAGCGGGAAGCATGCGTCCGCGGCGCGATTTATGCCTTGATTGACAATACATGGGATGCAAAATATGCATTTCCCTTGTGTGCGTTTTTTTCGGCCGCAGAGCTTCGGGAATACTGCTTTTCCGCAAGTTCCATGTATCTTTCCGGAACGTATGAGCGGAGCCGAGAGTATCTCAATGATGAGTGCCGGAAGTATGCGGGGGAGAACAGCGCCGAATGCGCTCGGTCTATTAGGTAGTCGTGGTGCATGCACGATGAATCTTTCACCCGCCACCTATCTGGCGTATTCAATTGCTCGCAGTTCCCGTATCACGTTTACTTTTATTTCCCCCGGATATTTGAGTTCCGATTCCACGCGGCGGGCAATGTCGCGCGCGAGATTATACGCCTCGAGATCATTGATTTTCTCCGGGGTCACGAAAATTCTGATCTCGCGGCCCGCCGAGATTGCGTATGCCTTTTCAACGCCGCCGAATGAAGAGGCAATGCGTTCGAGGTCTTCGAGTCGTTTGAGATAGTTTTCGAGCGAGTCACGCCGCGCGCCCGGGCGCGATGCGGAGATCGCGTCAACCGTCTGGACGATAATTGATTCCACGGTTTCGTAGGGATACTCTTCATGATGCGATTGCATTGCTTTGACGACCCGTTCATCCACCCCGAATTTTTGGAGAATTCTGCGTCCGATTTCGACATGCGTCCCGGTAACTTCATGGTCCACGGCTTTGCCGATATCGTGCAGGAGCGCGCCTTTCTTGGCGATCGCGGCATCGGCGCCGAGTTCCTCGGCGAGCATTCCGGCAAGGTGCGTCATTTCAATGGAATGTTGGAGTACGTTTTGGCCATAACTCGTGCGGAATTTCAAGCGGCCGAGCAGGGTGAGCAAGCGGGGGTCAAGGTCAAAAATGCCGGTCGCGTAGGCGGCCTCCTCTCCCGCTTCTTTAATTTGTTTCTCAATGCCCTCGCGCGCTTTCTCAACGGTTTCTTCAATGCGCGCGGGCTGTATTCTTCCGTCGCGGACAAGGTCTTCAAGCGCGATTTTCGCGATGTGGCGGCGCACCGGATCAAAGGCAGAGATCACGATTGATCCGGGGGTGTCGTCAACAATAATCTCAACGCCCGCGGCCCGCTCGAGCGCCTTGATATTGCGGCCCTCGCGGCCGATGATTTTTCCTTTCAGATCATCAGATGGAATGGTGACGGAGGTGGTCGTCACTTCAGACGTTGTTGCGGTCGCGAGCCGCTGAATCAGAGTCGCGAGAATCCCTTTCGCGCGCCGCTCAAGCTCTTCTGCGCCTTCATTCTCGAGTTTTTTTATGCGTCCGATGAGGTCTTGATTGTGGCGCGTTTCAATTTCGGCGACGACTTCCCGGAGCGCGTCTTCTTTGGAGAGTCCGGCGACGCGTTCAAGTTCCGCAAGCGCGCGATCCCGCGCCTGTTCGATATCCGCTTTCACCGCCTTCACTTTTTCGATGCGTTCCTCGAGTTCCTTTTCGTGCCGCTCGGTTGTTTGGCCTCGTTTATCAATTGAGGCTTCGCGGTCAATGAGACGTTCTTCGAGGCGGCGCAGTTCTTTCAGGCGTTCCTTCTCTTCCTGTTTTGCTTCTTCGAGCACATGCGCGGCTTTTTCTTTTGCTTCGAGGAGCAGTTCTTTTGCGTCTGCGCGGGAGTCCTCGATCAGTTTTTTAAGTTTTGCTTCAACGGAATGAATGCGCTGCTGCGCGACGAGCTGACGGGCAAAATAGCCGATGACGAGCCCGACGCCGAGGACGAGTATCCCCACGCCCGCGAATGATGAAAAATCCATGATGTTTTGACAAGA
This sequence comes from uncultured Candidatus Saccharibacteria bacterium, assembly GCA_964361495.1. Taxonomy (GTDB): domain Bacteria; phylum Patescibacteriota; class Minisyncoccia; order Sungbacterales; family HO2-52-23; genus CAYFJB01. The sequence continues at coordinate 2,466 of CAYIAH010000022.1, read as the reverse complement.
GCGATCATTCCAGACTAAGTCTGGAATCATGCAGACTTAGTCTGGAATAATCTTATAATAAGAAAACGAAGCACGATACGCCGTGTGTGCCCGAAAAATTATTCCTTTATGAGAATGTTACGCGCGCACGACAATAGGCCGCAGGACCTGCGGCATACGAGAAGCGCGAAGAGGCAGATGACGAATACTCTTCAAAGAAAAAGATATAGTCTCACGAGGCATAATTTTCATTCTCGGGAACGGGCGTATCAGATGCGCGAGTTTCTTATTTCCGGAATTACAATAAAATTTGATTACAACCTTCTCTGTATGAGTATAGCAGAAGAGAGCTCGCGGTGTCAATGAGGCGTATGGTACACTCTTTGTATATGACATCTCATGCGCGTCCGCTTGTGCTTTTAATTCTTGACGGGTTTGGGATCTCGACAGAGGAGAAGGGCAATCCAGTTGCGGAAGCGTCCACGCCGACGCTTGATGATTTGGCGCGATCATTTCCTTTTACGACGCTGCAGGCGTCGGGCACTGCCGTGGGGCTTCCGTGGGGCGAGGCGGGCAACTCGGAAGTGGGACACCTCACCATCGGCGCGGGGAGGGTGATTTATCACCATTTGCCGCGCATCGTTAATGCAATTTACGATGGTTCTTTTTTTTACAATTCGAGGTTCCTCGGCGCGGCAGAACATGTGCGCACGCATGGCGGACGCCTACATCTTGCGGGACTGGTTTCGTCGGGATCGGTGCACAGTTACATTGACCATCTCTATGGCCTCATTGAGTTTTCGCGGCGGGAGAAGATCGGCGCCGTCTATCTTCATGTTTTTACGGATGGGAAGGATGCGTCTCCGACCGAAGCGCTCAAGTTTATCCCAATGCTTGAGGCGCGTCTGCATGCGCGTTTGCCGCAAGCGCGCGTTGTTTCACTCATCGGCCGGTTTTATGCGATGGACCGCGATGAACAATGGGATCGGATTCGCGCCGCATACGAACTCATGGCGGAGGGGAAGGGGAGCGCGGCGTTGTCCGCACGCGAGTACCTCGCGTCTTCATACGAACGAGGAGTCACCGATGAATTCATTGAACCCGCTTTGATTGGCGGAGACGCGGGCGTCGTGCGGGACGGCGACGCGATCATCTTTTTTAATTTCCGGGAGGATTCTATGCGGGAATTGACGAGGGTGTTCACCGATGCCTCCTTTGATCACTTTGGCCGCCGTTTTCTGCAAAATCTTTTTGTGGTGACGATGACCGAGTATGCGAAAGACGCGCGGGACTATGCGGCATTTCCGCCGCTTGAAATTAGGCATTCTCTTGGCGGGATTCTGAGCGATGCGGGATTGAGACAGCTGCGGATTGCCGAGACCGAGAAATATGCGCACGTGACATATTTTTTCAGCAGCAGCGGCGAGGTTCCGTTCCCGGGAGAAGAGCGGGTGCTTATCCCTTCGATTCAGACGCGGCATGTTGATGAGAATCCCCAGATGCGGGCGCAGGAGATCGCTCAAACTGTGCGTGAGCGCCTCGATGAATTTGATGTCATCGTGGCAAATCTCGCGAATGCCGATATGGTGGGGCATGCGGGAAATTTCGCCGCGGCAGTGCGCGCAGTTGAAGCGCTCGATGAAGCGGTGGGGATTGTGCGCGATGCGGTGCTGCTCGCAGGCGGAGTAATGATTGTCACTGCGGATCATGGCAACATTGAACGCAAACGAAGCGCGATGACGGGCGAGCGGATTACGGAGCACTCCCTCGGTCCGGTTCCCTTCTTTTTAGTAGGAAATGAATTCCGTCTGAAGGCGCCGCGCAGCGATGCGGAAGTTGCAGAGACGAAGAAAAGAGTTGGGGGGATTCTTACCGATGTCGCGCCGACGATTCTTGAGCTTTTAGGTCTGTCAAAACCGCCGGAGATGACCGGCGTCAGTTTGTTGCCGGTGATCGTTGAAAAATAAAAGAGACCGCGTAAGGGCGGTCTCTTTTATAAACAATAAGCAGAAATCGCCTTCACTTTTTATCGTTTTTGCGTTTGATGATTTCATCAATGATGCCGTATTTTTTTGCTTCGTCTGCGTTCATATAGAAATCGCGGTCAGTATCTTTTTCCACCTGCGCGAGGGGTTTGCCGGTGTGCTTGGAAAGAATTTGGTTGAGGCGGTCTTTGAGGCGCAATATGTGCTTTGCCGAAATTTCAATTTCAGTGGCCTGTCCTTCGATGCCGCCCGCCATGACTTGGTGAATGAGCACTTCGGCGTTCGGAAGGGCGAATCGCTTTCCTTTCGCGCCCGCGGCGAGAAGGAGTGCCGCCCCGGAGGCGGCCATGCCGACGCACATTGTTGAGACGTCGGGCTTGACGTACTGCATGGTGTCGTAGATCGCGAGCGTTGCCGGGACGGATCCGCCGGTAGAATTGACGTAGAGTTTGATGTCTTTTTTCTCGTCTTCCGTTTCAAGAAATAAAAGCTGCGCGATGAC
>CAYIAH010000021.1:0-11757 GCA_964361495.1 uncultured Candidatus Saccharibacteria bacterium | reverse complement strand
ATTGGTTCGACCTTTGGAAGTGCCTTTCGGCGAATACCGCCGGAGGCATTTTTAACGCGGTGTGGATTCGGTTCTGATTGTAATCATGAATGGTTTTGTAGATGGCCCAGATGAGTTCTCCAAGATTCGCAAAGCGGTTGGGATCCCCAAGATCAACCTTGAATTTGTCATAGAACGACTCTTGGTATCCGTTTTCCCACGGACGACCCTTCCGGCTCATTGACGGCGTTATGCCGAGCTCCGTGACAAGGGAAATGTAATCCCGCGAGGTGTATTCGCTACCATGGTCGGAGTGCAGGATTGCCGGAAGCGGGTGTTTATGGATTGCCGAGAGCAAGGCGTTCAGGACGAGCTGTACCGAATGGGCGGTAAGCACTGAGAGTCCCACCAGTTCTCTGGTAAAAAGATCGGTGATCGTAGCAAGATATATCCATCTGCCGTGGAAAGAAATATGCGTGAAGTCCGAGGCCCAGATGTGATGCGGATACTGCGGGGACTCTACGAGAAGCAGATTCGGGAACGAAGCTGAATTTTCCCTTGGTTTTCTGAACTTTCTGCCTCTCCGGCGGTAGGGCTTGATGCCGAAGATACGCATGACTCTGCGGATACGCTTTCTGTTGACACCGAGGGCGATGGCGATCCGCTTATGGCCGTAGCTCGGATGAATGTGAAGAATTTCTTCAACGCGCTGCTTTACCATCCAGTCCTTTTCCGGCTGCCGGTGGAGGTAATACAACTGCGAGCGGGAAATACCGGTAGCGCGGGCAAAGGCGGCTTTCGTCGTCCGCGTTTTCTCCATCAACTCTTTTTTTGGGCGGTGGAGAGCTTTACGGTTAGTTCGCCCAGAAGTTCAGTCAAGGCGCGGTTCTCTTTTTTCAGTTTCGTAACCTCGCCCCAGGAGGGATGGCCGCTCGCTCCCTTCGTGAGCCATTTGTAGATGGTGTAGGTTGAGACGCCGTGCTCTTCTGCCGCCTGGGTTACGGGAATGCCTTCGTCTTTGACCCTTTTCAAGATTTGTTCTCGCACCTCATTGGAGATGCGATACCCTCTTTTTGTTTTGTTCATAACCGGATTATATCACTTTCCAAAGAGTGTCCGAATTTTGGGGTACCGGTCACTTACCCAAAAAGAGCTTGCAAAACGAGTTGGCACAAAACAGTCAGCAATTGCGCGACTCGAATCGGGAACATATAATCCGAGCTTGAACTTTCTCAAGAAGGTAACCAATGCGCTCGACGCACGGATTCGAATTACGGTGAGCGGAAAGTAGCAATCTTTTTGACTGCATACTCGCTCGAGAAATCTGAAAACATCTGCCATTTTTTGATGCCTTGAAAGTAAGTTCTTTGCGTTCACATAAAGCTACCGCGGACACAGTTCTCAGATCGCATGGGCTTGACTTTTTCAGTAGATTTGTTATCATTGTACTAATTTGGCATCGAGCGGTATCTCATGGCGAGGTATCGCAGATCGATGCCAAAAGTGCCTTAAGAACTAAAACTAAAAGGAGAAAGAAATGAAGAAGGTAGTAGGAGCGGTCATCGGGGTTTTGGTGGCCATTCTCGCTCTGACGTGGATCGTCCAAGGAAATGACTTTTTTATGTACAAGTACTTCGGTCCGAAGTACGAACAGCAACGCCGGGAGATTTTCGAGCAGTCGAGGGCGTTCAACCAAGGAATGGTTCAGGAGTTGCAGAATATGCAGTTTGAGTACGTAAAGGCGGCGGCGCAACAAAGGGATGCGCTCGCGTCCATCATTCTGCATCGCGCGAGCGGCTACAACCTCAATGATCCAATTGTTCCCGCTGACCTGCGTGGTTTTATTGATCAGTTGAAGCGGGAACGGACGAGCGCTCGCTAAACGGGCAGAAAGGAGACAAGGCGGTGAAGAGATTATTGCTGAGTGTTTTTGTGAGTCTTTTGTTGGTTTCGGTCTTGGCGTCCTGTGAAGGCAAGCCAACGTCGAGTGACATCCAGCGTGATCGACAGGAGCGTATGGTGCAGGAAGGTGTGTCCCAGGTCGGCATTCCATCAATCAAGAACTTCCGCGAGCTCAAGCTCGCGAAAGACATCTACGAGATGCGTGACGAGACGGGGCTTGCTACCTACTCGTATATGGAAAACCTTAATCCCGTCGTCGTGCGCGGCCACACTGCGCTTGGGGGCAAGTTGAGTTTCCTCTGTGACTCCATCGGCTATCCCCTCCCGTACTCCACGCAGTTCACGGCGCCAGAAACGATGCAGCGGTATTACCTTGAGCGGCGTCACGGCGGTGGCCAAAACGATGTGCGCCAGTGGGGCGTGACGCGTCTACCGCAAGCTGAGCCGAACGGACTATTCTCGCCGTCATCCGCAGAAGGCACGTGGGTGCTATGCAAGGATCCGAACGGCAAGGATGTACGGCCGATCTACACCGAGCCCAGGGTGGTCGTATCGCAATTCAAGTTCGACTTGGACTAACACGGCAGCGTGTGACATAGCATCAAGGCGCGTGGGAAATCGCATCAAGCGATCTTCTCCCACGCGCTGTTTTTTATACCCGGTTTTATTCCTCTTGCACTCGCCTACTGCACTGTTCTTCTGTTATAGTGGGTATAAGAGATCTTTGACATTGTTGATGAACGAGAGACCATTCACGAGGAGCATAGATGCAAAAGAAAAAACGGCAGGACGGTTCGTCTGAAAAAGGGCGTCCAAGAGTCAGGCGCAGAGATTTTCCCGAACCGGACGTACTCACGATCACCGAGGAAGCGTTTAATCGCCCGGGAATTCGGATCGGATTCCTTTCGCGCATTGACTTCAAGAGCGCGGGGTACCGGCGGGGATTGGTGCGTCGCGCATTTGAGATTTTTGCCGAGGAAGGATGCGTCTTCAATGTCCTGAACGGCGGCATGGTGAGCAAAAAATATGTGAAGGATCGTCTGAGCCGCGCGGCACATGGGGTGCGAAAAGAATTTAAAGACGAAGCGATCAATGTTGTGCTCTATACGATTGCGCAGGAATTAAAATGGGCCATTCCGAGAATCAGGAAACCCGGAGATGATAATGCGTATGTGCGCCTCTACGCGATGTCGAGCTTAACATATGACGGCACATGGGGAGACGTGATTCTTTCTTATCTTCAGGCGTTTCGCGATAGTGACATCCGGCACGAAAAACAAGGAGGTCATCGGCTGATCGTGAAGGGAATTGATGAATTTATTTGGCCGATCAACCCCAAAAAGCCGCGGCTTCCCAGCCAGTATTACAGTCAGGCGGCGGAGAAAGAAATTAAAGATAAAGAAGGGCAGACGTCTCAGCCGGATCCGGGCATGTGGATCGTGGGTACGCACGCATCAAGCGTCCATAAACCCCGCGGCGAGAAAAAAACCCCGTATATCACGCTTCCTGCATTGCATCGTCTTGAAGATGTGACGGTTGCGGAAAATCAGGTCGGCGTGCGGGTGCTTGAGTATACGGATGAAGGGATACGGCTGGTGCGCACCTACGATTTCAAGGACCTCGTAGGGAAAGAGCGGACCTATATTACCGGTATCAAGCGCGGCGCGAACGAGACGCACGAGAAAATTGTTGCATGTGTCAAAGAATACGGTGCGGCGGCGACCGAAGGGATTATTGCCGATCGCACGGAATTGGATCGAAAAACAATACGCGACGAAATCAAATTCCTCGTGGAGCCCAAATCCTCATCCCGCACGACGTGGCCGGGCCTTTATTACGATCCGTCTTCCCAGCGTTATGATTTTCATCTCAATTGGCTTCAGGATCGGCTGATGTATCCCGCGTATACGCAAGAGGTGTGTGAAGACCGGATGCTCTTTTTCGGATGTCTGCATGCGGGCTACACAACGACCGACTATGAATATGTGGTCATGCGGTTTCCGGAGATCATGTTGCGGCATGACATTACGCATCTGTTTGGACTCGGCGATTTTATCGCAGGGCTGAAGCATCGTTTTCTTGAGCGGGGCGAGATTGTCGGCGGCCTCAATTATACGGAACAGGAGCGTTTTGCGGCGGAGCTCGTGGGGACCGTGATGATTCGGGTGTTCGGCGCACGGCTTGAAGAGTTTATAAAAGAGCTGAAAGGACGGATGCCCGCGATGGACGAAGTGGTTTCGTTCGTTGAAAATAACCTCACCACATTTGTGTATATTGCCGGAAACCACGATGAGTGGCAGCGCGATTTCGGCGCAGAGCCCCTTGCGATTTTCCGGGACAAACTGATTTTGCTTCTCAATAAGTATATCGCCGCGCTCTTGGGGCGCGCGCATTTCCCGATTCCGGGGACGCTCATGGATGTGGTGGAGAAAAAGATTGTGGCGCCCGCGGGCTCCCATTCGATCTATACGCTTCCCTCAAAACTTTTGGTGGAAATGTTCCATCCGCACATGGCGCGCGCAAAGACGAGTTCGCTTCGCGCGCAGGAAATGCTTGATGCGTCCGATGCGCATATCGTCGGCGGCGCAAATTTCCATACGGCGATTGAGGTGGAGCGGTGGGAATTCAATCTTGGCGAGCGCGTCGTGGGGCAAGTGGCGACCATGGTGATTGATACTGATTTTGAGGCGCACAAACTAAAACGTCTTGATTTCGGTCCGTTGTATCTTCGCGTGCGTTCGCACGGCGCGCGGATCATGATGGCGGAGAGCGGATTTTATACGGAGCGGATGCTTAATGCTCCGGCGCGCAAATCGATTGACGTCGAGGAATTGAAGAAAAAATTGGGAATACTCATCATTGAATAGGGATCATTATTCCGCGCGATGCCTCGCGCGGATTTTTCTTTGCTTCGGAGAAGCCATGCATGCTACACTTGATAATAGAAAAGAACCTTGACATTTTATAGAGTGATTGTCTTATATCGTAAAGAGAACGATATGAAAAGAATACGAAGGAGCGTTTAAATGGCTTCTAAAAAAAATAGTGGGAAAGAAAATGGAGTTAAATCGATTCCCCCTTTTCTGCCGCTGCTTGCGGTGTATCATCCGATCGCGTTCCCCTCAAGCGAGGCAGTGATATCAATGCGCGTGTCGAGCCGCGAGGCAGGTGCGTTCCGGAAGGCCCTCAGAAGGTGGCTGAATTATGTGCCATACATTTTGGTTGCTTCTGCTCGCGATATCACGGGGACAGAGAATGGCGCTCCGGTAATGGGCGTCATGGCGCTTACGCAGAGCGTCCAGGAAGAAGAGAGAGGATTTTTCGTATTCTCGCTTGTGTGCCTGGAGTTTCGTTGTCTTATTAATACAAAGCCCGTGGGCAAAGATATGGAACCAAAAGACGCGCCTCGCGATCTTCTGCTCTACCCATGGCGTATCGTTGAGGACGTCAAACCCTCTTTCCAAGAATTTTCCTCTCCGGCTTTTCAGGAGGTGCTTAAAAAGTTAGATTCGCAAAGCGCTGCCTTTCTCAAAAAACTCCAGACGCCGCCGATATTCCGATTTGATGCGTGTAATGACGCGACCGTGGGTTCAGAGATCGACCGGCTCGCCGGCACGCTTGGGGGCGCAATCCCTTCTTCGCGGCTCATCACGGCGCTCATTCCCGTATTTCGCGAATTGAACATAAGGAAACGGCTTGAACTTCTTCTCGCGATCATCGAAGAAATACTCGTGCACCCGGAAAGGTTTTCATTTGATCGGGCGCCGGAGCGCAATCCCGAAGGCACTCCGTTTACTTTGGAGGAAGCCGTGGCATTCTCGGATGAGAAGGCCCTTTCTGAAAGCCCGCTTAATAAACGGTATGACGAAGTGAGGCAGGATTTACCGGACGAGGTGCGGACCGCCATTGAATCATTGCTCCCCTATACGAAGAGCGCGTCTGAAAGCAGTAAAATGAACCTGCAGTATATTGAGTGGCTTCTTGAACTTCCGTGGGGCAAAGTCACAGAGGATGAAGCTGATTTTTCAAAGGTGCGCGGGGTGCTGGAACGGGATCATTACAATCTTGAGCAGGTGAAGGAACGGATCTTAGAATTTCTTGCCGTCCGGCGGATCAAGCACGATGCGAAGGCGCCGATTCTGTGTTTGGTGGGGCCTCCGGGCGTGGGAAAAACATCCTTGGGAGAATCAATTGCACGGGCAATGGGGAGAAAATTCATCCGGCGTTCCCTCGGCGCGGTTAAAGACGAGGCGGAGATCAGGGGGCATCGCCGCACCTACATCGGCTCGTTTCCGGGCATGATGATTGAAGGAGTGCGAAAAGCAGGGACGAAAAATCCTGTCTTCATGCTTGATGAAGTTGATAAACTTGGGGAGCACGGGGGGGATCAACCGGTCAATGCGCTTCTCGAGGCGCTTGATCCCAAACAAAATGCGACGTTTCAGGATCATTACATCGGACTCCCCTTTGATCTTTCGCAGGTCTTTTTCATTACCACAGCAAATACAACCGAACTTATTCATGATACGCTGCTGAATCGCATGGAAGTGATTGAACTCCCGGGATATACCGAGGATGAAAAAATCGCCATCGCAAAAAGCCACGTTATTTCTCGAGTGCACGAGGAACTCGGCATCACGCCGGAGACCTTGAAGGGCAAGGACATGCCGTTATTCAACGTCACGTTCACTAATGAAGGGCTTCGGGTGATGGTGAGTAAGTATACGCATGATGCGGGCATGCGCCACACCGAACAGGCGATTGCGCGTATACTTCGCAAGGTGCTTGTTGCCGTATTGGAAGGGAAATTTCTCGAGCTTAAGAAGAGCGCGCCGGACACAAGCGACGGGGAAGGAGAGGAAGAAACGCCGGGCAGCATTCGGATCACGGCAAAAAATATTCAGAAGTACCTTGGCGAGCCGAAAGTCGTGGAGTGGATTCCGGATCTCGGCAATCTTCCTCCGGGAGTATGCGTTGTCCTTTATGTGAAAGCGGAAGACGGATCCGGCGACATCGGATTTGTCGAGATTTCGTACCGGAAAGACACGAAGTTTGACTATCGCACAACGGGTTCGGTTGGAGAAGTCATGGGCGAGGCGATTCACGTCGCGATTGACCGGCTCACTCATGCGGGCGGGGTATTGGAAGGACTCTCGCATAAGGTATTTATTCACACGCATTATCCCGCAGGATCAATGCCGAAAGAAGGAGCGTCTGCGGGCGTGCAGACATTCGCAGCATATTATTCGCGGCGGTTGGGAATATCGCCGAAGCCGTATTTTGCGGCAACGGGCGAGATTCCATTGCGGCGAAATGCGGTGCTCCCGGTCGGCGGGATTCGCGCAAAACTTCTCGCCGCGGAACGCCGTGGCATCAAAGAGGTTGCGATTCCCTTAGCGAATCGTCGGGAACTTGAAAAATTGCCCAAGCACATGCGTGAGGCTCTGCGTATTGTGATTCCGGGTGAGACCGACAGCGGTAAGACATTGCAGGAAATTTCAAGGGAGCCGAAGGATCGTTTTACGATTTACTGCATTGATCGGCCGGAAGACGTTCTTGCAATTGAATTTCCTGAGCATTTTCCGCCATCGCCCGAAATGTTGCGCAATGTACTCAATGGGCAGGTGTCGTCGTGAAGAGAGATTACCATAAACAAAAGGAGCTTGCAGAAGCTCCTTTTTTTGATGACAATGATTATTATAGGAATTGATTACGCGGTTGATATTTCTGCACGCGTGGTTTGCTTGCTTCGCTTGATCAATGTAATGTAATTTTTAATAGTATCATGGAGAGTCGTGAAAATCTTATCCAATCTTTGATTGATGACGGGTATTTGAAGACCCCGCGGATTATTGAAGCGTTCCGTGCGATTGACCGCGCGGATTTTGTGCTCCCGGAGCACCGTAACGAAGCATACGGGAACTATCCCCTTCCGATCGGCGACGGCCAGACGATTTCACAGCCGCTCACGGTCGCATTTATGTTGGAACTTTTACAGCCAATGCCGGGAGAAAAAATTCTTGATGTGGGTTCTGGATCAGGATGGACGACCGCGCTTCTCGCGCATATCGTTGGCGCATCGGGAAAGGTATATGCCATTGAGCGGATTCGGAAATTATGCGCATTCGGAGAATCAAATGTGGCGAAGTACGGATTTGTGAAACAGGGTTCAGCGCAGTTTTTGTGCCGCGATGCGAGCGCAGGACTGCCTGAGGCGGCGCCATTCGATAAAATTCTTGCCGGCGCGGCGGCTGTTGATGAAATTCCGCGCGTGTGGCGCGAAGAGCTTCGGATCGGCGGACGAATCGCGGCTCCCGTCGACGGTTCGGTGCGGGTTTTTACAAAAAAGTCAGAGGCCGAGTTTGAAGAAGAAGAATTCCCCGGCTTCGCGTTTGTGCCGTTGGTAAAGGGCCTTGAAAGAACAGATGCGGGAGCGTCTCATGCGTATCCTCTTTTTCTTGCGGCGTTTGTTTTGTGCGTTCTTGCGCTTGGGGCGTTCTTTTTATCGTACGTCTATTTTGGTAAAGGAAATTTTGAGGGTGTGAAGTATGTTGAAATTGCGCGCGGGCTTGGTTCCCGAGAGATCGCCGCACTCCTCAAACGCGAGGGCGCGATCAATTCGAAGTGGCTGTTTGTTTTTTATGTCTCTCTTTCTGGCGCGGCATCGTCACTGAAGCCGGGCACATACGAATTGCCCCATGCATCACTTGCCGAGATCGTCAATCTTCTTGTTGCGGGAGAAAAAGAAGAGATAATAGTGATTCCGGAGGGATGGACCGCCCAAGACATCGGCGAGTATCTGGGGACAAAGAATATCCTTTCAAAAAATGAATTTACGTCGCTCGCCGAAAATAAATTATTCCCCTCCTCCGCGATCAGGCGATTGGATTTTGTGAAAGATATTCCTGCGGGGCGCGGACTCGAAGGATATCTTTTTCCCGACACATATCGTATTTTTCCTACGGCATCCGCGGAAGAGATTGTGGTAAAAATGCTCGAAAATTTTGACAGAAAATTCACTCAAGATATGCAGGACGAGGTACGGCGGCAAGGAAAAACAGTGTTTGATATTGTCACGATAGCGTCGCTCATTGAAAAAGAGGTTAGATCTGACGAAGATCGCGCGCTCGTCTCCGGTATTTTGTGGAAAAGGCTGCGGCTCGGAATTCCCCTGCAAGTAGACGCGACTATCACCTATCTTACCGGGAAAAGTACGACAAAAATTTCTCGCGAAGAAACGAGAATTGATTCCTCGTACAACACGTATCGGTATGCGGGGCTTCCCTATGGGCCGATTGCGAATCCAGGTTTTTCTGCACTCGGGGCGGCAGTGCATCCGAAAGAATCGCCATACTTATATTATCTTTCAACTCCCGAGGGCCGCACGATTTTCTCGCGGACGCTCGAAGAACACGCAATAGCGAAAGCGCGATATATTAAATAATTTGTCAAGGTTGACTATCATTTTTAGGCGGGTATACTTAAATCATTCCGAAGACAATCGGCGAACAATAAGTCCGATTGAGGATATGCCTTGTCTCTCTTGAGGCATGGTTTAGTCGCTTCGGCAAGCGGCTTTTATGTTAAGCAAAACTCAAAAAGAGAAAATAGTCGAAGAACTTTCTGATAAATTACTGCGTCAAAAGATCGCCGTATTTACTGATTTCCACGGCATTGCGGTTTCAAAAGCGCATGCGCTCAGAAAAATTTTGAAGAGTATCGGCGCAGAATATAAAGTTGCAAAAAAGACGCTGCTTGATCGGGCGCTTGAACGCGCCGGACTCGCCATACGGACAAAGGAAATGCGTGGAGAAATAGGAGTCGCTTTTGGGTATAAGGGAGAAATCGAATCGGCAAAACAGCTCGTACGATTCGGAAAAGAAAACGAGACTTTCAAAATTCTCGGCGCGATTCTTGCAGGAGGACGGGCGCTTACTGTGAATGACGTATTCATGCTTGCAAAACTTCCAGGACGCGATATACTTTTGACGCAATTTGTAGGGCTACTGCAATCCCCCCTTCAAAATCTAGCGCGAGCGCTCGCGGGAAACATTCAAAGTTTATCTATGATTCTTATTAAAATTAAAGATACAAAACGATAGGCGGTAGAAAAGACACCCAGTTGTCTTTATTCAAATATCGTTTTATAAATTATGGATAAAGAAAAAATTATTGAGGCAATTGAGAAAATGACCGTTCTTGAGCTTTCAGAATTGGTGAAAGCGATTGAGGAAAAATTCGGCGTCTCTGCGGCAATGCCGATGATGATGGGCGCCGTTCCTGCGACGACTGGCGCAGAAGACGCAGCAGAGAAAAAAGAAGAGAAAACGAGTTTTACCGTTGAACTCACGAATTCAGGAAGTCAGAAAATTCAGGTTATTAAAGTCCTGCGGGAAGTGACATCTCTTGGCTTAAAAGAGGCCAAAGATCTTGCGGATGCGGCGCCAAAATTAGTGAAGGAGGGGATCTCAAAAGAAGAGGCGGAAGAAATTAAGAAAAAATTAGAGGCCGCAGGGGCAACAGTCACGATAAAATAATGATTTTGTCGGAGGAGTATCAATTGATGCCATGGAACAGCTTCTCGAACAACTTTTCGGATCGGTCTCGAGGGCGCGTTTATTGCGCCTTTTCATGCAGAATCAAGAAAGCCGGTTTGTCTCAAGAGAGATTCAGAAACGGACACAGTTGGCAGCGCCTATCGTTAATTCAGAGCTATTAAAATTCGTTAAGCTTGGTCTACTTAAGCAAAAAACGATAAGAAGCACGCCGGGTTTTCTTATTAATAAGTCGTTCCCCCTTCTTTCAGAACTGCATGATTTAGTTATTAAATCAGTTGCCGCTTCGAAAAGAAAACTTTTGATTCGCATTAAGCGGCTTGGGAAGGTGAAACTTGCAGTTGTTTCGGGGATTTTTCTTAATAATGAAGAGCGAGCCCGCACTGATTTACTGCTCGTCGCGGATGACATCAGCAGGAAGAAGCTTGATAATTTCTTGGCAAGAATAGAGTCAGAAGTTGGGAAACCAATTCAATATACTCTTATGGATGTTGATGAATTTAAGTATCGGATGAACATGTATGACCGATTTCTACGCGATATTCTTGAGTATCCGCATGAGAAGCTTATTAATCGATTCGATATTTGATTCAGCCGGTTGTTTCACGTGAAACTCGTGAGTGATCCCATCCGGTCGTAATATTGAATGTTCCACGTGAAACCAATTAAAATCGGCTTAAAGCCGGTTTTTGCTTTTATAGTGAAATATACTTATAATACTATTTGCGGGCATTTGATTCTGGGCGGTTAGCTCAACGGTTAGAGCGCTGCATTCACATTGCAGAGGCTAGAAGTTCGAATCTTCTACCGCCCATATTTCACGTGAAACATATTATGCCGTCTTCTAAACGTAAATTTGGCGATATTGGCGAAAAAATAGCAAAGAGATATCTTGCAAGAAAGGGATACAAAGTCATTGGCCAGAATTATTGGAAACCATGGGGAGAGATTGATATAATTGCCAAAAAGGGAAAATTATTGGTCTTTTGCGAAGTGAAAACAAGAGACGCAAAACACGTGGAACATTATCTGGCTGAAGCGAGTATAAATCGCCTGAAGATCCGGAAACTGCAGAAGATATGCGAAACGTATTTAGCTGAAAAAAAGTGTGCATACAATCAAGAGTGGCAAATAGATGTTCTGGCGATTTCCATTGATAAAGGGCGTAGAAAAGCGAAAATTAAGCACTATAAGAATGCAATCTGGGAGAAGGTTTACTAAGAAGTTTCACATGAAACTTTGATATAATGCGGGCCGTAGTATACCGGTAGTACGCATGCTTTGGGAGCATGTAGACTGGGTTCGATTCCCAGCGGCCCGA
>CAYIAH010000020.1:0-12753 GCA_964361495.1 uncultured Candidatus Saccharibacteria bacterium | reverse complement strand
CTAGTGGCCCAGGACACTAGGTTCTCAGCCTAGGAACCGGGGTTCGATTCCCCGTAAGGGCAAGTACGGCGGGCAGGTGAGCCCAGTAACTCGGGTTCAAATCCGGTTGGGAGCGTTGACGGATATGGTTAAAAAAGGTATCATCCAAAGATTCTGGACGCAAGTTTTTAAGATTTTGACCTCACCTTGGAGGAATATGATAAAATCGGCACGCGTATGCCGATTTTTAATAAAGGATTGATCAAATCCCTCGAAGTCGGACTTCGAGGGATTATGTTATGGATTTGAATAAATAAATCCCCGCGTGATGGGGCGGGGAATGAAGATTTACAGACGATGGCGAATGCGGTTTTTGAACCGCATTTTAATTTCTTTCCAGTGCGCTCGGCGGAGTTCCCGGAGATGCGCGGATGCCTCAAAAATCTGATCTGCGGTGTATTCGCGGTCTTCACGAACCGCTTCGTCGGGCCAGAGCGCGGCATAGAGCATTCGTGCGAGGCGCCAAACAAAGAGGGCGATTATGACGGACCATAGTTCATGGAAGAGATCGAGCATCGTATCGGCAAGGCCGTGCTGGGCCGTGTCAAGGTACGAAAAGTATTCGGGGCGAATATAGGCATCCCAAAGAAATTCCCCCAATTCCCACGTGGCACCGCTTCCCATGACGTAAAAAATAGTATCCAGAATGAGCATTTTTTTTCCGACGAAAAGAAATGCCCCGCGCGCCGAATAGCGGATTTTGAAATAAAGAAAAGTAAGCCCGCCGCAGAATCCGTAGAGGATGTGGCCGAGATCATCAAACCACCATGTCCGGCGGAAACCATCAAAAGGATTCCAGCCCCAGAGAAAAATAAAAAAAAGCCAAAAAATAACAATGCCCGCATTGAGGGCAGTTCGTTTTTTTGCGGGAAATTGATCCATGAGTTTCTCCCTTTCTGTCATTCTGCGGATTCCCGAATCGCATGGTGATTATGTTAAAGGACGCATACTCTCACTGTAGAGATGCGGGGGGTTCTTGACAAATTTCCTCGGGCGAGTACACTGATTAGCAGTCATAGGTCGAGAGTGCTAAATGCGGGCATAGGGCTCATACGTCTCAGTATGCCCGATAGGTCTTTTTTATATACATATATTTATTACACACAAATTATACAATTATGAAGCTACAACCTCTTGGCGACCGGGTCGTCATTGAGCCGCTGGAAAAAGAAAAAGGCGGCAAGACGAAGGCCGGGATTTATCTGCCCGAGACCGTTGATAAGGAGCGGCCGGAGCAGGGGACCATTATTGCCGTGGGACCGGGCAAGGTCAACGATGAGGGAAAACGCATCCCGATGAATGTAAAAAAAGGCGATGTCGTTCTCTTCACGAAATACGGTCCGAATGAAATAAAGGTCGACGATAAAGAGTATCTCATCGCGAGGGAGGAGGACATTCTCGCGATTATTGTTGAATAATATGGCAAAACAATTATTGTTTGATGAAAAAGCGCGGCATGCGATGAAACGGGGCATCGATCAGCTCGCGCATGCGGTGAAGATTACGCTCGGCCCGAAGGGCAGGAATGTGGTGTTGGACAAAAGTTTCGGCGCGCCGCAGATCACCAACGACGGTGTCACCATCGCGAAAGAAATTGAACTGGAAGATAAATTTGAAAACATGGGCGCGGAGCTTGTCAAAGAGGTCGCGTCCAAGACCAATGATGCGGTGGGCGACGGCACGACGACCGCCGTGGTCCTTGCGCAGGCACTCATAAACGAGGGATTGAAGTATGCGGCGGCGGGCGTCAACTCCATTGGACTCCGACAAGAGCTTGAGTACGCAAAAGACGAAGTCGTCAATGAGCTCAAGAATCTTGCAAAGCCCGTGAAGGACGAAGAGGAGGTCGTGCAGGTTGCGACAATCTCTTCCGAATCGCGGGAACTGGGCGAGATCATTGCCGGGGCGATCCAGAAAGTCGGCAAGGATGGCGCGGTGACGGTGGAAGAATCGCAGGGCACGGGCATTGAGAAAGAAATCGTTGAGGGGATGCAGTTTGACCGCGGCTATATTTCTCCCTATATGGTGACGAATGCGGAGCGGATGGAAGCCGTCATTGACGATCCCTATATTCTTATCACGGATAAGAAAATTTCATCGGTTCACGACATTCTTCCTGTTCTTGAAAAGCTTGCAAAGATGGGGAAAAAGGAGCTCGTGATTGTCGCAGAAGACGTTGAAGGAGACGCGCTTGCGACGTTGGTGGTGAACCGCTTGCGGGCGGCATTCAACGCGCTCGCGGTGAAAGCTCCGGGATTCGGCGACCGCAGGAAAGAAATGTTGCAGGACATTGCCGCGGTTACCGGCGGAACGCTCGTTTCTGAAGAGCTTGGGCTCAAGATTGAAAACGTGGGTCTCGAGATGCTCGGCCGCAGCCGGCGGGTCGTTGCGGATAAAGACAACACGACAATCGTCGGCGGCAAAGGGAAGAAAGAAGACATCGAGCAAAGGGTGATGCAGATCCGCGGGCAGATTGAGAAAACGACATCCGATTACGATCGCGAGAAACTTCAGGAACGGCTCGCGAAGCTTTCCGGGGGAGTCGCGATTATCAAAGTCGGCGCGGCGACCGAAACCGAAATGAAATATATTAAACTGAAGATTGAGGACGCGGTTGCGGCAACGAAGGCCGCGCTTACCGAGGGGATTGTCGCGGGAGGCGGCACCGCGCTTTTCAAAGTTGCCGTGCTTTTGCGGGAGCGGTGGGATCGCAGAGTGATGAATGACGAGAAGACCGGCGCGCGGCCGGAACGCGAACCCGCCTATTCAATTCTTTTGAATGCGCTCGAAGAGCCGCTCGCGCAGATCGCGCTGAATGCGGGCAAACGCGTGGGCGAGATTACCTCGAAAATCAAAGAGAAAATTCTCGCCGACAGCAAGGCGCAGGCAGGATACGATGCGCTCACGGATCGCATCGTTTCGGACATGATCAAAGAGGGGATTGTGGATCCGGTGAAGGTGACGCGTTCGGCCTTGGAAAATGCGGTTTCAATCGCGGCAATGTTTCTCACGACGGAAGCCGCGGTGACGGAGGCGCCGAAGAAGGAAGAAAAAATGCCCCCAATGCCGCACGATGATTACTGATAGAATTCAGAAGGAGTGGGCAACGTCAAAATTTAAAGAAAACCTCTCTTGTGCGCACAAGAGAGGTTTTCTTGTATTTTGAAATACGGTATACTTGAAGAATATGGCGATGAGAGAGATATTCATGTCTCAAATGATGAGCGTCCAAATTCTCTCGCACCCGACGTGGGACCTCATTCTTATTTTTGCGCTCCTCGCAATCGGATTTTTCTACGGCGTTTCCCGGGGGCGAAGGCGGGCAACTTCCACACTGCTGACAACCTATGTTACGTTCGCGGTGTTTTCGGTCATGCCTCTTCAAAGAATTGCGGATCTTGTCGGAACACAAATGATCGTCATTAAACTTGGCGTATTTATTATTTTATTTTTGACTCTTCTGGTGTTGCTCGCGCCGCGCCGCATGCGAGTATTCCGCGCATACGCATGGTGGCAAGTGCTCGTTTTGAGTATTCTTGAGACGGGACTTCTGATTCATATTCTTTTCAGTTTTTTGGCGCCAGAAACCGTACGGCTTTTAGCGCCGCTCACCCGCACGCTCTTTGCAAATCCAGCTCTTCATGTATGGTGGTTTACAATTCCTCTCATGATTTTTATTGTGGTCCGGCGCATCGGTCCCGCAGAATGATTCCTGTGGATAAGTGGTCGGCAATCAAGAAAGCAGTCATTGTGTATACCGAGATAAAACTATGCCAGATTCCGCACGTCGCCGTTCCAAAAAGGACGCGTCCGGCGACACAAAAAAACACATCGTTTTGGTGGAGGACGAAACAATGCTCTCGAATTTGATTGAGGCGAAACTTGTCGAGAACGGTTATGCCGTAAAGGTTGCTCGCGACGGGAAAGAGGGTTTGACTTTAATTCATGCTGAAAAGCCCGATCTTGTATTGCTTGATCTTCTTTTGCCGGGCCTCAACGGTTTCAAGATTCTGGAGACTCTTTCGGAAGAGAAGCTGCTTCCGGAACTCGCGGTGGTGGTTATTTCCAATTCGGGTCAGCAGGTTGAAGTTGAACGGGCGCTGAAGCTCGGGGTGCGCGATTATTTGATAAAGATTAATTTTACGCCCCACGAAGTGCTTGAAAAGGTGGAACAGGTTCTTGCGGGCGGAAGTCCTCAGAAAATATCGAAGAAGAGTTCTCTTGAAGTTCGTTCGCCGTCGTCCCATATCCTTATTATTGAAGATGACCTTATTCTCGTGGAACTCCTCGAGAGTAAATTCCGTCAGCATGGGTATCGGATTTCGCGGGCATTCAATGTTGCCGAGGCGCGCCTCATTCTGAAGGGCGGGGATGTTGATTTGATACTCCTTGATATTATTCTTCCGGATATGGACGGGTTTATGTTTCTTTCAGAATTGAAACGAGACGCGTCATTCAAAGGAATCCCCGTGATGGTTATTTCAAATCTCGGGCAAAAAGAAGAAATCGAAAAAGGGCTGAAAGCGGGCGCAGTTGATTATATTATCAAGGCGAACGTATTGCCCACAGAAATTTTAAAAAAAGTCGAAGCAGTGCTTACAGATAAAAAATAAAATTTATATGGCTATTTTTGCAGGAGTCGGACTTTCAAAAAACAAGGATTCATATCAGGCCGGTTTTGACGCGTGTACGATGGCGATTAAACAGGCCGGCGGCGGCGCGCCCGATATTACGTTTGCGTTCGCATCGGCCGTATTTGATCAAAAAGAGCTCGTGCGCGGCATTCGCGAAGCAAGCGGCAACGCGCCGCTCGTCGGATGCACGGACGCGGGAGAAATCACGAACGAAGGACCCACGAGCAAGGCCGTCGGCGTGATGGCGGTCAAGTCGGACCGTGTTAAATTTTACACGGGTTTGGGCGCGAATGTGAAGGGAGGGGCGCGCGAAGCCGGACAGGCGGTCGCGCGCGAAGTCAAAGGAAAATCGGGAGACGGGCTTCGCATATTCGTGATGTTGCCTGACGTGCTCACGGGCAATGGCGCGGATATCGTGCGGGGGGTGCTTGATGTGCTTGGCCCTCATTTTCCAGTAGTAGGAGGCGCGCCAGGCGATGATTTTATTTTTGAGAAAACCCATGAATATCGTGATGACGAGGTTGCTTCGGGTGCGGTCGCCGGCGTCGGGCTTTCAGGGGATTTTTCTCTGGGTGCGGGCGTGCGGCACGGATGGGTGCCGATTGGACTGCCGATGAAGGTGACGAAAGCGCAAGGTGCGATACTCTACGAACTTGACGGCAAGCCCGCGGTGAATATTTATGAAGATTATTTTGGGCAAAAAGCAGAGGAACTTCGCAAGGAAGCGCTTGCGCGTCTTGCGATTACCTATCCTTTGGGTCTTAAAATTCCCGAATATGAAGAGGAATATCTTATTCGCGATCCGATTAAGGCCAACGAAGACGGTTCAATCACATGCGCCGCAGAGATTCCCGAAGGGTCAGAGATACGTCTTATGATCGGCAGCAAGGAGAAAGCGATTGAGGCGGCGCAGGATGCCGCGCGCCGCCTGATGAAGGAGTTTGCGGACGATAAGACCGCGCCGAAATTTGTTCTTATGTTCAACTGTATTGCGCGCGAGAAGCTCTTTGGAGAGCACGCGAATGAGGAAATACAGGCGGTGCTTGAGATCATCGGCCGCGATGTGCCGCTCCTCGGTTTTTACACCTATGGAGAACAGGCGCCGCTCGGAGGGGAACTTCGTGACAAAGAAAAAATTGACTCTCGTTTCTATAATGAGACCATGGTAATGCTCGCGGTGGGAGAATAACAAGAACCCATCTCAAAATTCCATTTCGCCTCTGATACGCGATTTTTGAAGCGAGGCGACGTGCCGGACGCCGAAACGTATTGGAAATACGTTGAGGCGGAGGCGCGAGCCGCAGCCAAAAATCGCGTATCCCGGCTTTGAAAGCGAATTTGGAGATGGGTTCAAGCGATTATCATTATTTCCTTTTGACTATGAATTTTTCTTTTCGTACCGCGGTGAGTATCCTTGCGGGAATAATCATTTTTGCGGGAGGGGCGTGGTGGTATACGATAAAATACGCGCCGCGCGAAGTGAAGATATACAAAATTGCGATATTGGTGCGGGGCGCATCAAGCGCATATAAAACGTCTGTTGAGAGTTTTCTTAAAACAATGCGAGAGCTTGGTCATGAAGAAGGAGAAGGAGGGAATACGCATTATGACATCCGTTATGTGAATACAAAAGATGAGATCAACGGGGCGATACAGGAGTTTATTGCGGAAAATGTTGATGTCATTCACGTATACTCAACTCCCGCAACACAAGCGGCATATCAGGCAACGAAAGATATGGCGCGGCCCATCCCGATTGTATTCGGGTCCATGGGCGATCCTCTGAGCGCCGGTGTGGTCAAGAATATAGATCGTCCCGATACAAACGTAACGGGGGTTGCGAGCTTGTCCACCGAATTGACTGCAAAGCGGCTGGAGCTTCTTAAAGAAATTGATCCAAAAATTGAGCGGGTCGCGGTGCCGCATAGCGCCGTTGAATTAAAAGATGCGGCATCATTGCGTTCGCTTGAGATCGCCCGCGAAACTGCGGCGAAACTCGGCATGACGCTCGTGTATTATCCGGTAGCTTCTTCCCAGGATAATGAACGAGTCGCCGCGACGATTACCAAGAAAGAAGTTGACGGTATTATTATTACCGCGGACTCCCTCATTTTTGCGGGTCTGAAATCGTACGTGGCGCAATCCCTCAAGGAGAAAATTCCATTTGCCGTTTTTGATATGAGTCAGGTGGAGCAAGGAGGACTTGTGGGATTTGGCCCTGATTATGCGGTTACCGGGGAGCAGTCCGCGCGTCTCGTCCACCAAATTCTTCAAGGAGGAGACCCTTCGGTCATTCGCGTTGAGGTTCCTAAAAAATTGCTCCTTGCGGTCAATCTTACCACTGCCCGTGCGATCGGCATTACATTGACTCAGGAATTTCTCAAGAAAGCGGATATGGTAGTAGGAAAGTAGAACAACCCATCTCAAATGTTTTTATGGCGTTTTTACGCATCCCCCGCAGTATATGGACCCGATGGGTTCTATTTCTCTTGAGCGTCACCGCGGGACTCGTCGCGATCAATCTTATTTGGCTTATACCCACGATACGAAGCATTCGTTCTTCGGCGTCTCTTTTCGCACTCGAGATCGCCGATCGTGTGCGATCCAATATCAATGTGGAGTTAGAGGCGGCAGTAAGAGATCTGTCAATTGCGGGAGAGGATGTATTGAGCGATTCAAGCCGCACGAAAACGATTCTTGCGGGATTGTTTCGGAAGAATGAAAGTCTCGTGCGCGTCGCGCTCGCCGATCGGACGGGAAAAGAGATAGAAGCATTTGAGCAAAAACTTAAAAGAGGCGTAGAGCTTTTTCCCGATCGCGATTATAGTAAGGCGCCGTATTTTTATACGGCGCTGCAGGGGGCGTCAAATTTTGGAGAGGTATTTGCGTCTCCGGAACTGGAGCCGCATGTGAATTTGGTGGTGCCTGTGGTGCGTCCGGGAAAATCGGTAGAGCAGGTGCTCGTTGCCGAATTGAATCTCAGAAATTTCATCGCCGCGGTGCGCAATCTCAAGATTGCGCAAGGTCATATCTATGTGGTGGACGAGAGCGGGATACAAATCGTGCATCCCGATGTGCGGGAAATTCTTGAGCGGCGAAATTTTATTTCCCGTCCCATTGTCAGAAAAGTGGTCATTGAACAACGGGTTGCGGACGGCCTTGCGTCAGAGGATTTTTATAGAAATGAAAAAGGGGAATGGGTTTTTACGGTCGGCGTCCCCATACCGGTTGCAAAACTTGGTCTCTTCCTTGAACAGCCCCTGCATGCCGCATTTGCGTTTGAACGCCAGATGCTCCTTTTCGCAGGGCTTACCACGGGACTCGGCCTTTTTATTTTCTTTGTCATCCTGCAAGGCAACATTCGGTTGGGATCAGTAAATCGGCGGCTTCAGGAGCTTCTTGAGGAGCTGGATGATACGGGAAAGATGTTGGTTCGGCGAGATCTTGAACTCACGCGAGCAAATATCCGGCTCGTTGAACTCGACGTCATTAAGTCGGAATTTGTGTCAGTCGCCGCGCATCAGCTGCGTACCCCTCTCACCGGCATCAAATGGGCGCTCGCGGCGCTGCTTGAAGAGGATTCGGGAAAACTCGTCCCTGCGCAAAAGAAGGTCGTACGCGACGCGTTTGACGCGACCAATCGCCTCACGGAGTTGATCAATGATCTTCTTAATGTCGCGCGGGTGGAAGAAGGGCGATTCGGATTCAACTTTAAGAAACAGCCACTGATGCCGATTCTTGAGCACATTGGAAACATTCTAAAGAAAAATGCCGCAGAGAAAGGTATTGAGATTATATGGAACGTTCCTGCCGCGGATGAAATACTATCGCTCAATTTGGATGAGGAAAAAATCGCGATTGCGTTTGATAATATGTTTGACAATGCGATAAAGTATACCCTTCCAGGCGGAAAAGTGACCGTCACGGTCAGGAAAGAAAAATCCAATGTTGTGATTGAAGTCGAGGATACCGGCATCGGGATTTCCTCCGCGCAGCTTCATAGGGTGTTTTCCAAATTTTTCAGAGCAGAAAACGCCCAGCTCTATCAGACGAGCGGTACGGGTCTCGGCCTTTATGTCACGAAAAATATTATTGAACAGCACGGGGGCACAATTACCGTGAAGAGCATTGAAAACAAGGGAAGCGCATTTGCGATCATGCTTCCTATTCCTTAAGTAAATTTATTATATGATTCAAAAAATCACTTTGCATCCTTCGCGTATTGGCTGTCCTTCAATTCCGGGGACCATGAAAGGCATTGTTCATTCCCTCAAAGGAGTTGAAGATGTCAATGTTCGTTATGAAGACCGGTCGCTCGATGTTACGTTTGATGACGAACAAGTCTCTCTTGATGAGATCATCAAAAAAATAGGGGACGAGATGGGCCTTGCGATGGAAGTGGGCGAATGGAAGGCGTCAAAAGAAGGAGGCGCGGCAGAGACGTGCCCGATGTAATGTTTCTTTTTCTGCGGCTAAAAAACCACCGCACGAAGCGGTGGCGTTTTTCCATTTATCTGATCGCGAGCGTTGAAGCATCATATTCAAGGTGCTTTGGTTCAATGATGACTTTTTTGTTCAAACCGTCCTTTTTGATGATCCCGGCGCGAAACGCGTTGAAGCCGCTGAAATATGCCATCTCAATCACGTGTCCGACGGTCGTCTCCGGACAATATACTGCAAATCCCGCGCCCATGTTTAATGTCGCATATGCTTCCCGGTCATCAACCGGACCATGGGCTTGGATAAACTGAAAGATGGGATAAAGTTGCGGGATGAGTTCTATAATGTAGACAAACGGTTCGGGATGGCGCATGAGTTTGCGCCATCCATGCCCCGTGATATTGACTGCATAGTGAATTTCGGCGCCTGTTTCGAGACAGCTCCTGATGAATTTGACATAGATATGTGTGGGGTCAAGAAGGGCGTCGCCAAACGTTCTCCCGTCGCCAATCCTCGTGAGGTAGCCATGAGGAAGTTTTTCGGCGATTGAGCGCGCGAGCGTCAATCCGTTTGCGTGAATCCCTGAACTTTGCACGAAGACAATGGCATCGCCGTCAGCAATGTTTCCTTTGATGAGTCGTTGCTTCGGCTTCACGATGCCCCATGCCGAACCGCCGAAGATGCAGGTGTCGGGCAGGATCATGTCTTTGAGTGTCGCTGTCTCGCCCGGACCCCAGATACAGCCCGCGGCAAAACAGGCCTCTTTCAATCCTTCAACGAAGTCGCGCGACCGCCTCTCGTCTTTAAACCACGGCGACGCGTCTGCGGCGCAATGCAGGGCGAGCGATACGGGCAATGCGCCGGAGGTAATCATATCATTCACGATCATTGCGACGGTATCCTGCGCGATCTCGCCGTAATATGTTTTTCCGGTGAGGCGGTACATCGCATCCGCAACAAGATTTTTAGTGCCGAGTCCTTCTTCCACATGCGCAAGATAGCAGTCGGGAAGTTCAATAAGATACGCGCTCTCTCCGCGGCTTGAGGTCACTTCCGAAAATCCGAAGTAATCCAGTGCGGATGCCGTTTGCCGTGCCGCCTCCTGCGCCATCCGTTTGAAAGGGTCGATCGCGTCGTAATCAATTCCCGCATCCTTATACGTCATTCCTTTTGCCATGAAAATTCCTCCTTAAAAATGAATGCCAATTGAAAAGGAACTGATCATAAACATATCAGTTCCTTTTGTTTTGGGCAACGCGACGTGATCTGTGATGTCTATATTTCGATGCTGAGTCCCTCGTAGGCGGCAGTAACCGTGGTTGTGCCTCCGTAATTTTTGACGAGCTTCTGAGTATGATACTGCATCGAAGTAATCGCGCTATCAGTCGATGCGGGATCATGATGGAAGAGCACGACGTGTTTGACGCCGGCCTGTACTGCCGTTGCCGCAACCGCCTCGGGGTAGGAATGTCCCCATCCATGATGGGGAATGGAGTACATGCCGTTATACTGATCCTTTGTGTATTGGCAATCAGTAATCCACACATCTGCGTTTTTCGCGAGTGCAAGGAGGCGGGGGTCGGGTATCGCGGGATCAAATGGTTCGTTGTCCGTGGTATAAGCGATGACCGGGCCCTCGCTCGGTTCGATGCGCCATCCATAGGTCTCCTGCGGATGGTTGAGTTTTCGGCACCGCAAGGTGAGTCCGCTCATCACGGCGAGATAGAAATGCGCCATGTCATACACATCGATACACTTTATCGAGGCGGTGATTTTTTCAATCTCCTTCCATGACACGGGGAATGTGGGCGGATCCATTTGGCCCGCGAGACATACTTCTGCTGTCTTCTGCCAGTTAGTGCCGCCGTAAAACGTCCACTTATTTTCGATTCCCGTGTTTTTATTCACATAGAGTGGGCTGAAAAAGGAGAGGCCTTGAATGTGATCCGAGTGGATATGGGAAAGAAGAAAACTGATAGAGAGACCTTTTCGTTCAAACATCTCCTTGATGAGCGCATTGCCGAGTTCCCGCACACCGGTTCCCATGTCAAAGACAAACCGATGGCCATCACGATGGAGCACTTCAACGCATGAGGTGTTGCCGCCGTAGGTTGAGACGGCATCGAAGGGTTGCTGATCCAAAAATTCCTCTATCTGTTGAGTCGTAAGCAGATCGAGTCCTTTTCGCCGTATGGCATCGCGATACATGATGATGTTTTCACGCACTTTGCTTCGAACATCTGCGCCAACAAGCGGCGCGGGCACGCTTCCCCGTGTTCCCCAGAAACGGATGGTGAAAGTAGACATTATCGTTCCCCCTCTGATAATTTTGTCAACGAACAGGGTACTTATACAACGCTTATAAAATAATACCATTTCTTCACAAATGCGTCAAATGGACATTTGACAGGAAGGCAATGATTCTCTATATTTAATGAAAGAAAGCGAACCTTGAAAAAAGGAGGCATACGATGGAATCGCATGAGATCGTTTTCGGGCTGCTGGAGGTCTTGTTGATTCACGGTCTTAACTGGATGGGTCTTGTGCTTATGTTGAGGTTGCTCCCGAAAAAAATTTTGGACGCGTTTTTGGCGATACTTATTGGATTAATCACGCTGTCAATCTTTCAGATGGAAGTAGCGCATAGTCAATGGTTCTTGTGGCACGACTGGAGATTGCCGCGGTGGTTTTTTCTCGCTGCGGCTGCGGGCTCGGCGGGATTTCTTTTTTATCAGAGAAACATTGGCGCAGCATGCGGCCTCGGGGTTTTATGCGTTGGCGGTATATTAAACCAGCTCGTCATTGTGCTCAATGGATTCAAAATGCCCGTAGTCGTGGTTGATGTGCTTGAGAAGCATTATAGCGAATTGGCGCGTGAGGCGGCATTGTCTTTCGCTGATGCGCGGTTATGGTGGCTCGCGGATTGGATTCCGGGATATATGGCGGTCATAAGTCTCGGCGATATTCTTATTGATGGAGGAGCTTTGATGATGCTCGCGTTCTATATTGCGATGAAAAAACAGCACGTATAACAAAAACCGCTCACAAAAACCGTATGATTCACTCTGCGGTTTT
This sequence comes from uncultured Candidatus Saccharibacteria bacterium, assembly GCA_964361495.1. Taxonomy (GTDB): domain Bacteria; phylum Patescibacteriota; class Minisyncoccia; order Sungbacterales; family HO2-52-23; genus CAYFJB01. Next base: position 565 of record CAYIAH010000020.1, on the reverse strand, counting down.
TTCTTGTTTTATTATGGTGCCGATTGGCGCGTTACGCCGCCGCGTTTTTCTTTTTTAATGATTGTCCAGTGGAAGAGCCACAGGGGCAACCCGACAAGAATAAAGGCGAATGACCATGAGGATTCGCGCTCACGCTGCTGGACTCTATAATCAACCTTGGGTTGATTCTGCCATTCTTTGTAACTCGCGAGCCACTGGCCGATTTCGTCTTTTTGCGTATCGGTCAGGCTGCACTTCTCTTTGCATTTCTCCATTGTCGTGACAAAATCATCTCCTTTTGGTTCCCGAGACGGGTAGGGAGTGAAAATAGGCGGCTGGTGCGAAAAGCCGGCCTCCCCGTCCGCCTTGGTGAAGACGAGTATCTTGAGACCGGTATTGACCAGCCGCACGGCGCCGATCGCCATCAGCGCAAGACCGACGAGCGCAAATAAATAAAGATAGATGGTGCGAATCATTGGATTTTTCATAATGGTCTATTCTTGAAATAGTTCGGACGGTTTTCGCCGCCTTCGGCGGCGAGGAAAGCCCCCCGCGAAATTCCGAAATCGCGGCTCCGCCGCGCCGA
>CAYIAH010000019.1:0-12757 GCA_964361495.1 uncultured Candidatus Saccharibacteria bacterium | reverse complement strand
TGGCGGTGAGAGTCGTGACGAATGAGATGATTACGAAGAAATTGAGCGTGGAAGAAGAGGCAACGTTCGGCACCGGGATAAAGCCCATCGGGATTACAATTTACGACAGCGTAAGCGGGGAACCGATGTGCGCAAAATCGGTGAACAAAGTATGGACGCTGACCGAAGGCGCATGCGGAAGTCCAAGTGGGCAAACAGTAGGCGCCGTATCAACTACAAGCTCAGAGCCGATAACAGAACCCACTGCGAGCAGTACTCCTACGATGATGGAGGCGACCGCGACTTCAACTCCAACTACGAGTGATGCGATCGCAAGCACCACACCGGCGACGACAGAAAGCGCTTCCAGCACCCCTATAGTGGCATCGGAGACCACTGCACCAACTCCATGAATTTAAATTTATGAGGTTGAACCTCGTAAACCTCGTAATGACTGAGCGTGTTTAGACATTTCGTCATTGGGAATTGTTTACGAGGTTGAACCTCGTAAACTCGTATAACCTCGTAAAATGGATTTTCTCCAGTATCCGTGACATTCTAGTTCCAGTATTGGTGACACGAAAATCCATAAAAATCCAAATATTGGTATCTCAATTCATTTTGCAATATGATTTACTGTTTATACGGCGCCGATACGTACCGGAGCCGACAGAAACTTGGAGAGATCGTCGCGAGGCATCGGGAGAAAACCGGGTCGCCGTTGAATTTTTATCGTTTTGATGCCGAAGAGGATGAGTGCGCGATGGTGAAAACCGTCATAGAAACGCGGTCGCTTTTCAATCCGAAAAAACTAGTGGTCATCATGTATCCATTTTCCGCAGGCGCGCGCTTTGGCAGTTTTTTAGACATCGCACAAGGAATTAAGGACACGCGCGATACGGTCCTACTTTTGTGGGATCAAGAGCTTGACAATGCGGCGGGTAAGCGGATGCGTGAGGCACAGCAATTCATGACCAAAATTCAGGAATTTCGGCCGCTCTCCGGAGAAGCATTGCGGCGCTGGATACGGGAAGAGGCGGGGCGCCGGGGAGTTGCGCTTACGGCGGAGGCATATCTGCATTGCGCATCATTCGGAAGCAATCTTTGGGCAATTACAAATGAGTTGGAGAAGTGCACACTTGCGGGTTCAGTTGATGAGACTGACGGATCCGCGAGGAGGCGTCACAGAGAGCGAAATAATCAGTCCAATCTTTTCGGGCTCGGAGATACTTTTTTTGCCGCGCCCCGCGAGGCAATGCGGCATCTGGTTGAGCTTTTCGAGACGGGCCATGACGAGTCCACTGTGTTTAATTACATGGCGAATCACGCGCGAACGCTTCTCATTGTGAAGTCATACCTCGTTGGCAACGAACGCGTTTCCGACCGCCACGGGATTCATCCCTTTGTCATAAAAAAAGCGTCCCTGGCTGTAGGGGCTCTGTCTTTTGAGCGGCTGACGGCGATCCTGCGTGAGTTTTTTGAAGAGGATTGGAGAATAAAAACAGGCCTCTCAAGGCCGTACGAGTCGCTTCTTAGGATACTTAACGCTAAAGATGTTTAAGACACCCGAGGCTTAAAAGTTTAGCGAGGTTAAACGTCCTTCACGCGTTTTGTGAGACGCGATTTGAGCCGGCTCGCTTTGTTTTTTTTGATTGAGTGCGCCTTTGCGGCTTTATCGAGCGCTTGGTAGAGTTTCGGGAGGAGTGCGCGCGCATTGGCTTTCCCCCCGTCCGATGCCGCGAGTTTTTTGATCTCTTTTGCGAGCGTCTTATAGGCCTCTTTTTTCTGGAGATGGCGGCCGCGCCGTGTGAGCGACTGACGCAGGGCTTTTTTTGCGGATCTGGTAATGGGCATATCGGGGATAGTATCAAGAGTAGGGGGTTGCGTCAACGTCTCGCTGTGGGCAGCGCCATGTTTAGAGGTTGAACCTCTAAACATGGCCCGGAGGAGCGACTTGAAAATTTCTTGTGCCTACCCATGGTTCCACGCTTCGGGGGCGGGATTGGGATGACGCGCTGGATCCGCGCGCTCAAGAAATTGGGAGTCCTGATGGAAGGGCAGCCCCGGTATGAGGAATTGGTTCCTTGCCCCGACAGGATACTCTAAGGAGGATTACTGTCCGTTGAATGAAAAACGCACCAGGTTCTGGTGCGTTTTATATTCATCCCCACACCGACACCTTTGCATTTTTGGTGTGGGGGTTTACAAAAGAATATGGTCTGCCGCTTCATCAAAGAGCGGGATAGTGACTCTCCATTCTTTGGGCATCTGGGCGGCAATTCGTTTTTTCAACAGTTGTTCCAAAAGCGCGGGGTTCTGGAACGTCATGAATTCGCGCGGCCAACTGTCGGTTTTGATACAGTGTTCGACCAACGAATGCGCTTCAATCAAAGGGAGAAGGTCGGCAACGTCAAAAGCGAGCACTTGCGCCTTGGCATAGAGCGCGCTTGTCCCTGCCAGAGCCTCCTGTAATTCATGTTTGAGAAAAAGCATCTGGGATGATTGTTCCTGAGGGGAGATCAAGGGGAGATGGCCGTCAAGCCAGGCTTTAAGAATGAGGTCTCGTTGCACATTTGATGCGCCTTCATAGATGTTGGGTACATCGCCGTCAACGATGATGCGACCGATCTCTATCTCCTCGAGGTAACCGGAGCCGCCGTGAATATCTTGAGCTTTTCCTTTCAAGCGTTTGAGCTCCTCGGTGGCGAAGAGTTTTGCAAGCGAGGCATGGGGCGCGAATTCTTTCCCCTCATCTTCCATGAGTCCGGCAGAGAAGAGAAGGAGCCTTGCGGCGTCCAAAGAACATGCCAGTTTGGTGAGGTCGTGGCGGATGGATTGACGGGTGATGAGCGGCGCGCCGAAGGTAATTCTGCGCTCGGCATGGAGTTTTGCGAGCTCGTACGCTCGCTCGAGCAACCCGACCGCTTGCGCCGTGATCCAGAGTCGGCCGTGGTTGAGCGTTTCCATCGCAACGCGAAATCCTTTTTCTCGTTGGCCCAGGAGCGCGGAGGAGGAAACTGCATGTTGATCAAACCAGATTGGCGCCATATGCGCGGCGTGCAGTCCTTTTTTGGCCTGCGGTTTTCCAATGGCGAGAGTTCCTTTTCGGATTCTCGCGGGCCGCGCTGGTACGACAAACGCGCTGATACCTTTGTGATCTTGGAGTGCCTGATCGGTACGCGCAAAAACTACGATAAAGCTTGCCACCGGGGAGTTGGTGATGAAGTGTTTCTCGCCGCTCATTCGCCACCCGTCTCCATTGTGCTCGGCAGTTGTTCTGATATGAGACGCATCGGATCCTACGTCGGATTCGGTAAGGGCAAAACACCCAAGAATTTTCCCTGCGGCAAGATTGGGAAGCCAGCGCTGTTTTTGTTCCTCTGATCCCCAGCGCGCCAGCGGGTACCCAGCAAGAGAATTTCCCACTGCAAGAACGAGGGCGCCTCCCGCCCAGATGCGCGACATCTCCATCATCACGATGATACCCGAACGGTTGTCCGCACCCGCGCCGCCATATGCGCCAGGGATATTGATGCCGCAGAGACCAAGTTCCGCCATGGCATGCACGAATTCCCATGCAAACGGCCCACGGCGCCTTTCATATCTTGCGATCATTTTCTTGATGTCCGGCTGCTCCATCCGCTTTCTTACATTCTCGCGCAGTATCCGATGAGTGTCGTCTAAAAACATTGTCGTCTCTCCTTCCTTGAGTGTATAAAAGAGCTTCCGTCGAGAGCATACTATAGACAGGCGGTATTACACAAGCCGCCGCTTCCATGATCGTTTTGTCTCGCTCGCTCCATGAAAAATATATTGATTTCTCACGGGGCTTGAAGGTTATGCTAGTTTTCTGATCTGGTCTCGGATTCTTGCGGCGCGTTCGAAATTCATTTCGCGCGCCGCTTTTTTCATTTCGCGTTCAAGGGATTTCACGATTTCCTGTATGGGTCCTTTGGGAAGCGACAACTCTTCTTCTTTCCCCGCGTGTTCCAAAATTGATTTTTTGATTTCTTTTTTGATTTGTTGTGGCGTGATGCGGTGTGCGCGGTTGTACTCTTCCTGAGTCAGGCGGCGGCGATTGGTTTCGTTGATCGCCGCTCTCATGGAGCCGGTGATGGTGTCGGCATAGAGAATACCCTTGCCGTCCACGTGGCGCGCCGCGCGGCCGATAATTTGAAGAAGCGTGGTTTCATTGCGGAGAAATCCTTCTTTGTCGGCGTCAAGAATTGCGATGAATGACACTTCGGGAAGGTCAAGCCCTTCCCGTAAAAGATTGATGCCGACGATGGCATCGTGTTCTCCGGTGCGGAGTTTCTTGAGAACGCCGGGCCGGTCAAGCGTTTTTATTTCCGAATGAAGATACTCGGCCTTGATGCCTGCCTCGGTAAGGTATTCGGCGATATCTTCGGCAAGGCGTTTGGTGAGCGCCATGACGAGGGAGCGCTCTTTTTTGATAACGCGCTTTTTGATTTCCCTGATGACGTCTTTGATTTGATTCTTGGTGGGGCGGATTTCAAGTTTTGGATCCAGTATGCCGGTAGGGCGGATCAGTTGTTCAACCACGAATGTTTTGGAAGCCCGGCTTCCTTCGGGGGAGCCGGACTTCATTGACATCCGGAGTTCGTAGTCTGCAGGAGTTGCCGATACATAAATCGCCTGCCCGATTTTTTTATTGAATTCTTCAAACATAAGCGGCCGGTTGTCAGTTGCCGAGGGGAGGCGGAAGCCGTATTGGACGAGGGTGTTTTTTCGCGCGCGGTCGCCGTGATACATGCCGCGAAGCTGGGGCACGGTCGCATGGGATTCGTCAATGATCGTCAAAAAATCCTGTCCGTGCGCGTGGCGGAAATAGTGAAGGAGGGTGTGCGGCGGCGTGCCGGAATCCCGGAAATCAAAATGCCGCGAGTAATTCTCAATGCCGTTCACATAGCCGGTGGAGCGAAGCATTTCAAGATCAAATTCCGTGCGTTGTTTGAGACGCGCGGCTTCGAGCGGCCTGTTTTGTTTTTTCAACTCCGCAAGCCGACAGGTAAGTTCTTGGCGAATGTTTTCAAGCGCGAGGCGGAATTTTTTCTGCGGCGTGACGAAATGTTTTGCGGGGAAGATTCTCGCAACTGGCAACTGATGAGTGGTTATGGGTTCTCGGCGGGATCTCTTTTTGAGGAAACCGATAATTTCTTTTTCAAGACCAACCTCAATAATTTCTTCTCCTGTAGGGAGGTGAATTTCTATGACATTTTCGCGTACGCGAAAATGTCCCTGCCGAGGATCAATGGGATTGCGGGCGTATTGGAGAAGAACCAGGCGGCGCAGGAGGTCTTTGCGCGCGATTTTTTCGCGGACCTTCAGTTCAATAGATACCTTTTTATATTCTTCAGGGCTGCCCAAACCGTAGATGCAGGACACTGAGGCGACGATGATTGTGTCGCGCCGCGTCAGGAGCGAGGCGGTGGAGGCGTGCCGGAGCGCGTCAATCATCTCATTGACCTTTGCATCTTTTTCGATATAGGTGTCGGATTGCGGAATGTACGCCTCGGGCTGATAGTAGTCATAGTAGGAGACGAAATAGTGGACGGCGTTATTCGGAAAAAATTCTTTAAATTCCTGATAGAGCTGGGCGGCGAGGGTTTTATTGTGGGAGATTACAAGCGTGGGTTTTTGCGCGCGTTCGATCACGTTCGCGATGGTGAATGTTTTTCCCGAACCGGTGACTCCAAGAAGGGTCTGGTGCGGCGCGCCGCGAGCCAAATTTGCCGCAAGCGTTTCAATCGCGTGCGGCTGGTCTCCGGCGGGCTTGAATGGTGCAGTAAGTTTGAATGACACGGAAAACCGCGTATGATGAACGTATGATTAGTTATTTGGATGGCATTGTTCAATTCAAGAGCGATAAGTGCGCGGTAATAAACGTCGGCGGCGTGGGGTATAAGGCATTTATCGGAGTTAATGTCTTACAAAAAATACCAGAAAAGGGCGGTGCGGTCAAGCTCTGGACGCATGAACACGTGCGGGAAGACTCGCGGGAACTGTACGGATTTCTGCAGTATGCGGAACTTGAGTTTTTTGAAGTGCTCATTCAAATTTCCGGAATCGGCCCCAAGAGCGCGTTGGGAATTCTTGCGATTGCCCCGCTCGATACGTTGAAAAAGGCGATCGCGGCCGGAGACACTTCATATTTGACGCGGGTGTCGGGTATCGGGAGAAAAACGGCGGAGAAAATCGTGCTTGAGCTTAAAGAAAAACTTGCAGGACGCGGGGTGATCGTTGACGCGCCGGAACTCAAAGATGAAGCGGATGCGCTCGAGGCGCTCGTGTCGCTCGGGTACGCATCAAGAGATGCGCGCGATGCCTTGGGTCAGGTGGCCGCCGAAGTCCGGAGCGTGGAGAAGCGGATTAAGGAGGCGCTGAGGCATTTGGGAAAAAGAGGTTGAACGAAAATGGACGCGAGACCACAACTCGGAGATTTTTTGCAATCGCGGGAATGGGAAGAGTTTCAAAGCGCCGTGGGTAAAAACACGCGGCGAATTGATGGCGCGCTCGTCATTCGGCACGCGCTCCCGTTCGGATTAAATTATCTTTATTGTCCGCGGCCGCGTTCCATAACCGAAGATTTTTTTAAAAAGGCGGCAGGCGTTGCGAGGGAAGAAGGAAGCATTTTTTTGAAAATAGACTCTGCCGGCGAACTCGGGTCCTATGCGGCGATGCGTCCGGCTGTGCCGCTTCAGCCGGCAGAAACAACGATCATTGATCTTCGTCTGTCCGACGGCGAGCTTTTCGCGGCAATGCATGAGAAGACGCGCTATAATATCCGGCTTGCAGAAAGAAAAGGAGGGAAAGTTACCAGTTACCAGTTACCCGCTCTTGATATTTTTGAGTTATTCTGGAAAATGCTCTGCGAAACTGCCGCGCGCGACGGTTTCCGCGCCCACGAGCGCTCTTATTACGAAAAATTGCTCAAGGTGCGCTCTCCGTTTTTTTCCAATGAATTATTTTTTGCCGAATATGGCGGGACAGCGCTTGCCGTGGCACTCGTTAATTTCTACCGAGACGCGACGTCGCAGGAGGGTGGAATTGCGACGTATCTTCACGGGGGATCAAGCCGCGAGCGGCGAGGGGTTATGGCGCCGTATCTTCTGCAGTGGCGTATCATGCAGGAGGCGCGCCGCCGCGGGTGTAATCTCTATGATCTCTGGGGGATTGACGAGAAGAAATGGCCCGGGCTCACACGATTCAAAAAAGGATTTGGAGGGAACGCGGTGCGGGTCGGCGCATCGGTTGACATCGTCTGCCGGCCCCTTTTATATAAGGTATACATGCTATGGAGAAAATTGCAGCGCGGATAAAAAAATATATTCCGAAAAGTATTTTTTATGCGGTGAGGCCCCTGTATCATTTTCTGCTTGCATTTTTTGCCGCGCTCGTCTATCGGTTTCCTTCGCGCGCGCTCGTGGTAATCGGCGTGACCGGCACGAAAGGAAAGACGACCGTGGTTGAGGTGCTCCACGCAATGGTTGCGGCCTCGGGTGCGGCGGTTGCGTCTTCTTCTTCTCTCCGATTTCGGATTGGCGATGAGGAGGTCGCGAATGATCTCAAGATGACGATGCCGGGCCGTTTTTTCCTCCAGAAATTCCTGCGCCGCGCCGTCAGCGCAGGATGCCGCTATGTGGTCATTGAGGTGACCTCCGAAGGGATTGCGCAATTTCGCCACCGGTTCATTGATTTTGATATTGCGGTGATGACGAACGTTGCGCCGGAGCACATTGAATCGCATGGAGGATTTGAGGAGTATGTGCGCGCAAAGCTTGATCTTTTCTGGCGGCTCGCGAGCCGCGACGTCGCGATCATCAATCGCGATGATGCGCTGCACCAGCGTTTTGCCGCGGCAACCGCGGCATCAAAAGTATGGTACGGCAACTCCGGCATTGTGTGGAAAGATCGCGAGTGGCGCATTGAAGATGCGAAAATTGATTCGCGTGGTATTGAGTTTCGATTGCGCGAGATGCGCGGCGCCGCGGCGAGAGCCGATGAGTGTGTCGTTGCGTCTTCGCTTGAAGGAATTTTCAATTTATACAATTTGCTTGCCGCAACTGCAGCCGCATTGGTCCTTCGGCTGGACAATACCGCAATTCGGGAGGGAGTAGAGCGGGTGAAAAATATTGCGGGACGGATGGAATGGATCCAAAAAGAACCGTTTGGCGTGGTCGTTGATTACGCGCATACACCCGATTCTCTCAAAAAAGTGTATACTTTTTTGAGAGAATGGACTTCCCGTTTCCCGCCTCCCGCTTCCAGATTGATATGCGTTCTCGGTGCCGCTGGGGGCGGTCGGGATAAATGGAAGCGGCCGGAAATGGGAAGGATTGCCGCGGAATTCTGCCATCAAATTATTTTGACGAACGAAGATCCTTATGACGAAGATCCGGCCCGGATTTTATCGGAAATAAAATCCGGGATAACCGGTGACCAGTTACTCGTTACTAAAGTAATGGCTGATCGGCGCGAGGCGATCCGCGCGGCAGTGCGGTCCGGGCGCGAAGGAGACGTTATAGTGATTACCGGCAAAGGCGCGGAGCCGTGGATAATGGGATCGGACGGTACGAGAATTTCGTGGGATGATCGAGCCGCGGCGCGGGAGGAACTTATGGAAAATCGGAAAGCAATGAAGATCGGATGATTGCCTCCATGCGCGCATCAATTTATAATGAGATTATGCAGAAGGTCTTGGAAAATCAATTTGAGACGGTGCCGCACGCGGCAGACATGCGAATTCGCGTCTGGGGCAAAACTCTGCGGGAGCTTTTTCGCAATTGCCTGAAAGCAATGGCGTCGTATCTCAAGCCGGAGGCGTTGATGGGCGCGGACAAAGAGCGGCGGGTGCGCACGCCAATTAAAGTTGAGGCAGTTGATCTTAACTCATTGCTTGTTGAATTTCTTTCTGAAACCCTTGCAGAGACGGACATTCATAATATCATATTCACGAATGTTCTTTTCAAAAAATTCGGCGAAAATTTTCTTGAAGGCGAACTTTTGGGAGCGCGCGCGGAGGGGCTTGATAAAGACATCAAGGCGGTGTCGTATCATGAAGTTGATGTGAAGCGAAACCATGCGACCGGCATGTATGAGACGATACTCGTGTTTGATATTTGACGTTTTGGAGGCACGGTGTTACAGGTGAAGGATTCGGCAGCGGGCTCCACTTCATTGAAAGAAAAGGAGAAAAATAATTATGGCGCAGCGACATGATACGCCCGAAGCGTTTTTGCACAAACAAGGAGTTCTTTTTGCCTCTTCGGTGAAGGACGAAGGTGACATGGGGGATCGGGACGATGATGCGATGGAGGCCATCTGGAAAAATCGCCAACAGTTTTTTATGAATCTTGGCCTGCCGCGCGGATTCGTAACGGCCGCAGCATATTTGAAACTGGAGCATGGGGATCGGATCTATGAAACGCGGGGGGCGGAGGTGCGCCGTTGCGACGGTTTGTATACGAATGTTCCCGGATTGCCGCTTCTCATTGCCACGGGCGATTGTTTTCCGGTAATGGTTTTTGACGCGCGCGAACGGCGAGTCGCGCTCCTCCATTGCGGTTGGCAAGGGACGCGCCACCATTTGGCGCGGAATCTGCTGGAGAAGCATTGGGGGTTAGAATACGATGCGCCGCGGCTCGCTGATGTGCATGTGTTTTTCGGGCCGGGGATCTGCGGCGCGTGCTACCGCCACCGCGAGGAACCGGCGCAACTCAATGATCATTCACTTGAGGAGCGCGCCCTGTGGGAGGATTGGATTCGGCGCGAATCCGATGGACACTACTATGTGGATCTTTCCGGATTTATTGCCGAGGAGCTGTGGCTCTACGGCATCCCGTTTGAAAATATCCGGAGCGAGGCGACGTGCACCTATGAGCATCCGGAACTTTTCTTTTCGCATCGGCGCGGACAGAAGGCGCGATTCATGAGCGTGGTGATGCTTGAACGGTGAGTTTTTAAAAATAAGTTTAAAAGGTTTGACGCGTTTATTATAGTTGCGGGCGGACATATCCACCCGCTTTTTTTTGTACGAATAATGGGTTAGTATTGCAAGATGAATACTTTTGATCTGCAGATTCAGTCAACGGCATCTGACGGGAAACACGCGCCGCAAGAGATCGTGGAGATGGCGGCAGCTCGGGGACTTCGGGTGATTGCGATCACGGATCATGATACGACTGACGGCGTGGATGAGGCCATGCGGGCGGGAGAAGAAAAGGGCGTACGCGTGATTCCCGGGATTGAAATTTCTGTTGAAGAGCACGGCGCGCACCTTTTGGGATACGGCATTGACCACAAAAATTCGGGGCTGGTGGTAGAGCTCGAGAAAGCGCGCGTCTCGCGAATTGAGGGAGCGCAAAAAATGGTGGAGAATCTCCGCGGCGCCGGATTCGTCGTGGAGTGGGAGGATGTAGCGGCTCAAGCCCGCGGCCCCACCGTGGCGCGGCCGCACATTGCGCGCGCGGTGCTCAGTCGCCCCGAGAATAAAGAAAAACTTGGAGACACGGCCACTGTTCACGATTTTATCGTAAAATTTTTATCCGATAAAAGTCCTTATTATGTCCACCGCAGCCACATTTCCGTAGAAAATTCGATTGCATTGATTCATGAGTCCGGAGGCGTCGCGGTCTGGTCGCACCCGGCAGTGCATTTTCGCAGAGATGAAACATCATCAGAAACCGACTACGACGCGTTGGGGAGTTTTCTTTCCGAACTCGTTCGTGGCGGCATTGACGGCCTTGAGGTGTTTAATCCTTCTCATACGGAAGATGACGTTGAATTTCTTGCAGGGGCGGCTGCAGAACAAGGGCTGCTCGTGACCGGGGGTTCTGATTTCCATGAGCTGGGCGGGGTGACGGGGCGTCGAACCGAAGGACTTCACGCCGCAGAATATCCGGGCGATTACGAGATATATGGGTACTCTGTCGCGGGCATTATTGAATGCCTTGACAACGCGTTGGCTGAAAGGCGGGCGGGCATTTCACCAGTGGCGTAACGCGATTTTTATTTTTTGTTGACCGAATTCGCGAGAGAAGGTATGGTAGGTACGTCTATGGCGCGTCATGATCTGCCGCACTCATTGCGAAAATTTATTCGGTCGGAGAAATCCCGCCTCCGGCGGGAAATTTTTGATCCCGCCGACGCGGACAAAAAAATCAGCGACTTTGTCGGGGAAGTGAGAGAACGATACAGTAAAAAGAAAAAGTGAGTTACCGTGAATCGGTAAAAAAATTTTCCTTGCGGCGCATCGTCATAGGTTTCGGAATAGGTGCGGCATTTGGCCTTGGCGCGTTTTTTTTGTTGTTTCTCCGAGAGAGAAATATGGTGACGGTGCAGATAAACAACGTTTCGCTTGTCGCGGAAATTGCCCGCGATGATGCGTCGCGTCTCAAAGGCCTCTCAGGCAGAGACGCGCTCGATTCCAAGGGGGGAATGCTTTTTGCGTTTCGCTCGGCGGGACATCACGCGATCTGGATGAAAGGAATGAAATTTTCCATTGATATTTTCTGGATTCGGAACGGCGCGGTCGTGGACCTTGAGGAAAAAGTTTCCGTGCCGCCGCCGGAGATGAACGCCGCTCTTCTGCCGATATACCGGCCGGATGTTCCCGCGGAGTTTGCGCTTGAGACGGTTGCAGGATTTGCGAAAAAACACGGGATTACGATTGGAAGCCGCGTCACATTCGGAGAATCCCGAGTTACTCCCGCGGCGCATCGCGCGGCGGCGGCCGAGTCCTCGGGCTTTGGCGCGGACGCGACGACAACGTCAGTCCAGCAATCGTCCGCCGAGAGGGCAAGCGAAGCAGGAGAGGAATTTTTTATAAAAACGCTCCGGGAAGAGGTGGGGCGGGGATCACAGTTCAAAATTGAAAAAACGCTTTCGCGGACCGGGGCGTATACGAAGTTTCTTATTTCCTATTTTTCGGGACACCTGAAAATAAGCGGGGTCATGAACGTGCCCGCGGGGACGCCGCCGCGGAGCGGCTGGCCCGTGCTCATTTTAAATCACGGACTTATTCATCCGAGTGTGTATTTCAGCGGCCGCGGATCAAAACGGGAACAGGATTTTTTCACGCGCCGCGGCTATGTGACGATTCATCCGGACTACCGGGGGCATGCCTCATCAGACCCGAATCCCGCGGCGCACCACGATTTCTACGTGGGGTATACGCAGGATGTCACCGCGGCAGTTGATGCGCTCAAGAGTTTCAGGTCATCTCTTATTGATAGAGGGCGGATCGGCATGTGGGGGCACTCCATGGGCGGAGGGATGGCTGCTCGCGTGATGGCGGTTCGGCGCGACATACGCGCATTTGTCCTCTTCGCGCCGATCAGCGCGGATGTTGAGGATAATTTTTATGAATTGAAGAAGGACGAAATTTTATGGCTTCGCAGCAGGTACGGGGCGGAGGGGGCGGACGCATACCGGAAAATGTCGCCGCTTGTATATTTTAAAGATGTGAGCGCGCCTGTCCAGCTGCATCACGGCACTGCGGACAAGGACGTGCCGATCGCGTTCTCGCAGAAGATGTACGATGCGCTCGCGGCACACGGTAAAAAAGCGGAATTTTTTATATATCAGGGAGAGCCCCATGAATTCGGCGAGGCATGGACGCTCGCGGCCGAGCGAGCCGTGCAATTTTTTGACACCTACGTAAAAGGCCCGCTCTGAAATTGTGCAGCCGCCCGCCGCGGTAACCGTTTTCTAATCAATAGCTTTGCATCACTTCCGTCGGCGTTTTGAAGTTTAATCC
>CAYIAH010000018.1:0-13386 GCA_964361495.1 uncultured Candidatus Saccharibacteria bacterium | reverse complement strand
CTTCCTCTGACTTGCTATTTCCGAAATGGTGCGCGGGAGAGGATTTGAACCTCCACGGCCTTGCGGCCACCACCCCCTCAAAGTGGCGTGTCTACCAAGTTCCACCACCCGCGCATTATCTTTTCATCTCCGCGCGCAATTATTCAACCGCCGCAGCCGCGATTTCCTGCATCGGCGGCGCTGCGGACTCCCGCCATACTTGTTTCATTTTCTTTCGCACTTCGCGCGCCGCCTTGCCGCGAATGTAATAGAGCTTTGCGCGCCGAACCCTGGCATGACGCGGCACTTCAATCTTCGTGATCCTCGGCGAATGAAGAGGAAAAATGCGTTCAACGCCAATACCGTCCACGGCCTTGCGGACCGTAAACGTTCCCGTGATTCCCCGACCGTGCTTACGCGCAATGACAATCCCTTCAAAAACAGTGATGCGCTCCTTGTCGCCCTCCTTTACTTTTTGATGCACGCGCACCGTATCCCCCGCCCGAAAATCGGGGAGATCGGCGCGAAGCAATGATTTTTCAGCGGCGTCAATTTGCATATTTTTATTGTATCACGACAACGAGCGAAGCGCAATATCAAAATCCTCCGGAGGGTCTGCTTCAAAAAAGAACCGCCGCCCTCCCGGAAAACTGAATGCAAGGGAACGCGCGTGCAGAAGCTGGCGTCCCGCGCCCGGAGGACAGCACACCTTCTTTCCTCCGTATTTCACATCGCATGCAACCGGATGCCCCACCGCTTTCAGATGCACGCGCAACTGATGCATCCTGCCGGTTTTCGGCGTAAGCTCAAGCAATGAGTACCCGCCTCCTTCTTTCAGCACGCGAAACGCAGTGAACGCCTCGCGCGCGCCCCGCACGTCTCGTCTCCCGTCCGCAACGCCACGCTTGAGCGGCATTGCCGCAAGACGCCCGATAGGAAACGCAATAGTCCCTTGTTTCTCCTTCATGACCCCGCATGCAATCGCCCAGTATGTTTTTTCAACGTCGCGCGTCTTGAAAAGCGATTTCAGTATGCGAAAACTCTCATCGGTGCGCGCAATGACCATGACGCCGGACGTATCCCGATCAAGACGATGCACCATGCCCGGGCGCAAAGGATTCTCTCCCACGCCTTTTATTTCAGGAAATCGTGTGGCCACTTCATCCGCAACCGTTCGCCCAGAAACAGAATCGCCGGCATGCACTGCAATGCCGGCCGGTTTGTTGATCGCGATCAACTCGCGGTCCTCATAGATAATCTCAATATCTCCCGTCACTTTTGGAGACGGCTAAAATAGTTGACGCGGACAAGAATAAAACGAAGGAGGCCTTGCGTGAGGTGACGCACGATGAGCGCGGAGAGGACGAGAAAACCCGCGCCCATAATTTTGGTCGCAAGCGGTGCGTGAAAAAATGCTCCGGAAACGAAATAGAAAATTGCCGAGGGGTTGAGAAAAAAAACATTGAGGGCGTTTTCCAGCACCCGGCGCACAAAAGTAACCCGGCCGAGCTCGTAAAGAACAATGGCGAGAATTCCTACTTCCAAAACGAATACCGGCAGAAATCTCCTCACCAGCCACACGCGATAGACCTGACGCAAAACCTGTCCGCGAAAACGCGGCAAAGGATGCGGGAGCGACGAAGAAGTGGTGATTGGGTTATTCATACAGTTGATGATGTCGGGGATGTGGGCGCGCGCAATTTTTTAAATAGTCGTTTTGCCCGGAAAAGCCGCATCTTGAGCGTCGGAATGGAAATGTTCTCTTCCTCGGATATCGTCTGATAGGATTGATCCTGAAAATAGTAACGTTCAAGCACCACGCGCAGATGCGGCGGCATTTCCGCGAGCACCGACCCCACCTCGGCCTTCGCATCCGCATGCGCATACAGCTTTGTCTCAAACTGTTCCTGCGGCGGTTCCTGAAAGATAGAAGGATCTTCGACGGTAAACTCTCCCCGTTTTAACTTCCGGTAATGCGTAATCGCGGTATTAATCGTCACTTTGTACGCCCATGATTTGAACTCAATCCCTTCGAGCTTTTCAAATCGCGAGGCGTGCCGGTACATCTTGACAAATGCTTCCTGCACGATATCTTCCGCTTCTTCACGACTTCGCACGACCCGGTGCGCCGCGCGCAATAGGGCGTCCTGGTATCGCTCAACAAGAACCTCAAACAGCGCCGGTTCATTGAGCGATGCCTTCAGAATTTCCTCATCCTTCAGCGTCTCGACGGATGCAGGTATTTTTTCTTCAAAATATGTGCTCATAGGAGGACGCGCCCTGCATCCCCCTTCTTGACCGTACAACGCTTTTTGGAGAATGCGGGTCTCACAAACATAAAGGCCTTATTTACCCGCGGCAAGCGCCTCATCAATAGCTGTCTTGAACTGCGCGAAAGGCACCGCGCCTGTAATCGGTTTCCCGTTCACGAATACTGTGGGCGTGCCGCTCACGCCCGCACCCCTCCCTTCTGCGGTATCTTTTTCCACCTCTTCGCGGTATTTTCCGTTGTCCACGCATCGGTCAAACGCCGCGCCGTTCAGACCGAGTGCGCGCGCAAACCGTTTCAGATTTTCTTTTGTGAACGCGCCCTCGTTTTCGCCCTTTTGATGCGTATAAAGATAATCATGGTATTGCCAAAACTTTCCCTGATCATCCGCGCATTCTGCGGCTTCCGCGGCAGATTGCGATTCCTGTCCGAGGAATGCAAAATCGCGGTAGACAAATTTCACTTTTCCGGTCTTCACATACTGCTCGATAATTTCCTGTTCAGTGGTCTTAAAAAATCGCCCACAAAAAGGACATTGAAAATCGCCGAATTCAACAAGAGTCACCCGCGCCTCGGGATTTCCGAGAAACGGATCATCATCTTCCAAACTTCCGGTCTCGACGGAAATGGCGTTGCCTGCCGCCGCGGGCAACCGGCCCGAGGAATTGAGAAACCCGGCGTTATAAACCACCGCGCCCGCGATGATGAGGCCCGACAGCATGATTGAGCCGGGAATCAAATAGGGACTTTTTGCGAACGAATTTTTCTCTTCGCCGGACGATTCTTGCGAAAACAACGGGAGATCATTTTCCATGTCATTCACACATTAGTATATTAAGATATATTCACCCTACAATGGCAATAGACCGTATGTCAAATGACGGATCAATAAGCTTGTCCCGATATTTTTCAAGCGGGGTTTTTGTTTCCATAAGCGCGGCAAGATGCGCTTTGTCCTCAAACCGATTGATGAGCGCCGCACCCACGAGCGCGCCCTTATCAAGACATAGCCGCGCATACATGCGTCTAGACGAGTCGCTCCGCACAATCGCATCGCTGCGGCCGCGGCAATCTCCGAGCATGGTAATCTGAAACCCGAAACTCGTAATTGAATATGAAGAGACCCGACGGAACGGCATTCTGATTCCGGCCATGGAACCACCCGCATGCTGTCCCTGCAAGAACGCATGCGTCCAACTGCCGCCGGCGCGCTCCCTGCCGGATACAGAATCGTAATATTCCGCGATGTCTCCGGCCGCAAAAATTCCCTCGACAGCGGTCTCAAGAAACTCATTGACGCGAATCCCCTCTTTGCCGATCTCAATCCCGGAATCGCGCATCCAGCCAAGAGACCGCGAAATCCCGATGCCGAGCGCCAATGCATCACATTCAATCACACGAGGTTCTGCCGTCAGAACTGCAAGTTTCCTCTCATATTCGGTGATTCGCTCCATGCGGTCGTCATAATAGATCGCAATGCTATGGTTCAAAAAATTATCTTCGAGCAGAGCGCTCCCCTCGCGATCGAGCATATCGCCAAATATATTTTTGCCGCGAACGAACAGCGCGGGCGCCGCGCCCCGTACCGCAAAAATCTCAAGAAACTCGAGCGCGATGAATGATGCGCCGATGACGAGCGGCTTTTTTATTCGAGGCAACGCTTCGTCAAGACGATCCGCGTCATCAATCGTCTGCAACCGATAAATCCATTTCTGAAGCTCCGGTGAACCCCATGTCCGCGGCGCCCCGCCCGCGGCGATGAGTAACTTTTCAAAACCGATCCCTTCTCCATTCTCAAGCGCCACCTCTCTGCTTTTTATATCAAGCCGCTCCGCGCGCACGCCCAAGAAAACATCAATATTTTTTTTTACAAACTCATCACGGGTGCGCAGAAAAAGACGATCCCGGCTGATTTTTTTCTTGAGGTAGGCCGGCAGCATTACGCGCGAATATAAAAGATGCGGCTCTCCGGAAACCAGCGCAATTCGCCCATCCGCATCATGTTCGCGAATGGTCTCTGCCGCGGTCACCCCCGCGATCCCGCCGCCGATAATCACATAACGATAATGCTCCATACGAGAATCGTAACATGACGCGCCGCCCCCTATGCAACCAAATCAAAATCCCGGCGATGAGCCGGGATTTTGTATCGCTTAGTAGCGATTACGGAATGACGGGCGTCCGCCACCGCCACCGCGCGTATCGCGCCGAGGCGATTGTTCGCGCCAGCAGTTCTTGCAGTAGACATCGCGTCCCGCGGTGGGAGGAAACGGAACCGAATCCTGCGCACCGCATTTGGAACACGTAATGTCGTACCGCGGACGGTCATCTGTCCATCCGCCGCCACTTTGCTGATCTTGAAAAGTCACGCTATCGAAGCACTCAGCATGCGGCTTCCTGCTTCATATTATCTGCGGGAAACTCGCACCTGAAAGCTTAAACTTATGGAACGACCTCGCTCTTCTTAAATAACGACGTAACCCATCAAGATCAAGAGAAATACCTGCTCCCGAAATGTTACTTATTATTTAATATCGAGCTCTAATATAACAGTATACACCCCCGTTCTATAAAAGTCAAATCCCTCAAATCCTTCGAAGAATCCCTCGAAGTCGGACTTCGAGGGATTCACTTCGAGGGATTCAAGAGATTTAATAAAAAAGAAGAATGAATCGAATGGACCTACGGGGAGTCGAACCCCGGCTTCCTCCATGCCATGGAGGCGTTATACCGCTTAACTATAGGCCCGCGAGTTTCTTCATGATGCGATTGATCTGCGGCGCAAGGGGCTGTGCGTTATTAATCACAAAATCAGGATGATTCTGCCCGATACGTTCGTGCATTTTCTTACGGATAAAATAGACGCGCGTCGCCTCGGCTGCATTTTTGAATAAATCGTCTTTGGTATAGACATGATCCTTCAATCGTTTGAGAATTAACTTTTCCGGCGTGCGTAATTTAATCACTGCCAGCCGCGCGCCGAATTTCTCTGCAAGCGCGCCGAGTTCCTTCTGGCGCCGGGGCAATACTGCATCCGAATCAGACACCACTGATTTCCCCTGCGCAAGCGCTTCGCGCCGCATGCGATTCGCGAGCGCGGGCGCGCTGGAATACGATTTTCCCTCGCGGCGCAGTGCGACCCGAATATCATCTGTCCGAATATGCACTGCTTTAAGTTTTTGCGCAATGATCCGCGCCACATGCGTTTTTCCGGAACCGACCGGCCCGATGAATGCAATCAATAATTGCTGACGATGCGGCATAGGTATTTATACAATCGCACTCGAATCTGACCTCGAATCTGACTTTGATGCCCTCGCGAGGAATTGAACCTCGATCCGCACGTTAGGACTGTGCTGTTCTTTCCGTTGAACTACGAGGGCAGTGATAAATAAATTAACGATTGACGGCCAAGAAAATTACCCTCTTTCCTTGATTTTCTCAAATATGCTACCATGGAAAGCATGACTTCCACAACACATGAACAACAAATTATTGCCACCATTAAAAAGGTGGTGCCGAGCGTCGTGAGCATCGTCGTCGGCAAGGATTACGAACAGCTCCTTAAAGATCGGCCGTTCGAACTCATGGTCCCCCACGGCGACCATATTGATCTCCCGCCGCCCGAAGAAGAACTCCCTCATACGCCCGAGGGAAAAATCCGCATCGGCGGCGGCTCGGGCCTCATCATTGATTCTTCGGGCCTCATCCTCACCAACAAACACGTCGTCGCAGACGAAACCGCCGACTACGTCGTGGTGGACGCCTTCGGCGATCACCATGAAGCGCATATCCTCGCGCGCGACCCCATGAACGACGTCGCTTTTGTCAAAATTGAGACGAAAGAAAAACTCGCGCCGCTTCCTCTCGGCGATTCTGACAAGACAGAACTCGGCCAGACTGTTGTTGCAATCGGGACGGCTCTCGGCGAGTTTCAAAACACAGTCTCGTCCGGCATTATTTCCGGCCTCTCTCGATTCATTACCGCAATCACCGATCTTGAAGGCCATTCCCAGCGGCTTCGGGGACTTATCCAGACGGATGCCGCAATCAACCCGGGCAATTCGGGCGGGCCGCTCGTCAACCTCAAAGGCGAAGCGATCGGCATTAACGCCGCGGTCGTCTTTGGCGCGCAGAATATCGGCTTTGCGATCCCGATTAATCGGGCAAAACGCGATCTCAAGGAACTCGCGCAGTTCGGCCGCATCCGTCGCCCGTTCCTCGGCGTCCGCTATGTGCTGCTCAATTCTCTCCTCCAGAAACGATTCCGTCTTCCGGTTGAACAGGGGGCGTTCGTGCTCCGCGAAGGAGCTCCCGACCATCCCGCAATCATTCCCCACTCTCCCGCTCACAAAGCGGGCCTGCAGGAAGCGGATATTATTATTGAACTTAATAAGACGGCGATTGACGAAAAAACAGGCATTGAAGATATTCTCGAATCAATGCCTCTCGGAAAAGAGATTTCCCTCAAAATTCTCCGGGACGGCGCAGAAAAAGTACTCGCGATCACGCCGGAAGAATTTCATCAGAACGCCGCGCCCGCGCGCGCCGCAACTGAAACTGAAACGCCGTGATGTTTCTATATCTTTATCTGCCGACAATGCCCGCGATCCGCGGGCATTGCACTATCTGCTTCAGCCGAGTGCCTTTTTTATTTTCTCCGCAATCTCCTGCGGCACGTATTGAGCCTTGACCAGATATTCAATAACGCCGAGGCGCTGCGCTTCTTCAATATGGGGAGTATCGGAAAAATTTGAGAGCACCATGACTTTCACTTCTCTTCCTTCGGGTTCTCTACGAATTTCACGGAGCGCATCAAAACCATTTTTGTCAGGCAGAAGAATATCAAGCAGAATCAAATCGGGTCGCATTTCTTTAAACTTAACGATCGCATCAGTGCCCGTGAGCGCGGTCTGGACCTCAAACCCATCTCTTTGAAGTTCGGCGACCAGAAGCTCGAGTATGAATGTGTCGTCTTCAACAATGAGAATTTTCTTTTTCTTTTCGTCCATATGGTAAAGTATATATGAATTTCGATTCAAGGGGAACTAGAGGGAGTCGAACCCTCACTAACAGGTCCACAACCTGTTGTGCTGCCGCTACACCATAGTTCCCACAACTCGGAGAGGGAAACCCTCGCTATAAAACTCCTTTATTGTAGCATACTCTGCACCATTGTAAAGAAGAAAATTTTATGGTATTCTCACCGCATGCGCGCGATTCGAGATACGCAAAAAATAAAGACGAAACGCATCAAACCGGAGCTCCCTGCCGGTTTTCGCGACTATCCGCCGGCGCGCGCAGGAGCGAAACAGAAACTTCTCCAAACCGCGCGCGAGACCTTTGAACGTTTCGGATTTGAACCAATGGAGACGCCTGCGGTAGAACGCACCGAGGTGCTCATCGGCGGCGAAGAGGAATCAAAAAAAATCATTTTGAATGTCCGCGGCTCAGAAGAAGAAACTTCCGATATGTCCCTTCGCTTTGACCTCACGGTGCCGCTCGCGCGATTTCTTGCCGCGAATCCAGAGATCCCCAAACCCTTCAAACGGTATCAAATCGGCGCTGTCTGGCGCGGCGAGCGGCCGCAGGCCGGGCGTTACCGTGAATTCACCCAAGCCGACATTGATATTGTCGGCGCAGGCGGCCTTGATGCGGATACCGAAATACTCGCCGTCATTGCGGAGACGCTCGATGCGCTTGGAGTAGTCAATTTCGTCATCAAAATTAATGATCGGGAGCTCCTCAACACGCTTCCCTCTCGCGCGGGATTTCCGGAAAAGAAACTCTGGGCCGCGCTTCGCATTATTGATAAAAAAGATAAAATTGGGGCGGATGGCGTCCGGCAGGAATTGGAAAAAGAATTCGGAAAAGAAAGTGCAAAAAAAATTGAATCATTTATGCGCGCGGGCGCCGGAGAGAGCGCGAATCTCGCCGAGATCACGAAACGGTGCGCGGCGCTCGGCATTGAGAAAAATAAAATCGCCATTGACCGCTCCATGGTGCGCGGCTTGAGTTATTACACGGGACTCATTTTTGAAACAGTCCTCACCGACATACCAGAAATCGGAAGCATCTTCTCCGGCGGGCGTTATGATAATCTGATAATCCCGTTCACCGGCCAAAAGATTCCCGCGGTAGGCGCGTCGCTCGGCGTTGACCGCCTTCTTGCCGCACTTGAAAAACTGGGACGGCTTGAGATCATGCCCGCGACTGCGCAGGCGCTTGTCATGAATCTCTCCGATTCCTTAAAAACCGAGTATTTCGCGCTGGCAAAGGAATTGCGCGATCTCGGCATCAACACGTCACTCTATCTTGGCGACGACCGCGCCTTCAAAGCCCAGCTCGCCTATGCCGTCAAAAAAGATATTCCCTACGTCGTCATCTACGGCAATGAGGAGAAAAAGAAAAACGTGGTCACAATCAAAAATTTACGGACCAGAGAACAAAAAGAAGTGGCAAGAGAAAAAATTGCAGACTATTTCGCCCGCCCGTAGTTCAATTGGACAGAACACCGGCGTTCTAAGCCGGGTGTTGGGGGTTCGAGTCCCTCCGGGCGGATTAGTAGAAAGAAAACCAAAAGTTATGGACAAAAGGAAAGACCCGACATGGTCGGGTCTTAAATGAAAACAGTGTGCACTATTTAGAATCGCAGAAACCACCTAATCAAGATAGTGCATTTTCATCCCACGCGGGCATTGTTCTTTTTGATCTATAAGCAGATAGCGCTTTTCTATAACCGGCACGTATGTGCGAATAACAATCTCCACTAGCCGCGCTCTCGTATCTCCTGAAAAAACATGCCCTTCATGCCGTTCAATAGTGGCGATATGAGCTTCGGCAAGCAACTTCAAGGTGGGAATTGCTTCCGCGGTCAGCACGCATTCTTTAATCAGAGGTGAAACTTTACGCCTTTCCTTGGTGTGTCCTTCTGCAAATAATACAGGGAAAGTCGCGCTGAATATAAAGAACAACAACGTTGTCAGAACCATTAGATGTCCCATAGACGCACCCCTATCAAACCACTGCTGGAGACGAACTGTTACTATCGTTGCATGCCCAATTTTATTTATCAATAGACGTCTAACCTCTTAACCTTGGGGTATAAATTTACACCCTGTCTTGTAGATATTGAAATGCCCTCAATTCCTCTATCAATTGGTTCCAAGCAGCTCCTACGAGGCGGATTCAATATCTCCCGCGCCGCATGCCTCCTCTTCCGCGCGGCGGACCCGGACGGCGCGGCATCCGAGGCCCTTCGGCGCGGCGCGACTCGCGGCCGCGCGCGATTTCTTCATCGCTATACCTGCCCGGCACGTCTTTGAGTGACAAATTAACTCTCCCCTGCTCGTCAATATTTTCAACCATCACCGGCACCGTGTCTCCCACATTCACGATATCCGTCACTTTTTCCACATGCCATGGCGCAAGTTTGGAGATATGAATTAAACCCTCCTGGCGCGGGCCGATTTCAACCATTGCGCCGAACTCAAAAAGGCGCGTCACTTTTCCCTCAAGCAGGTCTCCGGATTTTAATTCGCGCGTCACTTCCTTAATCATCGCGAGCGCCTTTTTCATCCCCTCCTCTTTTTCAGACGTGACAAACACGGTTCCGTCGTCATCAATATCAATTTGGGCGCCGGTCTCGGCAACAATTTCATTGATCACTTTGCCGC
This sequence comes from uncultured Candidatus Saccharibacteria bacterium, assembly GCA_964361495.1. GTDB lineage: Bacteria > Patescibacteriota > Minisyncoccia > Sungbacterales > HO2-52-23 > CAYFJB01. The sequence goes on along the minus strand of CAYIAH010000018.1, from coordinate 3,462 downwards.
CCGGGCCGATGAGCGCGCCGATTTTCTCCGGATTGATTTTGATCACCTGAATCCGAGGCGCCCACTGCGAGAGCTCCGGCCGCGGCACGGGGATCGTCGCATACAAAAGATCAAGAATCTTCATCCGCGCCTCGCGCGCCTGCGCGAGCGTGTCACGCACGATCTCCATCGTCAATCCCTCAATTTTTACATCAAGCTGTACCGCAGTGATGCCGTCGCGCGTGCCCGCAACCTTGAAATCCATATCGCCATAGTGGTCTTCCGGCCCTTGAAGATCCGTGAGCACCCGATATTCAAGCGATTCGGGATTGAGCATCAATCCCATCGCGATTCCCGCAATGTGTTTTGGAATTGCTACCCCCGCATCCATGAGCGCCAAAGACGAGCCACAGACCGATGCCATTGAGGTTGACCCGTTTGAAGAAAGAATTTCAGACACAATGCGGATGGTATATGGAAACGCTTCTTTTGAAGGAATAAGCGGCAGAAGCGCGCGGCCCGCAAGCGCGCCATGGCCGATCTCCCGGCGTCCGGGTCCGCGCATGGGCTTAGTCTCTCCGGTGGAGAACGGCGGAAAGTTATAATGATGTAAAAAACGCTTCTTCGTGCGAATTTCCATGCCTTCAACAATCTGCTCGTCTCCGGGCGCGCCCAACGTCAAAGTTGAGAGCGCATGTGTCTCGCCCCGCATGAAAAGACCCGAACCGTGCGTGCGCGGAAGCACACCGGTTGCGGCGCTCAAAGAACGCAATTCATCCACCTTCCGGCCATCCGGCCGCTCGCCTTTCTCAAGAATCCTGCGATGGATGATCGCATTCACTTCTTCATCAAAAAGAAGTGCGGCGGCATTTTTTTCAAAGAGATCCTCGTGCGCTTCTTCGGCGCGGCGCATCCATGCCTCCTCAACGCGCGAGCGCGCCTCTTCGCGCACTTTCTTGTCAGGAAGATACATCGCCTCCTCGATGCGGCTTGAAAATTCGCGCCGCATCAGATCCCGAAGTTCCTGCGGCGGCGCAAAAAGAGCCACTTCTTTTTTGACTTTCCCGTGGAGAGAAACAATTTTTTCCTGAAATGCAATGAGTTCTTTCACCGCGGCGAGGCCTTTATCCGCGGCGCCCAAAAAATCCTCCTCGGATATTTCCGATGAGCCCGCCTCAAGCATATTGATTCGCTCTTTTGTTCCCGCAACGACAAGATCAAGCCGCGCGGCAGGGCGTTCTGCATACTGCGGATTGAGCACGGATGCATCGCCGATGAGGGCCACGCGCGCTCCCGCGACCGGTCCATCCCATGGAATGTCTGAAAGCGAGAGCGCGAGCGATGCGCCAAAAATCGCTGGAATATCAGGGTCATTCTCGTCATCCATTGAGAGTATCGTGAGGACAATCTGCACTTCGTTGCGCATCTTTTGGTTGAAGCGAGGACGGATCGTGCGGTCAATCAAACGCGCGGCGAGAATTGCCTCTTCCGAAGGACGGGTCTCGCGTTTGACAAAACGGGAGCCGAGGATTTTTCCTGCCGCATAAAATTTTTCTTCGTATTCAACCGTGAGCGGAAAAAAATCAATGCCCTCGCGCCGCACCGAACTCATCACCGCGGTCGCAAGCACGACAGTATCGCCGAGCCGCACGAGCACCGAGCCATTTGCCTGCTCCGCCCAATTGGTCAATTCGACGGTCAATGTTTTTCCGCCGATCGTATGAGAATATGTCATTGATGCCACGAAGCGTAAGACGCAGAAATCGCGTGAGAAGAGGGAGAGTAATCGCGACTGCGCACATTTTCATATGCGCACTCGTGATTACTCCTCTCATGCCTTTTTCTCTCTTCACCGCCGCTTTTTCCCGCGCTGGTTATTTTTTACTTCTAATTCGTAAAAGAAATTTTTTATCGGATTCCAAATCAATAAAATCGTCCGCCGCCTCTTTAAGCCGCTGGGACGTTGAACGGCCAAATCCCATTACTTCCGCCTGTTTACCTTTCGCTTTGAGATATTCCACCAAAGGAATAAAATCGCCGTCGCCGCTCACGAGCACAATTGTGTCAATCGCGCCCTCGGCAAACCGTACCGCATCCATCGCAATGCCCACGTCCCAATCCGCTTTTTTCATGCCGCCGGGGAAAATCTGCAGATCCTTCACTTGCGTCTCAATGCCGGTCTTCACCAGCGCTTCGAGAAACGGTTTTTCTTCTCCAGATTCGGTGCGAATCACATACCCCGTCGCGCGGATCAGTTCCCGCCCCGCGACCGCCGCCCGCAACACTTCCTTAAAATTCACCCGCGCATTATAAAGGTTTCTTGCAGAGTGATACATGTTCTGCACATCAATGAGAACCGCGACGCGCTGGGCTTTATGTTTAATGACACTCACGTTTTCTAATTTGTAACGCCGACGCGCGAATCCATATTCTTCGTATAGATTCGTGTCTTCGCGTTATGCTCTTTATCTTTTTAATCCGAGTTTCTTTACCACCGTATTATACTTCCTCGTATTCGTTTCCTTCAAATAATCAAGAAATTTTTTTCGCCGCGCCACCATTCCCAAAAGACCGCGGCGCGAATGGTTATCCTTCCGATGCTGTTTCAGATGATCGGTCAAATGACTGATCTCCTCGGTGAGGACGCCGATCTGCACTTCGGTTGAACCCGTATCGCCTTCGTGCGACTGCATCTTTTCAATAATTTTCAATTTTTCTTTCGGAGCTAACGCCATATAGCAATGATAGCATAACTGCAAAATTCATGCAACTGCATATAAAAATGCGGCCCACTGCCGTCTTTTTTTATATAAATTATAATTGGATAAATTAACTGCCCCGATACAAGCATCGGGGCAGTTAATTTATGGCACACCGCGGTTTTTCCGGCCGTGGATTTTATTTCCGCGCGACAGGACTCGAACCTGTAACCTTGGGCTTAAGAGGCCCCTGCTCTACCAAATTGAGCTACGCGCGGATCATTTCTGAAGAATTGTTATATTTATCCTGTCATAAAATAATGCCGCCGCGAGGCAGCATCCCTTGATGCGATCAGACCGATGTCGGAGTCGTCAACTCATTTTGGAGCGCTGATCTCGCTTCTCTCATAATCAATATCGTGAGAAAATTTTTCACGGGAGCATTTTCGTAACCGCCGCTCTCTTCCACACGATAGTAAATCTCCCTGACCTTCTCCGGCCCCACGCGCCCCTCAAACTCTTTCTCCAGTATCCTCAAATTTTCTTCGTGGTCTACATCAATATGCTCTATTTTGACCATCGAAAACCTCCCCTCTTTTCTTTTTTCCTCACCATGAACGAACAAACCCTCGCGCGCGGTATGAACAATAATTATAGCATAACACGCAAATGCCCCTTCAAGCAAGCTGCAGTATTCTTAAAGTAGTTCGAACGGTTTTCGCCGCCGCAGGCGGCGAGGAAATCCCCCCGCGAAAAATCCGAACGGCGGCGGAGCCGCACCGAT
>CAYIAH010000017.1:0-13609 GCA_964361495.1 uncultured Candidatus Saccharibacteria bacterium | reverse complement strand
CGCACGTGCTTCGCACGGCTCGCGGAATCGCCCGTTGAAGCAGTGCTTCAACCCCTCTCCGAGTTGAATATACATATATGAATGATATTGTTTTGGCGAATGAATCTGTCGCGCCGTCATACTCCGATGCGTCGCAGGTTTTGAAAGAGCATGAAGCGGATCAGGAAATTGAGGCAATGATGAAGGCGGGGATTCATTTGGGGCATGCAAAAACCAAAAATCATCCGTCCATGCAGCCGTATTTTTTTGGCGTGCGCAATACCCTTTCAATTATTGATCTTGTGAAGACGAAAGAGAAACTTGCCGCTGCGCTCGAATTTATAAAGAATACGGTGCAGCGCGGAGGAATTGTTCTTCTCGTGGGAACGCGGCCGGCGGCGCGCGCCGCCATTCTTGAAGCGGGGGAGCGCCTGAAGATGCCGTATTTTGTTGAACGGTGGATCGGCGGCACGCTCACCAATTTCAAAGTGATTTCAAAACGCGTTGAGTATATGGAGACGCTTGAAAAAGAAAAAGCAAGCGGGGAGTTTGAAAAATATACGAAGTGGGAGCGCATGAAAAAAGGAGAGGAGATTGTGCGTCTGCGGCGTTTTTTTGAGGGCTTGCGCACGTTGCGGCGTCTTCCGGATATTGTCTTCGTCGTGGACACGACGCATGACACGACGGCAGTGCGCGAAGCGCACCGGATGAAGATTCCCATTGCGGCACTCGTGGATACGAATGCAAACGCGGCGCTCATTGAGTATCCGATTCCGTCAAATGATGATGCGCTCCCCGCGGTTCGTTACATGCTTGGGAAAATCAGCGCGGCGATTGAAGAAGGGCAACGGGCCGCGCATCGGGAGAGTCCGGAAATAGAGCCGCGCGCGTAAAGCCGGTTTTTACTTATGAGTATTTCTGCGGAACAAATAAAGGCATTACGCCAAGAGACCGGCGCGGGGATCGCGGACATTAAAAAAGCGGTTGAGGAAAGCGGCGGGGACATGGCGGCCGCGCGTTCAGCCATTGAACGGCGTCTCGGGAATCTTGCAGGAAAACGCGCGGGGAGAGAAACGCGTGCAGGGATCGTGGCCGCGTATATTCACTCGAATAACAAGATGGGCACGCTCGTTGAACTCTTCTGTGAGACCGATTTTGTCGCGCGTCATTCAGAATTTCATGTTCTCGCGCATGAACTTGCAATGCATATTGCCGCGATGAATCCGGATGATCTTCCGGCGCTCTTGGCGCAGGTTTTTATCAAAGATCCGACGAAAACAGTGGGGGAAGTGATTAATGGGGCCATAGGAAAATTCGGAGAGAACATTACCGTGGGAAGATTTATACGGTTTGAAATTTAGTTCCCTTCCATGATTCTCAATTTTGTCCTTATCGCTGTTTTTCTCACGAGCATCTCGGTATTATGGTATCGTCTTTCTCAAAAAATTCCGGAACTCGTCGCGGTTCCGGATGATATTATTCATGAATATATTCATGGAGAAATTGCGCGCCGCCGCTCCATGATAGTTTCTCTCATAAAGGCGTGGTATGGGAACAAAAGTATTCAGGAAATCGTTTTGCATTCGTGCGGAAAAGTGCTCTATAAATTTCATATCGCGCTTCTCAAGGCGGACAACGCGGTGGTATTGGTTCTTAAAAAAGTAAGAGTCAATGGTTCTGCCGCCGCAAGCTCGTCGGGGAACAACGGGAATGGGGCCACAGCCGAACGGAGCGAAACGTACTGGAAGGATCTGAAAGGCGATCGCGATCAAGAAAATGTTTCTCCACACATGCCGCGCAATATACGAATCGAAGAAGTGCGCATGAAAAAAGAACAATAGGCGCCGAGGTAGCTCAGCGGCAGAGCAACTGTTTTGTAAACAGTAGGTCGCGAGTTCGAATCTCGCCCTCGGCTCGCGGGATTTGGGCAGGTAGCCCCGTAGGGAGCGGGGCGTGGCTGTAAACCACGTGGCGCTTGTCGCCCCTGTTGAGTTCGACTCTCACCCTGCCCACTAGAATCAAACTTTCCGATTTTTGGCCGACGAAATTGGCCGCATTTTGTGTTACTGAATCGATTGGACAAAAGAGGAAAGATTGCACTTACTTCAATTCAATCTTCGGCTGCGGGAGCGAGGATACCGCCCAACTCGTCTGGGAGGAGGATCTGCGAGGCAAGGTCCAAGGGACCCGCCTCAAGTTCTCCTGCCCCAGTGAGGAGTGCGGCGGGGCGATGGACGGAGAGATCGAGTATCCGTTCGTTACGGCGAACGGATACCTCGAGATCCCGAGACCGGCGGAGCTCGTTGACATGATCATCCGCTGGATGATCGGACTCGAGCTCTCGCTCGACCCTCTGCCCGCGGTGTGATCAAAAACAGGCCCGGGAGTGCCTTGCGGCAAGACCGCGTCAAACTCTCCCTTCTCTCCACCGGTGTGTACCGGTGCTGATGAGGCCTTGTTTAGAGGTTCAACCTCTAAACACATAGAAAGGACAATCTTTTCAAACTATTTCTTCATATCTATTTTGGTTACGTTTCCCGCTAATTACCATTAAAAATGCAACTGCATCCGCACAAAGTTCGTATTCGCAAGTACCGCCAAGGGATGGATTTTCTTGGATATGTCATATTGCCGAATTACAAAATCGTCCGTCCCAAAACGAAGCGAAGAATTTTGAGAAAACTGAAGCTATGAGTGACGCAGTTTAAAAACAAGGAAATATCAGAAGAAAAATTTTCTCAATCACTTGCTTCTTATTCAGGAGTGTTGAGCCACGCAAACAGTTACGTTCTGCGACAAAAGTTTGAACGGAACTGATGGCGCGCTCCGCGCGCCAAACCGCTCGGGCGAAGCGGAGACGGTCAGTTCCGTTCAAAAGATGTTCGAGCAGAGTTGTATAATTCCACTAAAATTTGACTTCATGGTATACTTTCCTTAAACATACTATTTGATTTCGCGGGGTCTTACGAGGTTGAACCTCATAAGAAATCTCATAAAAGGTCGTTCGCGTAATTTTTTTAAGGTTATCAATTTATTATGCAGCAGCATTGGAAGTGTAGAATCTGGAAAACACTTTGGATTTTGAGCGTCGTATCATTGGTGCTTGCATGGATTGCGGCAAGAAAAGGGCTTGTGTGGGGCTTGACTGCTGAACACTGGTTTTGGGACGCGCTCATTTTTGCGGCGCTTTCAATCCCGATAAAACTTGATTGTCATGCGTGCAGTGTCTGTGTTCCAAAATCATCGTGATGAAGAAACTGAGACAGAGAGAAAGAAAAAACTTCCCATGACGCGATGGGAAGTTTTTAGGCAATGATGCATTGGCGCGTTTCGTTCAAAAGTTTCTTGAGCCATTGCTCAAAGGGAGTGCCGCCGGTACCGAGCGCTCCTTCTTTTTTTGCAACAATATAATCAAGAGCAAACTGAAAATGTTTTTCTCGGAAGCGCACGAGTCCTTCAATGCAGGAGTTGTAGGCATCCACGAGCGCGGCGAGGCGCACGGCCGCGACATACGCCCTGATATCGGGGCCTCTTTGTACCACTTGAATAAATGCTCGATGCCCGGGCGGCATGTAATTTTGCATATCATAGAGGTAATCAGTGAGCGGAGTGTGTTCGTGTTGAACCCCGAGTGCCGCGTCAAATGACGGAAGGATGGAACTTTGCGCGCCGGTTTCTCCCCTCAAGATTTGGGGTTCTCCTTGGTAGGCCGCAACTCCTTCGTAAACGACTCCGGGAAACATCTGAATCCACGGCCGCACGCTGAGATAATAGACATCGGGGCTGCACCAAAAAGGCATGGTGAGAAGCTCGGCATACATTGCTTCAAGCGCGCCGCTCATACGCCAAAGGCCGGATTCTGCGAGGTCGGGTTCATCATTGAACGCGTATTCCTGAAGGGGTCCGATTGCGGCTATCCCCGGGGCTGCGCGATACTCAACGCCGACATGTACCAATTTGAAGCCGGGGTCATCGGGAATTATTGAGAAATCAATCAGCGTATCCAGATTCTGAATTTCAAAGGGGCCATCGGGATCATCGAGCTGCCAGTTGTCCAATACGTAAGAATTATAAGAGAGATTCGGCGGCTTTCCGAATTTTCCAGCAAGTATCCGTGAAGGAATTGCGAGATTCGCGGGTATGCGCGTCACGGCCGGGGGCGAATGTACATAGGCATTCTGAAGAAAGTGATAAATCATCATTGCGCGGCGAAGCGCCGATCCTTTGAGCGTCGACACATCAAGAAGTGGAAAATCATTCAGTGTTTTTCTGAGATAGTCGGTGCCGTTTTCAATGAGATGGGGAAGAGCGTGTGCGAGTTCATCAAGGGCTCCGAATTTTTTCGGCAATTTTTTTAGTGGGTTGGGAGAGAGAAATCCCGTTGTGTGATGTATGCCAAAATGAGAAAGATTAGATACGAGGGCGTGATATTTTTTCCTTTTTGTCATGGGATGCCTCCATGGGAAGATGAGATGGACATTTTTCAAAGATCATGCTTTTCTTGAAATGAGGTTAAAGATGCGGGGACTTGTCTCCACATTTCACAACGGAAGTGTAGACCTTTTTTATATCCCACGCAAGGGAGGTTCCTTGACAGTGAAATCAGAGGAAATGAAGAAGCTCTTCGAGGATCACGGGGCGTTGATCGCGGATGATCATTTCGTGCTTGCGCTCAAGGACGAGGGGGATGAAAGAGAAGCACAGTGGTTTCATACCGCGGATTATGTGGATAAAAATGTGCTTCTCGCGCTGCCGTTTGAGGTGATGAATCCGTTTGGCAAAGCGCTCGCGGAACAATTCTGGGATGCGGGCATTGAAGCGGTGGTCGGGCCTTCACAGGGAGGCATTGTACTCGCGCAGTGGACTGCGTATTGGTGCACGACTTTTCTCCATCGGTTCACTATGCGATCGTTATCCGACTGTACCGTGTATGCCGTGTGGGCTGATGAAGAAGATGTGTTTGGCTGGAAGTTATACGCGGGTTCTGCGACCGGTGCGAAATTTGTTGCGCATGGGAGAGTTGAGTTTGACTATGCGCCTCCGGTGATGCCGATGGTGAGGATTGGTTATCAGACAAAAATGAATACGCGTCGGGTGCTTGGTCGGGGGTATAACCGTTTGGTGGCGGGGAAAAGATGCTTGATCGTCGATGATGTGGTGACGACAGGAACGACATTGAAAAAAGTTCGCGCCGCTGTGGAGCTCGCCGGCGGAATTCCGAAGGGTGCCGCAACTTTGTGCGATAGAAGCAGCGGAAAAGTGACTGCCGCGACGCTCAACGTCGAAAAGTTCACTGCGCTTTTGAAAGAGGATCTCGCGCCTTTATATCCGGCAGACCAATGTCCGATATGCAAAGAACGGGGTCTTCAATCCATTCGGATTGATCTCGGACATGGAAAAGAATTTTTGATGAGCAAAAGCCAGTAATAAACACCGGAAATCACTACGAGGATAAGCCTCGTAGTGATGAGGAGGGGAAATGTGCGGTATATTCGGCATTGTCTCCGACGAAGATGTGATAGAGCGTGTTCGTATCGGCTTGTGGGCGCAGCAGCATCGCGGTCAGGAAAGCACCGGCGCCGTCGTATATCAAGGAGAAGAAAAATACGCTGAACGCCGTAAGATGGGCATGGTTGATTTTGTCTTTTATGATGCCCCTGTGCGTATGTACGGAAAGAGCGGTATCGGACATGTCCGATATTCCACTACCGGATCAAGCACGCCGGATAACATCCAACCGATTAGAGGGTTATTTCGCGACTTGGCATTCTATCTCGCGCATAACGGAAACCTTGTAGGGATTGAGTCACTGCGTCTCGGGTTCAAAGTATGGGGGTATCAGTTCTCGACGACCACTGATACTGAAATCATTGCGGCCACGATCCATTTTTCATCGCAAAGAACGTTTGAAGGAGCGCTAGCCGAGGCATTGCGGCAAGCGCACGGCACGTATGCGCTTGTTGCGTTATATAAAGATATGGTGATTGGCGCGCGGGATCGGACCGGCAATCGCCCTTTGGTGATTGGAAAAAGAGGAGCCGCTACTTTTTTTGCGTCGGAGAGTGCGGTGTGCGATGTGCTCGGCGGAACTTTTGTGCGGGAGGTCATGCCGGGAGAGATGGTGATCCTTCGCGCTCGCGAAGAAATAATTTCGCGACAGATCGGCAGCGAATCGCGGGACGAATGTGCGAAATTTCAGAAACCGTGTCTCTTTGAATTCGTATATTTTTCCCGGCCCGACAGTATATTGAATGGCGGGAGAATTCAGCATGTGCGCGAACTCATGGGAAGAAATTTATGGCGCGAGGGACCGGTTGATGCGGATATTGTTGTGCCAGTGCCTGATTCGGGAACCGATTCGGCAATCGGATTTTCCCGCGCATCGGGAATTCCATTAGAAATGGCCGTGTTTCGTTATCATTATGTCGGCCGGACTTTTATTGAGAAGACCGATGCGCAAAGAGATGAGGCGATGAATATTAAATTCAATATGATCCCCGAAAAAGTGCGGAATCGAAGAGTGATACTCGTTGACGATTCAATCGTCAGGGCGCGCACTGCAAAGAAAATTATAAAGAAGCTCCGCGATGCAGGCGCGCGGGAAGTATCTATGAGAATATCATCGCCCCCCATCGGATATCCCTGCTGGTATGGGATTAATACCAATGAAATCCCGCATGAGCTTGCGGCGCGGCGGCATGGCGGCGACATTGAACGCATTCGTGAAGAGATCGGCGCTGACTCTCTTGCCTACTTGAGCTTGATGGGACTTAAACAAGCAGTCCTCGAAGGAACGCAAGGTCTTGGCATGAATAATTTCTGTGATGCATGTTTTTCAGGGAATTACCACATTGGCGGCACAGTAATTGCAGAGCTGAATGAGAGACTGTGAATTACCAGTGGATAATCCAACTAGTTTTTAATTTAAGTGGCTTACATAAGCCACTTTTATTTTTATACAAGAAGTGGCGATAAGGTATTGCATGATGTAATGAGGTGGAATAAAATAGAAATGAAGTGGGAAATTGTGGAAGATTCTGTGGATAACTAACTCTTTTTGGGGATATGTTGATTGGAGAATACCAGCACACGCTTGATGCGAAAAAGCGTCTTGCTATTCCTGCGAAGATGCGTAAAGAACTTGGACTGCGGGCAATTCTCACACGGGGTCTTGATAACTGTTTGTTCCTTTACCCGATGGGTGAGTGGGGCAAGCTTACTGAAAAACTCGCAGCACTTCCCATGGGGTCAACCACGACGCGCAGCTTCATGCGGTTGATGATGGCAGGGGCAGTGGAAGTTGAGTTTGATCAGCTCGGACGAATCCTGATTCCTGAATATTTAAAACAATACGCGGGATTGGCGCAGCGCATTGTGATTGCGGGAGTATATAACCGGCTTGAGATTTGGGATGAAGAGCGGTGGACGAACTATAAGGACGATGTTGAGAAGAACACTGATATGATTGCGGAGAAGTTGGGAGAGCTTGGATTGTATTGAGATTTTTAATTATCAATTGTGCAATTTTGAATGAATTTTAAATCCTCATTATCAGTTGGAAATTGGAAATTGGAAAATTCACAGGCCAGTATTGCTGAAAGAAGTTCTTGAAATTTTTGATCCCAAACCGGGGCAGATATACATTGATGCGACGGTGAATGGCGGGGGGCATGCAATAGCGCTTGCGCAACGCCTAGGACAACGCGGGAAAATAATCGGCATTGACTGGGATTGCGCGCTCGTAGAGGAATTGCGGACGAACGTATTGACGTCGGGAGTGAGAAATGCGGAAGCGATCTGTGATAATTATGTGAACATTGCGCGGATTGCGGAGAGTAAGAAAATGATGAGAAAAGTGCACGGTGTTCTTTTCGATCTTGGATTCAGTTCGCATCACATTGAATACTCGGGACGGGGATTTTCATTTCTGCGGGATGAGCCGCTTGACATGAGATACAACGCCGCATCCCCCCTCACCGCAGAAGAAATAGTGAATACGTGGACACAGGGAGCACTTGAAAAAATGCTTGCGGAATTCGGGGAAGAGCGTTTTGCCGCACGGATTGCGAGGGCAATCGTACGAAGCCGCGAGAATGGCCGTATCAGGCGCACGCTCGAACTTGTCCGAATAATTGAAGGGGGCATCCCGCGCGGACGCCGGGAACGAATTCATCCGGCAACCAAAACATTTCAAGCGTTTCGGATTGCAGTCAACAATGAATTGGGGAATCTTGGGGTGGCGCTTCGCGCGGCAGTGAATGTGCTCGTTCCCGGGGGAAAAATTGCCGTGATTTCATTCCATTCGCTTGAGGACAGAATTGTGAAGACATTTATAAAAGAAGGACAGGCGCAGGGAAAGCTCCGGGCGCTGACTGAAAAACCGATACGCGCGGGGCGCGAAGAAATCAAAATGAATCCGCGCGCCCGTTCGGCAAAATTGCGGGCAGCCGTGACAGGCGCGTCAATCGGAGAGGCTATCTGAAAATTCTGTTTCGTCGCGAGATTGAGAGTTTTCAGATGACCTCATAGTCTCATAGTATTAAATACAATAATTACCCATGTTTCTTTTTCTCATGCGAATACCGCAAAGAATGATGGTAAGCATATTCGGCGTCTCGATGGCGCTGTTCGGAGTATGTTACTTTATCCTTTTTTACTGGACATTCCAGATGCGGTTTTCGCTGGTTGAATTTACGTCGCTCGCCGCGGTGCTTACCAAAAAAAATGTCGCACTGGAATTGGACGTGCGGCGTCAGGAAACAGCTCTCGGGACGTCCGAGAACGATGAGATTAAAGACATGGTAAAAGTTTCAAAGATTCGTTACCTCACGCCGGAAAATGTAGCGGTATCTGTTCGTCGGGAACTCCGGCCGTGATGTTTCCTCGGAGGGGGAAACCCTCGCGCTTCGCGCGCGAAAGACCCGGGGTGATTCTTCCCGCTCGCACGTGCTTCGCACGGCTCGCGGAATCGCCCGTTGAAGCAGTGCTTCAACCCTTCCGACGCTCGCTTCGCTCACTGCCTCCCTCCTTCAAGGAAGCCGTAGAGTGAGGATTAAATCCTCACTCTACGGCGGGATTTATACCCCGCGCCCTTGGCGCGGGAAATAATGTTATCATACGATGCGACGAATGGCGCGCTCTCCCGTACACTCCGGCCTTCAGAAGCGGATGACGATCGTCTTCCTCTTTTTTTTATTGGCGTTCGCGGTGCTCGTCGGCCGACTTTTTATGCTCCAGATTGTGCGTCACCGCGAATACGAAGCACTCGCGGAAAAACAGCATACTGCGGTGCGGGAAACGGCGCCCGAACGAGGAAGAATTTTCGCAAAGGATAAGCGGGGAGAACTGATTCCGCTCGCGCTCAATCGAGCGGCGCATACGCTTGTGGTCGCGCCAAAACATGTATCAAATCCCGTTGAGGTTGCCGCGTTCCTGAAAGAATTGCTCGGGCTCGATGAGGAAGCGATTCTTAAAAAACTGGAGAACAAGGATGATCCGTATGAAATTGTGGCGCGGAATCTGAACGATGAAGAGGTGCGTGTTTTTGAAAATGACGTCCCTGTCGGCATTTTTCTTGAAAAGGAAACGCAGCGCGTGTATCCGCACGGGACGCTTGGCGCGCATGCCATTGGATTTGTGAGAAAAGAGACATCGCGCGAGGAGGGCAGATACGGCCTTGAACGATTTTATGAAAAAGATCTTGCCGCGACACCGGGATTTCTTGAGGGCATAGACGATTCATCGGGAACGGCATTACTTTTAGCGCTTGGAAAGAGGATCATTAAGCCACCGGGCGAGGGCTCGCGGGTGGTGGTAACGCTCGATTTCAATATCCAGCGGGAAACGGAGGCCGCGCTCAAAGCCGTTCAGGAAAAATGGGGGGCCGCATCGGGCGCGGCGCTCGTCCTTGAACCAAAAACCGGACGGATTCTCGCGCTTGCGGCAGTGCCCACTTTTGACCCCAACGCATTTTCAAAAGAAAAAGATTTTTCCGTATTCCTAAATCCTCTGGTGGAGTCGCGCTACGAGCTCGGATCGGTGATAAAACCGATTACCATGGCCGCAGGCATTGAGGAAAAAGTGGTAACCCCCGAGTCCACCTATCGCGATACCGGCGAGATTCGTATCGGGAGTTACACGATTAAAAATTTCGATGAAAAGGCATACGGGGTTCAGACAATGACGCAGGTGCTCGAAAAATCGCTCAATACCGGAGCAGTGCATGTCGCGCGTCTTCTTGGACAAGAGCGGCATTTTTCATATCTCACACAATTCGGTTTTGGTTCAAAAACAGGCGTGGATCTTCCCGGCGAGGTCTCGGGAAACGTTTCAAATCTTTCTCGCGGCCGCGACATTGATTACATGACCGCGTCTTTCGGGCAGGGGATCGCGGTGACGCCTCTTGGTTTGGCGTCGGCGATTGGGGCGCTCGCGAACGGCGGAGTGCTCATGAAGCCGTACATCACCGAGAAAATTATTGATGATTCCGGAGTTGAGATACGGTATGTTCCGAAGGAGATACGGCGAATCGTTTCGCCCGAGACGGCGGAATCGTTAAGCAAAATGCTTGTGGGAGCGGTGCGCACTGGCTTTGAGAATCGCGCGGGAGTGAAGGGATATTTTGTCGCGGGCAAAACCGGTACTGCCCAGATTCCGCGCCGCGACGGGAAAGGATATGACACGGATCGCGTCATACATTCATTCGTCGGTTATGCGCCGGCGTTTGATCCAAGATTCCTGATATTGTTACAATTGAACGAACCAAAAGGAAACCGATTCGCGGCGAATACCTTGACGCCGGCATTTCACGATTTGGCGGAATTCATATTGAATTACTATGAAGTGCCGCCGGATGAAAAATAATTTATTCGCCGGCCAGAAATCCACCATGTTAAAAAAATCAATACTTCAGAAAATTTTGGCGCTGGTCGCGCGGGCAACGATCCGGCGATACCAGCCGAAGATCATTGGAATTACCGGCTCGGTGGGGAAGACCTCGACGCGTCATGCGGTCTATGCGGCGCTGAAGAAAAGATATCGGGTGCGAAACGCAGAGAAAAATTATAATAATGAGATCGGCATGCCGCTCGTAATTCTCGGATTGCCGCATTACGGAAGAAATGTTCGGCGATGGCTTTTTGGTCTCGCAGGAGCAGTTTTGCGGGTAGTGTTTCGTGAAGAAATCTATCCGGAGATACTTATTCTTGAATACGGCATTGACCGCCCCGGTGACATGGACTATTTGTTGTCCATCGCGTCTCCGGACATTGCGGTAGCAACTGCGATTGGCGATATTCCCGTGCACGTTGAATTTTTTGCCGATCCGGAAGAGCTGATTCGCGAAAAGGCAAAAATGGTGTCCGCGCTCCCGAAGACAGGGCATGCGATTCTCAATCATGATGACTATGCGGTAGTGGCCATGAAGAGTGTTACAAACGCATCCGTGACAACATTTGGCGTCGAAGCGCATGCGTCGGTGAGGATGACGAATTATAAATTTCAGACTATTGAGAATCAGGATGTGGGAGAGACGCCCGACGGCATCACGTTCAAAATTGAGTATAAAGGAAGCGTTGTGCCGGTACGGCTTCATGGGGCATTTGGCGAACCGCATGCGTATGCCGCCACTGCCGCGGCGGCAGTCGGGCTCGCAACCGGAATGAATCTTGTGGAGATTGCGGAGGCGCTCCGCGATTACACGCCGCCGCCCGGGCGGCTGCGGCTCATCAAAGGCATCAAACATTCTTTGATTATTGACGACACCTATAATGCCGCGCCCGAATCAATGCGCGCGGCTCTTGAGACGGTCGCCGCACTTCCGGGAAAAAGAAAAATCGCGATGCTCGGCGATATGCTGGAGCTGGGCCGTTTTACCGAACAGGCGCACCGCTCGATCGGAGACCGTGCCGCCGAGTTTCTTGATATTTTGATCACGGTGGGCCCGCGCGCGAAATTTATTGCGGATGAGGCATTAAGCCGCGGTGCGGAACCGCATGCGCGGGCATTGAGCCGCGAACAGGTGATGCATTTTGACGATTCGGTGTCCGCGGGCAGAGCTCTTGATGCGTTACTCGAGCCGGGCGATCTCGTTTTGATAAAAGGAAGCCAGGCAATGAGAATGGAAAAGGCGGTGGAAGAAATTATGGCGCATCCGGAGCGTGCGCGGGAGTTATTGGTGCGACAGGAGGAGCACTGGAAAAGAATGTCGTAATTGCAGGATTTGAATTCAGCACCGATTGTTTTGTCAACACCAAGACCCCGGAGAGTGCGGCAGAAGAGTATCGTTCGTGCATGCAGTAGAGGTAAATTTTAAAATCATCCCGAAGCGGGATGATTTTCTTTATTGCGCGAGAATTTTTTCCTGAAGTTCCCGTGGAAACTTGCTGAATGCAATAAGCGCTAATGCATGGTTCCAGCCAAGCGGCGTGTGGTCATTTGGCCCCTCGTCGGTAAACGCTTCGGTAATGTATCCCTGTTCTGTGATGCGTCCTGCGGCCCGTTGAAACCACATACGCGCGGCGTCATAATCATGTCGCTGGGCGTAGATGATCGCAAGCAGAAATTCCCACTGCCATTGCGCGGAGATGTCGTTTTTTGATCTGCGATAGTCGTCTCCCCAATAACGATGAATGCCGAATGGCTGAATGAGCGTGCGATAGGCGCCATTATGGTGATAGCCATTGATGATGCGGGAGAGAATCAGGTCAGCAGTATCGCGATCAATGATGTTAAACGGCCAGATAAGAAAAAGTTGCGCGGCGTCGCAGGTATGATCGTGATGCGCAACCGCGCAGCGATCTCTGGATTCCCATTCAAGTATGCGATGAAGTTCGTTGCGTCCTTTCGTGATGAGTTCAATAGGCACTGTTGCAAGTCCCCGCCGCTGGATGTATGACAGGCCGCCGACGACCGCGCCGATGGAAGAGCTCCTTCTGATGAGACACTCTTCCCACATGCCGTTGTCCGGCTCGCGCCAGTATTGGACGTTGTGAAGATAGAATACGAGAAGCTGAAGAATTTCTCGGTCTCCCTTATCCCGCAGCACGGAGATATTTTTTTGGTCAAGATCGGCAACGATATACAGAAACAGGCCGGTTGCATCAAGCTGGTGATGCCCCCAGTCGCGGGTCACTTCGTGAAGCGTCACGGGATCATATTTCGCGTGGATAAGTTCTGGAATAATGAGCTTTCCTTGGCTGTCGCGCGGATGCATGATGCGTTCGAGTTTGTGCCGCTGGGTATGGAATACATTGAAAATGACCTGAAGGCCCTGAATGAGTTTTTCGTCATGCGCTCTGCCGAGATAATAATAGCAGAAAGTCATAAAAAGATGGTCGCGGATCCACAGCGCCGAATAGTCATGAGTCGGCGCGGCAATGAATGCGCCATTCGGTTGTCTCAAATGTTCCATGTTTTCAAGAATTAGGGCTTGATCGAACATATTTTTTTCCTTATAGTAGTGGGGGAACGGAGAAACGATTTTGTAAAAGTCCTATTTCTATTTTGTTCTAAATGGCTCGTATCGTCTAGTGGTTCAGACGCTGGGTTCCCCGTCTGCCAAAGTGCCCTTATCGTCTAGTGGCCCAGGACACTAGGTTCTCAGCCTAGGAACCGGGGTTCGATTCCCCGT
>CAYIAH010000016.1:0-17877 GCA_964361495.1 uncultured Candidatus Saccharibacteria bacterium | reverse complement strand
CCACCCCGGCGCCATGAAGCACGGCTTGACGAGAAAGTCGGGACCAGTAGTCGGTGAGGATTTTGTGATCTGGATCATTAAGGTAATATAGAGGATCACGCCACTTATTTTCTCCTTTGATCAAAATTAAACGCGAAGAATCTCGAGAATAACCAAAAAGATATAACTCTCCATCACTTAATTTTTCTAATTTTTTCTCTGCAATTTCTGGTAGTAGATATTTCGGAGAATTTACTGTATCTCTACTAAAAAATTTGCTATTGGAATATTTTGCGACTGCTTCAATATATTCAATAAAGGAATCAAGATTCACTAGCTTTTCATTATTCAACGTATCCACAACTCGCAATGATCCACGTTCAAATCGTGCAAATGCTTCATACGGACTTCCGTTCGTCACATCATGCGTTTCTAGAAAAGTCGCGACAAATTCAGGCGCAACTCCTGACAGCCGACTTCCCAACGCAGGATGCGGATCATTCCTCGTATGATCCGGCACTGCCATATCTTCCAGAAGATGAAGCGTGTGCCCCAGCGCTTCAAACGCGCGCTTTCTGTTGCCCCACGCCATTTCATACACACCCCGTTCCCATGAGTAATCGGTTTCCCCGCTGAACGCGTCCTTCACGCGGCCATAGAGCGTCCGCTCCGGAAAATCGTGAATCCGATATGTTGCCTGCGCAACCGTGTCACCTGCCCAATCCTTCGCGCTCTGCCACTCTATCCCAAGATATTCAAGCCCGCGCTCATGCACCGGATCATAGTAATGATGCATCCAGCGGCCAAATGCGTCTTCATCTTTACTCCCTTCAATAATGTATTCTGCGTCTTTATCCGAGATTTCTAAATCCTGAAATCTTGTATTAAAAAACTTCACTATTTCATCAGTCAGTGCACGATGCGTTGTGTCATCGTCGTATGCGCTCACAAAAAGAGGCGTTGCAACAAGCAAGGCCCCATAAAATACTCTTCTTAAAAACTTCATAAATCTGCAATTTTCCATTTTCCGTTTACATGCTTCTGTATATCAACCAAAACAGAGACGACCTGTTCTTCATTGGTAGCAGAAAAGAATACTTGCTTTTCATCACTCTTACTCTTTTTCACTCTCTCTAAATCCTTCATCATCTCTCCCAATAACCCCCTGTCCTTTATCCTCGCAAGCTCTTCTTTCCATTCCTCCTGTTTGTCCAATACGAAGTACTTTGCCGCGAGTTCAGTATCTCCCTTTTTTAACGCCTCAACAAAAAACCGAAGCGTCTCCTCGGGCGTTTCCCCGCCATAGGGATCTTCGGCGTATTCTTTCTTAATTTTTTCTAATTCCTTGACCGCCCGATATTCAGGACTCTTTTTATATCGGACATAATCAATGACCGATAGAGTTCCGAGCCCCAAGAACGCCACCCCAAGTCCCACTCCGAAAAACTTTATCACGTTCCGCCACATGCTCCCAATTCTATTCTCCCCGCCCAATCCGTCAACCTTTTCTTATCAACACCTTTTCCCCACCTCCTCATTATTCTTTTTCCCCCCCCTCATTTCCATGTTATAATCCCTCGAAGTCCGACTTCGAGGGATTATAAACATTCATTATGATTGAAAGACCACATTTTATCACAGATGAGATCTACCATATTTTTAATCGCGGTGTAGAGAAGAGAACTATTTTTATGAATCAGGGAGACTACTTTCGTTTTATTCACGATCTTTTTGAGTTTAACGACAAAGCACCCGCATTTGATGTGAGGCACCATGTCTCCAAAGAATCAGAACTGCCACACAAAAGGCGCAAACCGAGAGATCTGTTGGTTGAAATACTCTGTTTTTGTGCAATGCCGAATCATTATCATTTGCTCCTTCGTCAAAAAATTGAAGGAGGAATCACTGAGTTTATGAGAAAATTTGGCACTGGATATACCAATTATTTCAATAAAAAATATGAACGAGTCGGCCATCTTTTGCAAGGAAAATTTAAGGCGGTGCATGTCGCAAAAGAATCTCACTTGCTTTACTTACCGCATTATATTCATCTCAATCCCTTAGATCTTATTATGCCGGAATGGAGAGATCAAAAGGTAAAGGACCCGAATGAGGCTATCAGATTTTTAGCCAGTTACCGTTGGAGCAGTTATATGGACTATATTGGACTTCCTAATTTCCCATCAGTAACTCAACGAAACTTTCTCCACGAAATGTACGGAAGTCCGACTTCGAGGGATTATTTAGAAATGATGAAAAACTGGATAGAGGATATAAAATTCGAATTTCTCCAGGGTGTCACTCTTGAATAAAAACCCCTCGAAGTCGGACTTCGAGGGATTCATAATTTAAGAGTTATAAGGTTTAATTTTGTGGAGGCTTATACAGAAGTTTATGCAATTAAAACCGCGGGGCAATCCCCGCGGTTTTAATATCCTTCATCCTTTAATTCTTCAATCGTATCCCGAAGTTTTCGGGAAAGTTTTCTCGGTATCTCAATTTTTATTTCAATAAGGAGATCGCCGCGGCCATAACCCGAAGCAGTATGGGCTCCTTTGCCGCGGACTTTGAGGATATCGCCGGACTGCGTTCCTTCTGGAATTTTGAACCGGAGTGCTCCATCAATGGTTTCAATCTCCACTGTGTCGCCAAGAATCGCTTGCGAGAGTTTGATCGGCAGCTTCATAATAATATCGTCTCCTTGTCTGCGCAGGGTCTTATGGGAAGCAACATGTATCGTCAGATACAGATCCCCCGGAATTCCGCCGGACAGCGATGCCTCCCCCCGTCCGCTCATCTTGAGCATCTCGCCATCGCGAACGCCTTTCGGCACAACCACTTCGACGTGGTCATATTTTTCAAGCGTCCCGCGCCCCCGGCATTCACTGCAGGAAATCTCCGGCCGCTTGCCGGTACCCACACACTCGGGACAAGTTGAAACCTGTGTCACTGATCCTAAAAACGTTTTCTGGGTTCGCTGGATGTTTCCTTTGCCCCCGCATGTCCCGCAGGTCTTCAGCGCCGTTCCCCGCTCGCCGCCGGATCCGCCGCATCGTTCACACCGCATGACCTTGTAGAGATCAATCTCCTTTTTTGTGCCGAGGATTGATTCTTCAAACGTAATCTCCACATCCGCGCGGACATCGCGGCCTCTGCGTTCCGCTTTGGTCCGGCGGCCGCCGCCGAAAAAATCCTCAAATACTTCAGAGAAATCAAAATCGCCGAATCCGCGCCCGCCCTCCTCAAACGGCCCGCCAAAATCAAACCGAAATCCTCCGGGCCACTCAAACCCGCCCTGCTGCCCCGCGCCCCCGTCAAACACACGGCCGAACTGGTCGTACTGCGCGCGCGTCCGCTCGTCAGAAAGCACACGATACGCCTCATTGATCTCCTTGAAACGCTGTTCATCGCCGCCTTTATCGGGATGGTATTTGTGCGCAAGCTGCCGGAACGCCTTTTTGATATCCTCTTTCGTGGCATTCCGCGCAACTCCCAAAATTTTATAGTAATCTTTTGCCATAATTTCGTAGTGCTAAATTATTGTACCGTTACAGCGCCAATTTCTCAATGCTGATTGTTCGCGTCTCGCTTGTCAGTATTTTAGTGACCCGCATGAGCCAAATCAAGAACGCAGTCAGCGCAACGGCAAAAAAATAGAGAGGATAGGTCACGAGTTTAAATGCAAAAAAGAATGCGACCGCCGACGCCAAGGGCAGATAGACGCGGTACGGCCCGAAGAGGTCCTGCAAACGATTCGTCACCGCGCCATAAAAAAGGTCAAGCACGTTCTCGTCGCCTCGAATCGTAATGCCGAACTGCGCCGCAAAACTCTCCCGTTCGCGCGCGAGAAGCCGCGCGAGCTCCTCCTTGGGCGCTCCGCCAAGAAGCTCTCCCTGCTGAAGCTGCTGGATCACGAGTTCTCCGAGCAGTTCGTCCACCGTCATATCTTTTGTAATTTTGGGAAGTCCCGCGGGTGCGCGCAATGCCGTGAATCTGGACAGCGTAAAATCAATCACCGAGCGCGGGAACAGTGCGGTGATCGCCTGCGCTTCGGTGATGCGAGCCGCATAGAACGTGGAGACCGCAAGCGCGGCGATGGTAAAAAAGAGCGGGAGTCCGAATTTCGCGGCGCGCGAGATTCCAAGGCCCAAGGACAATGAAAATTCCCGCGACATGCGGTGCGCCGCAAAGATCGCCGAAAAAATTGCCGCTCCCGCAACCGCACCTGCGGGAACCGTCCATTCCGCGAAGAACGCAAACGGGATTCCTGCGATTGCCGCGGCCGCGGGAATACGCACGGCCGCTGACTGTACAAAAAATGCCATGAGGGTAAATAAAGCACCCGAGATCACAAGCCCGCCAAGCGGCAGAAGCAATGCGCTGTAGCTCCCGAATTCTCCCGCAATAAGGGAAGGGATGGCGCGCTCCCACAACCAAAACGCCGCGCCGCTGATTCCTATGGCACAAAATGAAAGTGCAAGTTGTTTAAGTGGTATTTTTCGCATCTCCGCCCGTGCCCCCTCTATCAGAAGACGGACCCTACCCGCCATCGCCGGAAGTATTTTTATCGCCCGGGGTATTTTTGTAGAGTACCTCCCCGATCTTCTGCAGAGAAGTGGATAACTCCTGCGTCGCGCGGCGGATCGCATCAATATCCGTGCCATCTTTTACATTTTTAAGGGCCGTAATTTTTGACTCAACCTCATTTTTGACTTCCGCAGGAATTTTATCCCCTCCATCGCGCAACGCTTTTTCCGCCGTATACACCAGGGTATCCGCGACATTGCGCACTTCCGTTTCCTCCCGTTTTTTGCGGTCTTCATCCGCATGCACCTCGGCATCGCGCTTCATCCGTTCAATTTCTTCTTTGGAGAGCGCGGTGGACGCTTCAATACGGACTGACTGCTCTTTGCCCGTTGCTTTGTCGCGCGCCTTAACCGAGAGCACGCCATTGGCATCAATATCAAACGTGACCTCAATTTGCGGCATTCCGCGGGGTGCGGGCGGAATGCCGTCAAGGATAAACCGCGCGAGGGTTTTATTGTCGCTCGCCATCTCGCGCTCGCCTTGAAGAACATGAATTTCCACCGATGTCTGACTGTCCGCCGCGGTTGAAAAGATCTGCGATTTTGCCGTCGGGACAGTCGTATTCCTCTCAATGATCCGCGTCATCACGCTTCCAAGCGTCTCAATGCCGACCGACAAAGGCGTCACATCAAGCAATAACACGTCTTTCACCTCGCCTTGCAGAATTCCCGCCTGCACTGCCGCCCCCAGGGCAACCACTTCATCGGGATTGATCGAGCGATTCGGTTCTTTTCCGAAAAGATTTTTCACTTTCTCAATCATCGCGGGCATCCGAGTTTGGCCGCCGACGAGAATCACTTCATCAATCTCGCCCAATTGAAATCCCGCGTCTTTCACGACTGAACGCGTGATGTCAATTGACTTATCAATCATGTCGCCCACGAGTTCCTCAAGTTTGCCCCTGCCAAAACGCATCACCAGATGTTTCGGGCCCGATTGGTCTGACGTGATAAAAGGAAGGTTGATTTCCGTCTCCGGCGTGGTGGAAAGTTCATGCTTCGCGCGCTCCGCCGCTTCCTTCAGCCGCTGGAGCGCGAGCGTGTCTTTGGAAAGATCAATCCCCTGATCCTTGCGAAATTCTTCCGCAATCCATTTGATAATCCGCTGATCAAAATCATCGCCGCCCAAGTGCGTGTCGCCGCCCACCGCCTTTACCTCAATCGTATCCTCGGTCACTTCAAGCACTGACAAATCAAATGTGCCGCCGCCAAAATCGTAGACCACGATCTGCTCATTTTTCTTTTTATTGAATCCATAGGCGAGCGCGGCCGCCGTCGGCTCATTCAAAATTCTGCGCACCTTAAAGCCGGCGATCTCGCCTGACGCCTGTGTTGCTTTGCGCTGCGCATCGTCAAAATATGCGGGGACCGTAATGACGGCTTCGGTTATCTTTTCGCCGATCCGCTCCTCCGCATCCTGTTTCAATTTCTGGAGCACCATTGCCGAGATTTCCTCCGGCCGGTGCCACTTTTCTCCCATCTTCACCTCAACGCCGCCGCTTGACCCGCCCTGAAGTTCATACGGAAGCCATGCTTTGTCACGCTGGACTTCCGTATCGCTCAATTTTCTTCCGATCAAACGCTTAATCGAGAAAAGCGTATTTTTCGGATTCGTCACCGCTTGACGCTTCGCGAGAAGTCCGATTAACCGGTCTCCGGATTTGGACACAGCGACCATTGAGGGAGTCGTGCGGGTCCCTTCCTTATTTTCAATAATTTTGGGCTCGCCGCCCTCGATGACCGCCATCGCGGAATTCGTCGTTCCCAAATCTATTCCTAAAATTTTTGGCATAGATATAGATATTTACTTTTATCAAATTATTGAAGTCCGACTTTAATAGATTTTATTGACCTTTTGTTTTTGACAAACTCACCCGTGCGGGCCTCAACACCCGGCCGTTCAGCGTATACCCTTTCTGGAGAACCGCGCCGATGCTTCCCGGTGCGATATTCGACTCCACCTCGCCAATCGCTTCATGCGCATCCGGCCTGAATTCATCGCCGGGATTCACGACCATCTGTTCAAGACCTTGTTTTTTAAGCGAATCAACGAGTTGAGAGTGGATCGCCGCGACGCCCTGTTCAAACCCTGATGAGCGCCCGGCCGCGAACCCCTGCTCAAAACTATCCAGTACAGGAAGAAATGCATACACTATTCGGGCACTTATTCGCACGTCAGCCTCATCGAGTCGCTTTATTTCTTCATTTTTATAATTCACATAATCAGCCCGCGCCCGCTGCCATCCTTCCAAGTATTCCTTCCGTTCTTTCCCGCACGTGACAAGTTCGTCCTTCAGCGCGCCGAGTTTCGCCCGCACCGCGCCAAGATCATTTTCTTCATCCGCGACCATTTCCAAATCCGCGCCGTCGGACGCATCGTCAATCGAATCTTCCGTTATATTAGTCCGCTCGTCAGTATTCATAAAGATATCTCATGAGCGACATCACCCGCGCATAGTCCATGCGCGTGGGACCGATAAAAGTGATACTGCCTTCAAATCCTTTTGGGTGGCGCCACGGGGTGCATGCAATACTGTAGTGATGCAAATCCTCCCATGGATTCTCCTCGCCGATAAAAAGAGTCATATTTTTATTGTTCATCATTGCATTGAACCGTCCCCGATAATCGTCCAGCGCGTCCACAAACTGCGCAAAAGTTCTCAGCTCGTCAAAGTCCTCAAATTCGGGTTCTTCAAATAATTCGGCAAGTCCGGAACGATACCACCCGTCACGATCATCCGTGGACACGGCAACAAACATTCCGGAAAGATGCGCGCATGCTTTTCCCAGCTCCTTCATAAACCGCTCCTCATCGCGGAGCGAAAAAACGCGGTCAACCATGCGGCGCACTAATGTATCCGGGCCCGACTCTCCCTTGCGATGATCCACAAAAAAACGGTACCCGCGATCAGTCGGAATGCGCCCCGCGGACGTATGGGGCTGAGTGAGATAGCCGCGTTCGTCCAATTCATGCATCTCGTTCCGGATGGTCGCCGGACTTGCCTCGCGCCAGCCGCGCCTGATCACATCCCGCGACGCGACCGGCCGCGCGGTCTTTATATACTCCTGAATCACGACTTCAAGTATTGATTTTTGGCGTTCTTTAAGCACTGCGCTCATCATAGGGCAATTAGCACTCTCCTGTCAAGAGTGCTAATTTTGCATTAAATCCCGCAAAATCCCTCGAATCCCTCGAAGTCCGACTTCGAGGGATTTCGGGAAGGAGAATAAAAATCAGCGACCGACGTGTCGCTGATGTTGAGATTCGGACTGCGATTTTTATGCGTACCGCGGATGCGCGTGGTCTTCGCTCGCGCATCGCGGCGAGATACAATTCACAAAGAGCGCGATGCGGCGACGCCCTTTTGGCTTGTCACCATCATCGGGGTACTCACGGATCATGACTTGCCGGGCGGGATCACGGGAAATCCGACGCACCTCCCTGCGAAGCCACGTCCCGTAGGAAAGAATTTCAGCATCGTTGATATTCTCACGCGATCCGTCTGCATGCAAACGGATCGAAAATTCCCGAGCGAACATCCTATTCGCATACCACCAAACGGTGTGCTGGGCCATACTCGGTCGGGGGATCTGCGGCTTCCCATCTTTCATTATCTATCCTCCTCCGCTGATAAAAAATAATTGCAGATCATTCGTTGTCAAACAACTTTACGAACTATAAGTAGCATAAAACAGCATAACTTGTCAAGCTCTCGTTAAGCCATCCTGTACCAAATCCCCTTGTCGCACTTTTTGTGCCGATACAGATGGCGGCGGGCGTCAAAGTCCTTTTCTGCGAGCGGCTTCAAGCACACCTCGCACACAAACGGTTCTACTGACCGCACCTCGCGTACGACATCGGATCTTTTCAATCGTGAGAGAGAAACAGGCACGGGAGACGACAAAAAAATGAGACGATCGAGAACAAAAGCAACCCCCTCCAATCCGGCCAACAAAGACCCGAATCCGAAGAGCCCGAACGAAAGCCACGCCATTACCACGGAATTACTTGTCATCATCTCATACGATCTTCCGGATGTCATTTCGTACCACTCAAATTTCGGATACACCATCGCGATAAACGCCGCGCTCGCGATACAAAGAATTCCCGTCAACATCATGACTCGGTTAAATCGCATAATCCACCCCTCCTTATTTTTTTATCAACAGCACCAGAACACCACGGGCTTGACCGTGGAGCTTCATTTTCAAGGTTCTACGCCGACGTTTTTTTAATCCGACTTCGGACTTCTCACTTATCAACAATGGCTTTTTTGACAGGGCTTTTGTATACTTATATATTATATCATCATATTGTATGCGCGAACTCAAGATAAAAGACATCTCGTGGATTTCCCTCGTGCACCCCGGCAAAGAGGATATTGATGAACTCGCCCGCCGTTTTCCGGACATACATCCTGTTGTCATTGAAGAACTCCTCACGCCGACTATGCGCCAGCGCGTAGAAAATTATGACAATCATCTCTTCATGGTGTTTTATTTTCCGAGTTTCCTCGGCGCGGAGAAAAAGACCATCGCGCGGGAGATTGATTTCATTCTCATGCCGAATGTCTTAATCTCCGTGCAGTATGGTGACGTCGCGGCGCTTGAGGATTTTTGGCACACATGCGAAGATGTTCGCGCCGAACACAGCCATTACAACAGAACGCCCATCCATCTTCTCTATTATCTTCTCCGGCACCTCCTCGGCATTTCGCTCAAAGAACTTGACACCATTGAAGAACAAATTGACGTCCTTGAAGAGCAGATTTTTGCGGGCCGCGAAAAAGAAATTCTTGAAGATATCGCGCTCCTGCGCCGGAATGTCCTTGATTTCCGGCGCGCGTTCAAACCCCAGCAACTCACCCTTGACTCACTGATACGTCAGGGAACAGAACTCTATGGAGAAAAAGTGCGGCCGCTTCTCGCCGACCTTTTTGGCGAATACCTCAAAGTGTGGCATCTTCTTGAAAATCATAAGGAAACGCTTGACGCCCTTTATGAAACCAATAACTCGCTGCTCACTGCAAAGATCAACGAAACCATGCGCGTTTTCACCATCATTGCGTTCATCAGTTTTATTCCGACGGCAATTGCAAACATCTACGGCATGAATATCGACAACATCCCTCTCACTGAACGGCCCGACGCATTCTGGACGATTCTTGGCCTGATGGGGCTTACGACCGGATTCATCTACGCGCTGCTCAAATGGAAAAAACTTGTTTAGATTTCTAATGACGCGAGTCGCGATATACCGTTATGCATCCGTTCAGAATCTATAATTACCTCTCCCGCCGAAAAGAATTATTCAAACCCATCCGTGAGGATCGGGTTGGTTTATATACCTGCGGGCCCACCGCATATAATTATGCACACATTGGGAATCTCCGCACGTACATTTTTGAAGATATCCTGCGCCGCGCGCTCGAATATGCCGGCTTGCGCGTCAGACACGTAATGAATATCACCGACGTTGACGATAAAATCATCCGCGCGGCAGAGGCGGCGCACACCACCATTTTTGAATTCGTCACGCCGTACGAAGCGGCGTTTTTTGACGATTTGGAAAAATTGAATGTGAAGCGCGCGTGGAAGTATCCGAAAGCAACCGATCACATCCGTGAGATGATACGGATCGTTTCGGCACTTCTCAAACGAGGATACGCGTATCGCGCCGACGACTCAATTTATTTCTCCATAAAAAAGTTTAAATCCTATGGCCGTTTAAGCAGGACCGAAACGCGCGCGCTGAAAACAGGCGCGCGGATAGATACCGATGAATATACCAAAGAAGATACGGAGGATTTTGTCCTGTGGAAAGCGGCGCGCCCCGGCGACCCCTCATGGCCTGCGCCATTTGGCGAAGGCCGGCCCGGCTGGCATCTTGAATGTTCCGCAATGTCCATGAAGTATCTCGGCAAAACTTTCGACATTCACGCGGGAGGCGTTGATCTTTTGTTCCCGCACCATGAGAATGAAATCGCACAGTCAGAAGGCGCGACGGGCGCCGCATTCGCCCGATATTTTGTTGAAGGAGAACACCTTCTCGTGAATGGTGAAAAAATGTCTAAATCGCTCGGCAATGTCTATACTCTCGGCGACATTGAAACACGCGGCCTCAATCCCCTTGCGTTTCGCTATCTTGCCCTCGGCGCGCATTACCGCTCAAAATTAAACTTCACGTGGGAATCGCTCGAAGGCGCGCAGCAATCTCTTGCGCGGCTGCATGAATTTATCCGCACCCTCAAGGCCGCAATTACTGCTCCAACTTTGCCCCACACTAAGCTTGGGGCAAAGTTGGAGATATTCGAGGGTAGATTCCGCCGCGCCGTCATGGACGATCTCGACACTCCGCGCACACTCGCAATCCTCTGGGAAGTCATACGCGACGGCCATAAAAATCCAAAAAAATATGGCCCCCTTCGGCTTCTTGAACTCTTGTACGATTTTGATCGGGTGCTCGGCCTTCAATTCAAAGACGTAAAAAAAGAGATTATCCCCAAAAAAATCAAGGCGCTCGTTGCCCAACGCGAAGCGCGGCGCACCGCACAGGAATGGAAAGAAGCGGATTCGCTCCGCGAGAAAATTGCCTCGCTCGGCTACACCGTTGAAGACGCGCCGGACGGGCCGAAAATAAAGGGTATTAAACCCCAGAGCAAGTTCTGGACTCACATTCCGCGGCAAGTCGCGGAGGATTAAACCCTTTGTTTTCAGCGCTCGCTCGCTTGAAAATAAAAAAACGCGCAGGATAGTTGCTGCGCGCATACTTCTCTACATCTCTGGAAACTTATTCCGGATATTTTCTTTATATTTTTCGATCTCATCGGCGTCTTTCCGACTTATTTCCTTTCTTAGAAAGAGTGATAATATCAATATCGCCACTACCCCTGCTACGATAACAAACGGCTCGGAATCCACTCTTCCTTCCCCCTCTTCTTCCCCTCAAAAAAACCTCTCTTAATCGTGATCGTAGAAATGTTAGCATGTCTTCCTAATCGTGTCAACAAATATGTCCCTCCACATCAAATCCACCGGTTTTCCTATTGCCTGACGTGGGACGCGCCGCATATGCTGGAGACATGGCGACTGCTTCCGCAAAAACAGCCGGTCCCAAAATGCCGCCGCAAGACATTGAGGCGGAAATTTCAACGTTGGGCGCGCTCATGCTGGATCGTGATGCAATGTTTCGCATTGCCGACATGTTTTCCTCGCGGGATTTTTATAAACCAATCCATCAAGAAATCTACGAGGCGATGCTTGATCTCTTCCGCGAGCGCGAACCAATTGATGTCGTGAGTGTCACGTCGCGGCTTCGCGGGAAAGGAAAACTCGAAGAGGTCGGCGGCGCGGCGTATATCACAGATCTCGTCAATGCAGTTCCCACGACAAGCCATCTTGAACATTACGCTTCCATCGTGAAGCGCAAGCGCCTTCTGCGCGATCTCATTGACGCCTCACACCATATCTCCGAGCTCGGATACAAAGAGGCGGAGGACGTCACCGGACTGATTGACGAGGCGGAACAGAGGATATTCAGTATTGCAAAGGACTCGCTCCGCCAGGAATTCTTTGCGGTGCGCGACGCGCTCGAAGAAGCATGGGAACGCATTGAAAGGCTTCACAAAGGCGATGGGGCCCTGCGCGGGGTCTCAACCGGATTCCCTGATTTGGACAACTATCTTGCCGGCCTTCAGAAGTCCGATCTTGTGGTGCTTGCGGCCCGGCCGAGCTTAGGTAAAACATCGCTCGCACTCAATATCGCGCGCAATGTCGCGCTCAATGAAAAAAGGGCGGTGGGAATTTTTAGCTTAGAGATGTCGCGGGAACAGCTCGTGGATCGCCTCATCGCGACCGAAGCGGGAGTGGATCTCTGGCGCCTTCGCACCGGAAAACTGCGCGCCGAAGGCGAAGAGAATGACTTTACGCGCGTGCGGGACGCAATGGGAATTCTCTCGGAAGCGCCGCTCTACATTGACGACACTCCCTCGCCGACGGTCATGGAATTGCGCGCAAAAGGACGGCGGCTCCAAGCGCACCATGACGTCGGACTCCTTGTCATTGATTATCTCCAGCTCATCAAAGGGCGCGACAACATTGAATCCCGCGTGCAGGAGGTCTCTGAAATTTCGCGCTCGCTCAAGGCCCTCGCAAAAGAACTCAACGTGCCGGTGCTCGCGGTCTCCCAGCTCTCGCGCGGGGTTGAAATGCGCCATCCCGCGATTCCAAAACTGTCCGACCTTCGCGAGAGCGGAAGCATTGAACAAGACAGCGACGTCGTCCTCTTCATCTATCGCGAAGACAAAGACCGAAAAAATACCGACCGCAAGAACATCGCGGACATCATGATTGAAAAACACCGCAACGGGCCTACGGGAAAAATCGAACTTTATTTCAACGAAGAAACCGCTTCCTTCAGATCTATTGCGAAACACTACGAAGAGGATTTATAATTCGTGCGATGATTAAAATTTCTCCATCAGGCATCAGCTCGCTTCTGGAGTGCCCGCGGTGTCTCTGGCTGCAGATGAATGAAAACGTCAAGCGGCCCCGCGGCATTTATCCGTCCCTTCCCGACGGCATGGATAACGTGTTCAAAAAATATTTTGACGGATACCGCGGCCGGAAAGAACTCCCGCCCGAGATCGAAGGAAAAGTCGAGGGCGTTCTTTTCCCCGACGCCCGACAACTCAACGTATGGCGTGAGTTTAATTTTGGCCGCGGAGGAATCCGGGCCGAAATTCCCGAATATGACATGCTCGTCTCCGGCGCCATTGATGACCTTCTCGTCGCGCCCGACGGGAAATATGTCCCGTTTGATTTCAAAACGCGCGGCTATCCGACCAAAGAAGACACGCACGAACATTACCGCCACCAGCTTGATCTCTACGCGCTCCTCTTCCAGAAAAATAATAAGGAGCCGGCGGCGTACGGATATCTCCTCTTTTTCTGGCCCCAGTCGTATGAAATGGGTATCGCGAACTTCAAGACAGAATTGATCAAAATGGACGTATCTCCAAGCCGCGGCATGTCCGTTCTTAAAAAAGCGCATGACATCATCACCGGCCCGATTCCTCCATCGCATGAACTGTGCGAATACTGCACATATCGGGGTGCATAAACCGACGCGAGGTTTATTTTCAAGCGAGCGAGTGAAATGCAAACGTTTCGCGTTTGCATTTCCGAGCGAGCGCTGAAAACAAAGGGTTTAATACCTCGCAGTTTGTTGCGGAATAAAACGAGTGAAGCGAGCTTGAGTCCAGAGCTTGCTTTGGGATTTAATACCCTTTATTTTCTATTCGCGAGCGCGCTCTTCGCGGTCACCTCGTCAACATGTTCGAGCTCCGAGCCAAGCGACAAGCCGCGGCCAAGACGCGAGATCACAAACCCGGGATGAATATCCTTGAGCGGCGCGAGAATCCGCTCGATATAGAGCGCGGTGAGATCCCCTTCGGTCGTTGAATTCGTCGCAAGAATCACCTCGCCGCGGCCTTCATGGTCTGCTTCAAGAGATGCTTTGACTCGTTCGTAGAGCGCCCGCAGGCGAAGACGCTTTGGCGACTCTACATCAAGCGGTGAGAGCGTGCCGCCGAGCACATGATAGAGTCCCCGATACGCCCCGCTCTTCTCGAGCGTCTGCAAATCCGACTCCCGCTCAACCACCGCAATGACCCCGTGATCCCGCCGACTGTCGCGGCAAAAAGAGCATAGCATCCCTTCTTCGCTGTCGTGTTCAACCGTCCGAAAACAATGACTGCAAAATCCTATTTTTTGATGCGCGAGATCAAGGGACACCGCAAGCTCTTTCATAAACACGAGGTCCTTCACTAAGGTAAAAACAAAACGGCTTGCTTGACGCGGCCCGATACCGGGAAGTTTTGAAAAGAGATCAATAAGTTTTTGAATTGACCGAGGATACATTTTATCTCAAGTTTTTTATCTCGTTCAAAATATCGGACGGCACCGGATCACGTTCCGGAGCTTTGCCCGGATATCGCCACGCCGTGATAATTTTTATCTTTTTGCGCGGCCGCGCATTCACTAAAATATAGAGCGCCCACAGTTCCGAATACCGCCGGCCCGCAATGGGCTGCATGCAGGCAACCGCTCCCTCAAAAATTCCTTCTTCCGTACGCGCGGGATGTCGAATCACGCGCCGAATCCGGGACTCGCTCAATCGGTAATGGCGCATCTTGCCGCGGACATGCTGTGTCCATAAATACTTCTCATCGGACTTTTTGAACATCAATCTCAAGCGTATCCCGCCCGCATCTCTTGTGCAAATAAAAATGTGCCGCAATCCATACGGCACATCAAGCAAAATCTATTTCTTCATCATGGCCATCACTTCTTTATGCGCGTCCCATGCTTTCTGCCATGATCTCCAGTAATCGGGGATCTCAATTTTGGACAACGCCGCGTCGGTCGGATCCAACAGTGCGCGGGTTTCGAACATAATCGCGAGTTCATCCACCCATAACGCATCCTGCGGCCGGGACTCACCATTTCCAAAACGTACGTTCATCTCTTGGGGTCCATGATAAAACCCCTGCGGATGAAACGTCGCGTCGCCCGCCCCAACGAGTCCCGCGCGCGGCCGGTATGGCTTTGCATAAAAAAGGAACTCATCCCATTCGTTCATATGGTAATACGGCGGGGAATGAATCCATCGCGGCTTAAAGGTGGAGACCACGATTGACCCGTCCGCCGTTGCGAATGTCGCGAATATTGAGGGGTCAGTATGCATGGTCGGCGTGGATACTGCATGAATCAAATCCGTGCAGAGCACAAACGGATATGGACTGCCCCGATACGCGATCCTGCCGACTGGCCCATTGTACACGACCGTCTTCCATTCATCATTCCGTTTAAGCATGACCTCGCGCTCTTGATACAACGGCTCTGCTGATGATAATTCCGGAACTTTAAGGTCAAGCTGATTATAGGGCACATCAGGCAATCCATCATGGACTGGTTTTAGAAGCGGCTGCGGGCTTTCAATGCCGATCATGAGCGTATGCTCGAGCATCGGGCGAATGCAGTACTCCGTGAGACGCGGAATATACAAATAGTCGCCTCTCCCCGCGCGAAGTATTCCGAACGACGTCTCGCACAAAAACGCGCCGTAATGGACATACCACACCTCGTCGCCGTCCGCATTTACCATGCGCTTTGAATCAACAATTCTCGTCGTGCCTCCCGGAGTCACTTCCCAGTAAAGACACAGAGCCTTGATCCGCACCGCATGATCTCGGCTCAAGAAAAGCGTTACCGGCATCGTCCAGGACGGAAGATCTTTGACGCGGATCGCCATTGGTCTCTGCGACCGGGACAGCACGTCTTTCATCACCGCCGGCGGAGACGCACAAAATCCCTGCATGCCGAACCCGAGTTTGTCAGCGAAGAGCCCCTCGTCCGGCCGCGAGGCGCCGTCAAATTTCACCCTGCCTTTATAGTCAGGCCGCACCGCTTCGCGATCAATGTATTTCTCCACGCGCGCCATAAAAAATCTCCTCTTTTGGATTTTCTTGTAAAAGAACCTCAAATATAGTTACGATGCTCCTATAGTGTCGGGTATCAAATTCTTTCTTGTTTGTCAAAAGAACCCCTGTTAAAAAAGGAGTGAGCCGGAATGCGCGAGACCGCAATACGCTCTTTCATAAAAACGCTTTCATGGAGAATCTTCGGGATTATCATTACTTTTCTTGCGGCATTTTTTCTCTCCAATGAACTGCGATTTGCGCTCCAGATCACCGCGTGGCGTGAAATCATTGCCTCGATTTTATATTTCACCCACGAACGGTGCTGGAATAAAATCCGTCTCGGAAAAAGAGAGATAAAAAATTAACAGCGGCGAGGGGGCCGCTGTTTTTTATGGAATATCCGGAACCGCTGCACTCTCACCCTGCCGCCATTTCACCGTGGGGCTGATCACTGCTTCATCAATATGGTCTCTGCCATGCGTAATTTTCCGAAACATCGAACGAATGAGTTCATCCGAAAGATACTGCGGCCGGAGCCCGAGCGAATGCAGCGACGTATTTTTTGGATTATAATAATGCGTCTCTTTCTCAACGCGCGGATTTTCCGTATTCTGAATCGCCACCGACAGGCCAACGGCCTCTCCCGACCGCTTGACGATCTCGGCGAGCTCCTGCACCGAGAAGACCTCGGTGAATTGGTTGAATACCCGATACTCGCCATCTTTCGCGGGATTTTCCAGCGCGAGTTCAACGCATTGAATCGTGTCGCGGATATTGAGAAATCCGCGTTTTTGCCCCCCTCCGCCGTAAACAGTGAGCGGAATCCCCGCCACTGCCTGCGTCACAAAACGGTTGAGCGCGGTTCCGAACACTTCGTCGTAATGAAAACTGGTCAAAAACTCCGGATGTATTTCGGTCTCCGGCGTCTCGATGCCATAGACCACCCCCTGATTCAAATCCGTCGCGCGCATCCCCCAGATGCGGCAGGCAAATTCAATGTTATGGCTGTCGTGCACCTTGCTCAAGTGATAAAAAGACCCCGCCTGCTTCGGAAAGAGAAGCCGATCGCGCCTGCCGTTATGTTCCACCTCAAGCCATCCTTCCTCAATATCAATATTGGGCGTGCCGTACTCCCCCATGGTGCCTAATTTGACAAGGTGCGCCGACGGCGTGTAGCGACGCATCGCAAAAAGAACATTGAGCGTTCCCGCGATATTGTTCACCTGCGTGTGGACCGCCTGCAGCCGCGCATACATGGAATACGGAGCCGACGGCTGTTCGGCATAGTGCACCACCGCGTCAGGACGGAATTCTTCAAAAAGATGATAGACAAACCGATGATTGTGCGCGATATCGCCGATATATATCTTGAGAGGATTCTCGCCGCTCTCCTTCCAAAGCCGCGCCCGGCGCTGAAGCGAGGGAATAGGAAAAACGGGGGCAACCCCCATTTCCGCCTCCCAAAATCGTTTTGATAAGTTATCGGCGATCGCGACCGTGTGGCCTTTACGGGCAAAATGCATTGCCGTCGGCCACCCAAGATACCCGTCGCCGCCAAGAATTAAAATTTTCATATTTTTTAAAAAAGGTCTGCGGATATCCCCCCTCCTCTCCCCGCTTTTAATCAAAAAGTATAGGCGGGATCGAGCCCCATCCTTTCTCCGCGAATTGCGGAGCGCGGATACAAATTCACGCAGGCGAAGCGAAGGGGAAGCCGAGGCCCCGCTCTTTTGCGCGCGCACAAAAGAGCGGGGAACACGGAGGGACTCCCCGAGCGGAGCGCGTAGGATTTGTCCGCGCGGAGCACCGAGAGCGGAAAAGGATGGGGC
>CAYIAH010000015.1:0-20682 GCA_964361495.1 uncultured Candidatus Saccharibacteria bacterium | reverse complement strand
GAGCGTATGGTGAAGCCCTTCTTATGTATCACACCGATACTCGACCGCGCGTTCGGTATCTGCTCTGCCCGCCACGCTTTTTTGAATATAATATGCGGGGTCGAGCTCCGCCTTGTGAAAAAAGAATCAGAAGGGACGCTGTCAATGAGGAGTAGGTGATGAGAGAGCTGTTGAGTGCGTCCCGGATGCTTAGCGAGGCGGAGAAAATCCTCATCTATCCGTATACCTCCGCCGAGCGTCTTTTTTCGCAAGGCGGAGTGAGGGGGCCCCGCATATACCCTTTTTTTTAAAAGGCGGGGTGGGCAGAACACCAAGAACGGAGAAAGAATGGAGCAAGACAGACCCACGCACCTTTTAATCATATCAAAAAACAGCGCACTTGCCAATATGCCTGTCTTCTCGTATACTCACCACTATGCCAGAAACAAACTCTTCAGTGCAAAGTGCCGAGGACGCACCAGAAGAACGGATTTCTCTTGCCCGCGAAATCCTCCCGGCGAAACCGCGCCATCCGATGGAAACTCTGCTCAAGAACGGCGCCGGGGCACTGCTTAAAGTCGGCGACATGGTTGAGGGCATATTCATGGAACGAAGGGGAACCCGCATCTTTTTTGATCTCGGGCCCCTTGGCACCGGCATTGTCTACGGCCGCGAATACTACGCGGCGCAGGAACTCATCAAAGACCTCAAGCCCGGCGACCGCATCGCGGGTAAAGTCATTGAGCTTGATAACGACGACGGCTACCGCGAACTGTCGCTCCAGCAGGCGGGAAGGGAACGGCGATGGATTGATCTCAAACGCATGATGGACGAAGGAGTGATACTTGAACTCCCCGTCAGAAAAGCGAACACCGGCGGCCTTATTATTGAATACCTCGGCGTGGAAGGATTCCTTCCCGCTTCGCAACTCGCCGCAAAACACTATCCCCGCGTCGACGGCGGTGAAAAAGAAAAAATCCTTCAAGAACTCCAAAAACTCGTTGACACGAGCTTGCGCGTGAAGATTCTTGATCTTGATCCCGCCGAGAACAAACTCATTTTTAGCGAACGCCGCGTCGAGAACGAGGCAATGCGGGAAGCGATTGCGCGCTACAAAAAGGGTGACATCGTTGAAGGAGAAATCACCGGCGTCGTGGATTTCGGCGCGTTTGTGCGTCTTGACGACACGGGCATTGAAGGACTGATTCACCTTTCCGAAATTGACTGGCTGCTCGTTGAGAACCCCCGCGAGCGCTTCAAACTGCACGACCGCGTGCGCGCAAAAATCATTGACATTCAAGGGGATAAAATATCGCTCTCGCTCAAACATCTTAAAGACGACCCGTGGCTCGCGGCCGCGCACGCATATCACAAAGGCGATGTCGTCTCCGGAAAAGTGATCAAATTAAATCCCTTTGGCGCGTTCGTGCAGGTGGGGGACAGTTTACAAGGATTGATTCATGTCTCTGAATTCGGCAACGAAGAAAAACTGCGCCGCGAGCTTGCCGTTGGCGAGGAATATCAGTTTACCATTCTCCTCTGGGATCCGGAAAATCATAAAATGTCGCTTGGCCCGACGCAGAAACAATAATAAGGTCGCGCTCGCAGGAATTGAAAAGCCGAAAGGTTGCCCCTTCGGCTTTATCTGTGTCGCTTTATTCAGAAAATCAACGCATGTGCATCTGACACGACGCATCAAAACAAAATACAAGCGCCGCTCCTCCTGCAACCATCCACCACTGCCGCAACCCGGGTCTCCGGGTGATCGGAGCAAGTATTCTGTCATCTCTTTCTTTCAAATATTCCGCCCGTTTCAGATACCAGTACAAGGCGGCCGCGTGATTCTGATGAAACTCGTCATACGCGATCCGTTCCTCAATTTCTTCGACTCCCATCCACGACACCTCGCTCATGCCGCGGCCTCTGCGGAGCACATCCACGATCGGCGGATCGCTCTCAAAAAAGATCGTATGGTGCGCATCGCTCCGTTGTTCATGCAACGAGGGCTTATGCACCACGAGCAACACCTGCGACGGCGTCATAATACGCATGCCCGTTTCTTCGAAAATTTCATTTTCCGCGGCTTCCCGCGGCGTTTCTCTGAAACCCACGCCTCCGCCGGGCAACTTCAGTTTTTGCGGCGGCTCCTGCGGATCGGGCGAATCCCGCACAATACAGAATTGCTTTCTCGCCGCGGTCCGCGGGACTGCGGTAAAAACTGAATACGATATTCTCGGTTCTTTTTTTACAGCAGAAACATATTCCGGCATACCGCACCTTTCCTTTCTTTCTTTTTTAAAAGTTCTTGTTCTCTCATGCTCAATTTTTGGCTCGTCTTTCTTGCCAAGCTCCCTTAAGTATACCCTCTCTTGACTTTTTAGTCAATGGTGTGATAGAATAGCGCCAGGTCTATCAGTTTTTTGACATCGTCAATACCGCAACAGAATAACAGAAAGGAGTCGGCCGATGAGGGATTTTGACGGCAGAAATCGGTTCTATAGGACAACCGACCATCTCTATGTTCAGTGCTGTTTCGTGTATACGGGAGAGGCCGCAAAAAAGGCCTTATCCCTTGACTGGCCCGCGACTCATATTCATACACGGGAGCCGCGGCAGTCTCCGGAGGGAATAATGCTCGATGCGACGACGAAATTGTATCTCGTCGCTGATGAACGGTGTCCTTCGGTGAAGTATCCTTCGGTGACTTTTGACTTCCATCTGCTTGCCGCTCAAGCAGATGCGTTAGGGATTCGTGAATCCTATGTTGAATGGAATTTCCTTCGGGAAGAGGGGAAAGCCCAGATCGCCTGCATGCGCGAATCCGAAGGGGTCGCGTTCGGTTTTGGCCGGCCGCACCCTTTCAAGCCGCATTTCAAACCCAATCCGCTCTTTGCCGGACCCCTCGTAGATTATCGGCCCGGCATGAAAGAAGGATGGAAATTTGAGCCGGTCTGGATGAAAATCAGACCGCACGAAGACGCCGTCTCCATACAGTATTACCTACACATAAATCCGCTGTGGGAAAGTGGCCACGTAACTCTTCAAGCCATGATGACCATAATCTCTCAGCTCGCTCCGGCAAACCTCGCGGCCTACGAGTTTCCATCGAAACGGAAACCGAAAGTTGAGCACCGCGGCCTGCGCCCGGGGTTCCGCCCGTCTGAATTCGATCAACAGATTTACCGAGGCATCCAGCATGGCAGCGGCAGATAAACCCATTGCCGCAAATCTTCACACGAACAGCGTTTCCGGCGCGTACGCGCCGGAAACCAAAAAAGGAGAAATTCATGGATAACGCGTTGCTCAATCCTGAACAGTATGGACCGGAGCCAAATCCGGTGCCCCGCGACGAGACGCACGCTGCTGATACCGCCGGCGCCCGGGAACCTTCGCGCGCCGTGGCCGGGGAAACGCAAATCCCGGCCAACGAGGAAGATCGACGCCTGTTCTCGCACGAAACCTTCCGGTTTCTCGACACGCGCGGTGCGAAAATCCGCACCATGATCTTCGCCATCATCGGGAACCGCGTTCGCAGAGAACGCGACCACGAAATCCCCGATGCCAAACTCCTCCGTCGCGATGCCGAGGGAAAAGTCGCCCGGGAAGAAGTCGAGGCCGTAATCGCCGACTATGAGAAAGTGCATGGCGAGGGCTCTGCCGCGTTTCTCATGACGCCCAATGCCCATCGGCACTTCATGAAAGAAGGTCTTGGCCGCGAGTTCTCCGAAGACGATATCAGGAGAATCAGCGGAAAGACCTATGGCGTCACCCTTAGCCATCTCATTCAGACAGTAGATTGGCATCGCGCGGCAAAAAGAGCGGCCCGTCAACAAGCCCTCAGGAAGGCACACGCAACACCTGACGGAAATCATGAGATCTGCAAGCGGTGTGCGCGGATCTTCTCGCCGGACACTCGTTTAATCCTCATTGACGGGAAACCGCTCGTGGATAAAGAGACGAGAATCCCCGTGATAACCGGATGCTTC
This sequence comes from uncultured Candidatus Saccharibacteria bacterium, assembly GCA_964361495.1. Classification (GTDB taxonomy): domain Bacteria; phylum Patescibacteriota; class Minisyncoccia; order Sungbacterales; family HO2-52-23; genus CAYFJB01. The sequence goes on along the minus strand of CAYIAH010000015.1, from coordinate 16,717 downwards.
CTCGTTTCCCCGGCGCGCGATCAAAGCCCGCCCGCTATCCTCCCAATCTGCCGCTCCTGTCAATATCAGCTGCGGCATGAGGCGCCCGATCCCGAGACGCGCCGCGCCCTGCAGTTCGTCTCGCGCGCCGCAACGGAACAAGCAATCCACCGCTATAAAGAAGACCGGGAGTTTGCTGAATTTAACCGTTCAGTCTATGAGGCGCTCCAACACGCGCAATCAGCGAAGCCATCGCGCGCCGCAGGAAGCCGCGACCGGCCGCGGGATCGCACCAGCGACGAGCATCGCCGCTCTCGCGATCGCGATTAACCAGCCGCACCCCAAAGGACGCTTCAGTCCTGCGGGGTGCTTTTTTATTCTGCTTCGGAAGAATTCCGAAAGATACCGCGCAGCAGAGCTTCGCGGAGCTTCATTGTTAACACTTCTCTCACGATCGTATAAGTTCTGTTAACATTGATACGCTGTCTTATATTCTGCCGCGTCTTCGGTAGACGAATGTTGAAAAGTGCGATGAATTATGGTATACTCTCCGTATGAAAAATCTTTCGAAAAACTTTATCTGGATCCTCGTGATCTTGATGATCCTCTCGGCGCTCTACTCTCTTATCGCGGGACAATTCGGTACGACCGAAGAAATCTCACTCTCGGAACTTGTTGCAAAAATCAATGCCGGCGAGGTCGCTAAAATCACGGTCGTTGATTCGGCGCTTGAGATTACCCTGAAAGACGGTAAAGAACTTCGTACGCATAAAGAGCTTGAGGCGGGCCTTACCGAGACCCTCAAAAACTACGGCCTCGCGCCTGACAAGCTCAAAGAGCTTTCCATCGCCATCAAGACACAGGGCGGCCTCCACTTCGTGCTCGGGGTCCTGCTCCCGATTCTTGCGCCCGTGTTATTAATCGCATTCTTCATTTGGTTCACCGCACGTCAGGTCCAGCGCGGATCCATGCAGGCGTTCACCTTCGGACAGTCGCGGGCGCGGCTCATCACTCCTGATGACAAAAAAGAGCGCATCACGTTCAAAGATGTTGCAGGCGTCAAAGAAGCGAAAGAAGAGCTCAAGGAGATCGTTGATTTCCTTAAAAATCCGAAAAAATTTCTTGACATCGGCGCAAAAATTCCCAAAGGGATTTTATTGATGGGGCCTCCCGGATCAGGAAAAACCATGCTTGCAAAGGCGGCAAGCGGGGAAGCCGTGGTTCCGTTCTTTCATATGTCGGCGTCCGAATTTATTGAAATGTTTGTCGGCGTGGGCGCTTCGCGCACGAGAGATTTATTCCGTCTCGCAAAAAAAGCCGCGCCTTCCATTATATTCATTGACGAACTTGACGCGATCGGCAGAATTCGGGGCGCGGGACTCGGCGGCGGGCATGACGAGCGCGAGCAAACCCTCAACCAAATCCTTGTGGAAATGGACGGCATGGAAACAGATGACCGCGTGATCCTCATGGCGGCCACCAATCGTCCCGATGTGCTTGACCCTGCCCTCCTCCGGCCCGGACGGTTTGATCGAAGAGTGGTGCTCGACCTGCCTGACATTAACGACCGTGAAGAGATCTTAAAAATTCATACGAAAAACAAGCCGCTCGCTGACGATGTCGAGCTTCGCCGGATTGCGGAGCGCACCCCAGGGTTTTCCGGAGCCGATCTTGCAAATCTCGTCAATGAAGCCGCGATTCTTGCCGCGCGCGAGAATCGCAAAAAAGTGCGCCAGATGGATTTGATCTCTTCCATAGAAAAAGTCATGCTCGGTCCCGAGCGAAAAAGCCATATACTCTCGGCCGAGGAGAAAAAAATATCCGCCTACCATGAAGCGGGCCATGCGCTTGTCGCCGCTTCTTTGCCGCACGCGGATCCCGTGCACAAAGTGTCCATTGTTGCGCGCGGACGCGCCGCTGGCTATACCCTAAAAATTCCTGTTGAAGACCGCCACCTTTATTCCCGATCGCATTTCCTTGATGAACTTGCGGTCTCGCTTGGCGGTTATGCGTCGGAAAAGCTTGTCTTTAACGAACTCACCACGGGTGCGGCGGATGACTTGCGAAAGGCGACCGATATTGCGCGCTCCCTCGTCACCCGTTTCGGCATGTCCGAGAAAATAGGCCCCATGACGCTCGGCGAAAAAGAAGAACTCATATTCCTCGGCCGCGAACTCACCACGGAACGCAATTATTCCGAACAAACCGCCCGGCTCATTGATGAAGAAGTAAAACGCCTTATTGATCAGGCGTATGAGCAGGCGAAGGGAATACTCACTGATCGTCGCCTGAAACTCGACGAAGTTGCGCAACTTCTTATTGAAAAAGAAACTATAGAAAGGGATGAATTCGAAAAATTGGTCCGATAGAGAATTATTCTCTCATTGGACACGCCGGTCCGTAGCTCAACGGCGGAGCACCCGTCTTATACACGGGGGGTTGTAGGTTCGAATCCTACCGGACCGATTTCGGGTTTCCAGACTTAGTCTGCAGGTTTCCAGACTTAGTCTGGAAAATAGGAAAATATAGAATTAAGCGGGACCGATCTCCCCATCTTTTCATAGTTTCTTCGCATAGTTCACGGGTCTTGACATTTTCCGCGGCAGCACTATACCATAGACATATCAGGTGCTGGAAAGAAAAGGGCAAACCCATACCGCGCTTGTAGACGCAATAATGTGGGCGACGACTCTATTCCTAGGCACATACCGAATGGGTGTGCTTTTTTCATACCCGGACACGTTGGCTTCATTCCCGGCTCATTGAAAATAAGGAGATTACCGATGGACACTGCTCCGAACAGTCATGATGTATTCAGTTTATACCGGCAGGCTTTTGAGGTGCGCCGGAGCGACGAGATGGGCTTGCACGAGTATCTTGATGCCTGCAGGACCGACCGCGCCATGTACGCGCTACCGCAAGAGCGACTCCTGAAAGCGATCGGAAAACCGACGATTATTGATACCAGGGAAGACCCGCGTCTCGGCCGCATTTTCCAAAACAGGATTCTCAAACGGTATCCGACGTTCTCCGAATTTTACGGCATTGAAGCCGTGATGGAACGGATCGTATCGTTTCTCATCCGCGCCGCGCAGGGACTTGAAGAAAAAAAGCAGGTGCTCTATCTTCTCGGTCCGGTCGGCGGCGGAAAATCGTCCCTCGCGGACCGGCTCAAAGCCCTCATGGAATTTGAGCCGTTCTACGCCCTCGCGGGCTCGCCCATATTTGAATCGCCCCTGGGACTTTTCTCGGAACAACATCAGCGCCGCCTGCTTGAAGACCACTACCACATTGATCCCCAGAGAATTCCGCGCACCATGTCGTCGTGGGCAATGAAGCGCATCCGCGACTACGAGCGCGACCTCATCAAATTCCGCGTCGTGCGCCTTTTCCCCTCCATCCTCAATGAAATCGCCATTGCCGTGACCACGCCGGGAGACGAAAACAATCAGGACATTTCCACGCTCGTCGGCAAAGTGGATATCAGGAAACTCGAAGAGTTTTCTCAGAACGATCCCGACGCCTACAGCTACTCCGGGGGACTGTGCCGCAGCAATCAGGGGATTCTTGATTTCGTGGAGATGTTCAAGGCACATATCAAAACGCTGAACCCCCTCCTTACCGCCACGCAGGAAGGATTTTATAAAGGCACGGAGGAGATCGGCGCGCTTCCGTATTCAGGCATCATTCTCGCGCACTCTAACGAAACCGAGTGGCAGAAATTCAAGAACGAAAAGACCAACGAGGCGTTCATTGATCGAGTCAATATAATCAAAGTGCCGTACTGCCTGCGCGTAGACGAAGAAGTTGAAATCTACGCGAAACTCATCAGAAACAGCGAACTCGGGAATGCCTCCTGCGCGCCCGATACTCTTAAACTACTTGCGGCGTTCAGCGTGCTGTCACGGCTCAAGGATCCAATAGACAAACTCTCGTCAACGTGGCGCGCGAAAATGCGCACCTATAACGGCGAGAACCTCAAGGATACGGACCTCAAAGCAAAACCAATTCACGAATATTTGGAGCACGCGGGGGTAGATGAAGGTATGACCGGCATCTCTACGCGTTTTGCATTTAAAACCCTTGCCCGGGTGTTCAATTTCGGTCAGGAGATTGCCGCAAATCCGGTACATCTGTTCGCGGTCCTGGAAGAAGAGATCAAACAAGCGCAATTTCCCACGAGCGACGAGCAACGATATCTTGGCGCGTTTCTCAAAGACGTTCTCGTCACCGATTACGCGGAGTTCCTGGACAAAGAAATCCGTGCGGCATTCGTTGAGTCATACGAGGACTACGGACAGACCGTGCTTGATCGCTATTTTCTGTATGCCGATGCGTGGTGTCAGGATCAGGATTACCGCGATCCGGACACACAGGTGATGTATAACCGCGATCAACTCAACGCAGAACTTGAAAAAATCGAGAAGCCCGCAGGCATTACCAATGCCAAGGAATTCCGCAATGAAGTCGTTCAGTTCACACTCCGCTACCGCGCGAAAAATAATGAACAGAATCCTCCGTGGCGGAGCTATCAGAAAATACGCGAAGTGATCGAGAAGAACATCTTCGCAAAGGACGAGGAGCTCCTCCCGGTGATTTCTTTCGGAAAAAAACCGACGGACGAGCAGACAAAAAAACACGAAGGATTTGTGAAACGAATGACAGACAAGGGATATACGCTTGAGATGGTGCGGCTCCTTGTGGAGTGGCACATGCGCATGCGCAAGAATAAGTAGCCCGTGCGCCGTCGGCGCAGAATTCAAACAACAAGTGCGGCGACACCTCTTCTATACAAGTGCGCCGCACTTTTTCTTATCAGCAGGAAGCTAAAAAGGGGAGGACATACCAATGCTTTCATTTGATATCATTGACCGGCGCCAGAATCCGAAAGGAAAAAATCTGCCGAATCGAGAACGGTTTATCCGGCGTCAGCGCGCCGCGATCCGCGAGGCGGTTCGCGAAAACATACGTGAAGGAAAAATCGGCGACGTTGCAACCGGGGAAGACAAAAAAGTGCGCATCTCAAAAAAGAGTATGCACGAACCGCAGTTTCGCCACGGACACGGCGGAGTGATTGAACGCATCTTTACCGGCAATAAAGAATACATGCCCGGAGACCGCATTCCGCGGTCCGCGGGAGGATTGGGAGGACTTGGTTCGCAAGGATCGCCCGAAGGATCGCCCGAAGGATCGCCCGAAGGAGACGGCCAAGACGACTTTATCTTTAATCTCTCACAGCGCGAATACCTTGACATCATCTTTGAGGACTGCGAATTGCCCGACATGGTCAAACGTATGCTCTTGGGAGAACAGGAATATAGATGGCAGCGGGCTGGATTCAGCGTTGAGGGGCCGCCGAATAAACTTGATCCGGTGCGCACACTCCGCCACGCCCAGACCAGACGCTATGCATTCCGAAAGCCCAAAGAACGGCGCATCCGCGAATTGGAAGAAGAAAACGAGCAACTGCTCACGCTGATGACGAGTGCGACTCTCTCCGATGAAGAGCGGAATCGCACGGAAGCCCGCCTTGCCCAAATCCTGAAAGAGATTGAGGACCTCAAACGTAAAATCAAAGCAGTCCCGTTTCTTGATAAAATTGATACCCGCTACCGCTACCATGACAAATTTCCTGAACCGAACAGACGCGCCGTGATGTTTCCCCTCATGGACGTCTCGGGCAGCATGACCGAATGGCACAAAGAGATGGCAAAACGATTCTTCATGCTTCTTTATCGGTTCCTCACGGTCAAATATCAACAGGTGGAGATTATCTTCATCCGCCATAGCGATAAAGCGCAGGAAGTCAGCGAAGAAGAATTTTTCCGTTCCCGCGAGACAGGAGGCACGGTGATGTCCTCCGCGCTGAAACTGATGCACCAGATCGTCGGGGAACGCTACGGATCCGGGTGGAACATTTATGCGAGTCACGCATCTGACGGCGATAACTTTGATGAGGATGCGCCTGAAACGCACAATCTTCTTCTCAACACCATTATGCCGCTGGTTCAATACTACGCGTATGTTGAAGTGCGCAATGACACATACAGCCGCACGAGCGTCATGTGGCCGTGGTTTGAGAAGATCGCCGCGAAGTTTCCCGGCAGATTCGCGATGGGGAAAGTCAAAGACGTCAAAGACATTTATCCCGTCTTCAGGGAACTCTTCAAAAAAGGCGGAAAGGAGGCGGCGTATGTCTAATGCGATTGCGCAGGAACTCTTCGGAGAATCCGAATGGACGCTTGAGAAACTTGAAAAAATCACGGAACTCGAACGCGAGATCGCCGAAGAACTCGCGCTCGATTATTATCCGATTCAGATTGAGATCATCACCCCGGAACAGATGATTGACGCCTTTACGTCAGTCGGAATGCCGATCATGTACCAGCACTGGTCATTCGGCAAACATTTCCTCCAGCACGAACGGTCGTATCAGCAAAGCGGCGGACTCGCGTATGAAATCGTCATCAACTCAAATCCGAGTCACGTCTACTGCATGGAAACGAACACTGTGGTCACGCAGGCGCTCGTCATCGCGCACGCGGCATTCGGCCACAATTCGTTCTTCAAAAAGAACTATTTCTTTCAGCAGTGGACTCATGCGGACGCGATTGTTGATTACCTCGTGTTCGCGCGCGGCTATGTAAACGAGTGTGAAGAGAAGTATGGGGTTGACGCACTTGAGGACGTGCTTGACGCCTGCCACGCGCTATCACATTACGGGGTGGATCGCTACAAGCGTCCGCCCCGACTCTCTCTTGTTGAAGAAGAGAATCGCCAGCGGGAACGGGCGGAACAATACGAGCGGGATCTCAATATCCTGTGGCATACAATACCGCGAAAAACCGAAGAACAAAAAAAGGAAGAGAAATTCCCCAAAGAGCCCGAGGAAAATATCCTCTATTTTCTTGAAAAAAACGCGCCGAATCTTCCGGTCTGGAAACGGGAGATCATCCGCATTGTCCGAAAAATCGCGCAGTACTTCTACCCCCAGCGCCTCACCAAAATGATGAACGAGGGTTTTGCGACGTTCGTTCATTACTACATCATCAACCGGCTCTATGAGAAAGGGTTCCTCACGGAAGGAGCGATGCTGGAGTTTCTCCAGTTCCATACCAATCTCGCGAATCAGCGCGATCTTAATTTCTACATCAACCCGTATTCGCTCGTCTTCAAAATGTTCCTTGACATCAAACGCATCTGCGAGAATCCGACGCCAGAAGACCGCGAGTGGTTTCCCGAGCTTATGGGGGTTCCGTGGGTGGCGGCAGTGCAGGATGCGATGCAGAATTTCAAAGACGAGAGTTTCATACTCCAGTACCTTTCGCCGAAAGTCATACGCGATTTCAGGATATTCAGCGTTCGCGACAACGACAAGGAGACTGATCTCGGGGTGACCGCAATCCACCGCGACGACGGTTATCGCCATGTCCGCAGGGTCCTTGCGTCGCACTTTGATCCCGGCATCAACGAACCCATGATTGAAGTGGCCACTGTCGCGGTCAAAAGCGACCGGACGCTCGCCCTGCGGCATCACCGTGTGAACCGCCGTCCCCTTGAAAAGACGGATACGGAACGGGTGCTCCTCTACACGGAAAAGCTGTGGGAATTTCCTGTTGAACTTGAAGAAGAAGATGAAGAAGGACGCGTGCGAACGCTTTGGCGCATTGCCAAAGGCGAGGTCGTCACCGCGCCGACATAACAAAACGCTCCGCATTCACTGCGGAGCTTTTTTATTCTTATCCTTTAGGCGAAAAAATTCTCATCGCACATCTTTTTCATCAATTTGTGCTTACAAGCACTTTCTGCTATGTTTGCCCTGTCCTTTTACAACTAAAGACCTTTTGCACAATAAGCTTTTGGAGATATTTTCTTAAGGAGGAAAACAATGCCTGCCGAATCGCCGTATGAATGCCGCATTATCGGGTCAGAAACCGAGTGCGGAGGCCCGGTGATTGCTCTTGAACTTTTCGTTCCGCTCAAAGATCGCTACCGCGTCTTCAAACGCGCGATCATGGACAACCAATCGCAATGGTATCTTGATAATGGCCATATTGAGATTGCAACGCCCGAATGCCTTGGGGCGCGCGAGAACGCGCTGTACGAAACCGCTTCTTTCGCGCTTTTTGCACACCGCCTTAAAGCGATTCCGGACGAAGACAGAGAAGAACTGCCTCCCCTGCGCATATACAAAAATAATCGCCCCACGGATCGGCGCGGACGGGCATTAACCGGAATATCGTGGGGATCGCACGGCAACTATCTGACCTATCGCGGCCTTGAGTTTCACGATCTTCAAACGCGGCTCGTGCCGCTGCTCGCTTCCCGCCTTCCCCTCATCGGCAATGGGTGGATCAATATTGACGCAGATTGGTCAATCCAGTTTTTGTTCTCGCAGCGCGGGGATCTGATCGGTGAGGGAGCGGACGGACGCCTGACTGCTGCAGAGACCACGGGCGATATCAAAACCCCGATCAACACGCGGGACCGGCCATATGCAAATCATGACCGCTGGCGGCGATATCATGATATCACCGAAAATTCCACGATGTCTGAATACCAAATCTGGCTCAAGCGCGGAATGATGGATCTCGTACTCCTCATGATTGAGCATCCAGAATTTTTGAAAAAACTTGTGCCCGCCGCATGGAATATGCAGTTCGTCAATGCGCGTAACGCCTTCAAATTTTTTAACCGCGATATGTATACGCCGATTGTGCTCCAAAACGGCAGGCGGATGAGCGCGCTTGATATACAGGAATTCTATCTTGACGAGCTCAACCGTTTTTTCCTCTACGAGTATGATGCGCTCACCGAAGAACGGCGGGAGCTCTTGCGCTTCTGGCGCGCGGTCGTTGACGCGCTCCGCCGCAAGGACCACGCCTATGCGGAAAAATATCTGGACTGGGCAGCCGTCTTTTCATATCTTGTTGAGCCCGCGATCGCGCGCATCGGCATAAAAGAACTACACCAATGCGATCCCTTTGCCGATACTGAAACGCGCCTCAAGAGACGGACCGTGCCTTCAACGCGCATGATTGATACTCCTCGCGGATCCGTACGCATCGCAAGCGAACTTCTTTATAGAATCGTGGAGTACTCATACGTGGATACTCAAAAAAGTCCTTATGGCGTGTTGCTCCGGAATGGCCGCATCGCCTCTCTCTTCACCCCTGAACAAATAAACAACGCCATGCGCATTCCTCCTCGCAGGACCCGCGCGGCCTGCAGGGAAGAAATCCTGCAGATTCTTAAAAAACATCTTATTGCCGGCGCAGTGCAGATACGGTCTTTCCGATGGGATGAAATCTGTTTTGTCCATGCCAAAAATCTCGCCGACTCGTATCCTCTACAGCTACAGCTTCCGGATCCGTATCGTTCTTCACTCACGACGCATGAAAAAGTAATTTTCGGGCTTGATAACTTTTAAAATATGCAGCCGTCTTCGCGGCTGCGTTTTTACTCCGGATGCACATCGTGCTCAAGCCGAAGAAGTTCGGCGCGAAGCGCCGGATACCGGAGCAAATCAGGACTTGCCGCTGCAAGCAGCCGCGCTTCTTCACGTGCCGCGTGCACAAGCCGGCTGTCCGCGAGCGCCTCCACAATATCATGAGAAACTCCCCATTGCTGGGTGCCCCACAGTTCCCCGGATCCCCGAATTTTCAAATCCTTTTCCGCAAGCTCAAAACCGTTTTTTGCGTCAACGAGCGCGCGAAGACGGCGCGATGCGACGCCGTCTTCGGTTGGAAACAAAAAGCAATGAGCTTGGTCCTTGCCTCTTCCGACGCGGCCGCGAAATTGATGGAGTTGGGCGAGACCGAACCACTCGGCTCCTTCAATCATCATGATCGTCGCATTGGGAATGTCCACGCCCACTTCAACCACCGATGTTGACACGAGAATATCAACGGCGCGGCTCCGGAATTTTTCCATCACGATTTCCTTTTCCTTTGATTTCATTTTTCCGTGGAGCATCGCGATTGAAAGATCGGGAAAAATCTTTCCCGACAATTTTCCATACTCCTCTTTCACAGTTTTCACATCCGTGCCTGCGAGCTCCCGCGCGCTCATTTCCTGTATATTCTTTCCCGCTTCTATCCTCGGGCAGATCACAAATACCTGCTTTCCCCGCCGTACTTCGTCACGAATAAATTGGTATGCCTGCGTCCGTTCTTCCTGCTTCACGATTTTGGTGATCACGGATTTGCGCGACTGCGGCATCTCGTCAAGAATTGAAAGATCAAGGTCGCCGTAGACCGTGAGCGCCAGTGTCCGGGGAATCGGCGTTGCGGTCATGGACAAAAAATGCGGCAGCGTTTTTTCTCCCGTTCCCGATTTCTGGTTTCCCGCGATCAGTTGTGCGCGCTGTTCCACGCCAAAACGATGCTGTTCATCCACAATGACGAGCCCGAGATTTTCAAATCGCGCTCCCTTCTGAATCAGGGCGTGCGTGCCCACGAGCAGGGATGAATTTTCCATTCGTTTCTCCGAAGCCGTAAGAAGTCCCGCGCCAATGTCAAATGGCGCGAGGAGCCGATTCAATGTTTCGTGGTGCTGGCGCGCAAGAATTTCAGTGGGCGCCATAAGGACTGCGCGAAATCCCGCTTTCGTTGCAAGCAGGGCCGCGGCGGCGGCGACCACTGTTTTTCCTGACCCCACATCTCCTTCAAGCAGCCGGTTCATCGGATGCGCATGCGTCATGTCACGCGCGATCTCCCAGATCGAGCGGCGCTGGGCGTCCGTCAACCGGAAGGGGAGCGAGCCGACAAATTTTTTCAGGAGCGCGACATTCAACCCGATTGAAGGCGCAGACGCAATTTTCAGACGCGTCCGTTCGCGAAGTGCGCGAAGTTGAAACAAAAGTATTTTTTCAAATGCAAACCGACGCCGCGCATGTTCAGCTGCGAGCCGCGTCGCCGGAAAATGCATAGTGATCAGCGCCTCGTGAAGCATCGGCAGGCCGTGACGCACACGCGTCTCTTCACACAGCGAGTCCTCCAGTTCCCGCCGATACCCGATCAGCGATTTTATAAGAAACCGCAGCCATCGCGACGTTATGCCGCGCGTCTCGGGATACACCGCGACAAATCCTCCGGTATGAATCCCGGGAGCATCGCCCGCGTTCACTTTTGAAGAAATCATTTTCTCGTATGCGGGATTTTGCAAATACAGCCCTTTCGGCCCTCTCGCGATTTTTCCGGACAGCGACACCGCGGTGCCCGCGCATAAGGTTCGCAGAAGAAACGGCTGATTAAACCATACTGCGGCAAGCGCCCCGGTCTCATCGCGCACCCGCGCTTCGGTGAGCGTTATCTGCTTATGCGCGGTGCGATGCGCGCTCACGCGTTCAATCATCCCCCGGATCGTCGCGGTTTCGCCGAGCGCAACGTCGCTTATTTTTTTGCAGTTTGAAAAATCGTCGTACCGCGCGGGGAAATGAAAAAGGAGGTCGCGCACGGTTTTAATCCCCAGCCGCCGGAGCGCGGGGATAATTCTTTTGTGAATTTTGGGAACGCGATCAATGGGCGTCTGAATCGAAATCATATTCTGAATGTAGCGGCTCGAAAGCAAAAATAAAAGCCCCCGCAAGAAGATACGCGAGAGCTCGAAACATTATTCCTGCGGGAAGTATGCTTGAAGGACATGCCACGCGCCGAGGACCACCACGCCGCCGATTGCCGGACCGAGAAGCGCCGGAGGATCGGCGCCGGCGAGTACCGGCTTCACGACCAACCACAGCGCGGTAAGTGCAAATACGATGCCAACCCACGTTTTTGCTGCACCCCACATTCTTTTCTCACCTCCTTCCATTTAAGACGTTACTTCACGAAACCAGAAAAAAGGAACTGCCGCTTATTATACAATGGCCGTGACCGTACGCAATAATGAGTTATCCACAAGCGTCCCCACGAGGATTCGAACCCCGATTTCAGCCTCCGCAGGGCTGCGCTCTATCCATTGAGCTATGGGGACAAAATTTGATTCAAGACATCGATCATTATAAACCGAGTGCCCGCGCAATCTCGTCCGTCGCAAGTTCCTTATGCTCCGCCTCCGCAAGAAACGAGAGAAGTGCGCGGCGCACCGGCTCGGGCCGCATGAGGCCAAGCGGAATTTTCAAATAGGGAGTGAGCCCCCGCGCGGTCTCGAGCGAAAGTTCTCGCACGCCTCCGATATCTTTTACCTGGAATGATTTGAATTCCGAAAATGCCCGTATGCGCGTCCCTATCGCAATGCCGTGCCGCGTGATCGCGAAACCCACTTCACGCGATTCCCTTTTTATGTACATAAAAATGACAAGCGATGCAAGTATAACAAACGCAATAAAAAGATAACTTTTCGTGAGGATCCCGATCAAGACAAGCGCTCCCGCCGCACCCATAAAAAAAACGTACCATAATGGTTTCCGTTCGCGTTTTTCATGATCCCGGGCAACCCATGAAAGAATCGCGCCCGCAATTTCTTCGCGCTTCGCTCCCGACGCTGTGGGCGCGCCCAACACCGGCGCTGTCAACGGTTCCGGCCGCAACGTTTCCTGCTCCGAATTTTTTCTTAGATCAACGACATGCGTATCCATATCGGCGGGGGTGAGATTCGAACTCACGATACCCTTTCGGGTATAGCGGTTTTCAAGACCGCCCCGTTCAACCACTCTGGCACCCCGCCGTGATCAAAAATTATTTAAACCAATCCTCCCTAGATTTTGGCCATCCCTTAAGAAGCAATAGAGCAAAGGGAGCGCCCCAATTCGCCCATCGTTCCATAAAATCCCACACCGGCATGCCAACAATCGGACGCAGAAGCGCGGTCCAGAAACCCCATAATACCATCCATAAAAGCGCGAAGCGAACCGGTTTGATCAAAATAAGGACCGCCAATGCAATATCAATGATTCCGACAACAAATAATAATTGAGTCGCAATTCCCGCATCGGAAATGCCGAATCGAGCAAACCATCCAACCCAATCTTTTTTACCCTGCAGAGCAAAAACTCCATGGCCCATGAATTCGCCGGCTATCGAGATACGCAATACCCATTCAATATATTTTGTGTTCATACAGCGGTGTATTCTTAAAATAGCTCGAACCGAATTTCCTCGCCGCGCTTCGCGCGGCTCGGGTGTGGCTGGCGGGCAAAATGAGCGGCTCCGCCGCGCACACTGACAATTTCAAGTTTTTCTTTGGCGGAATAAATTCAGAATTCGCGAAGCGAATACCAAATGTATTTTATGGAAAATTTAAGAATAAATCAAAAAGAAGAAACCCGCCAGAACTCCGAGAGGAGATGGCGGGTCAGTTTAGTTGAACGACACCTGAGGATTGCGAGTGAAGTACTCCTCGCGCCCGTGGACTCCAGACGACACGATCCGGAGAAATTGCCGGTTGAAATCTTGCTGCACCGGCAAGCTCTCGTGAGGAGTCAGAATGCCGATCTCGTGGACTTCGCCGGCCTTCAAGAAGATCGCGCTGCCGAATGGATAGTCAGCCGCCGCGTGTCCGATGTCGCCATCAAACGACGTGTCTTCGTGTTCGGCGTCCCACACAGCGCAGCTGTCGTCAAGGTTGTTGGCGAGCAGAATCCTGACATCACGGTCGAGAGTGACGCGGTGTCTTGGCTTCGATTTTGGACTTGGACTCGGGCTTGGTCTGCCCCATCCTCCGCCGCCCCAACAGTAGATTTGACCGGGAACCCTTCCCACTTCTGTATGCAATGCGCGGCCATATTTTGCGCGTTGCCCGCGATGTGGAATTCCTGCGACGGCGACAGATTCATCAATCGTCAGGAAGCCGATGTTGCCTTTTTTCAGAAACACCGAATCCACGATGTCCCTGTAAGGCGCGTAGATGTCGGGAATCGACGCCGAATCGCCTTGGATGTAAGGCATCATCAGGCACCGAATACCCGAGAATTGAGGGAACGTCACTGTCTGTCCTGTGTTTGTGTTCACTTCGTATTCCTCCTTTCAAGGTACAATTGCTACCTCAGCACATTGCCAAGGTTTGACGGTATCTTATCAGGTGACGCCATAAAAGTCAATAGTCGGCAAGCTTGCCGACTATTGAGAGAATTCAGAATGAAAAAATTTCTTTTGCCCTTATTGATAAACGCATTTCGTTTTCGCCCCAAAAATCCTATACAGATTAGCCGCCGAGCGAGGCGAGGCGAGGCGAGACGAGACGGATAACTCGCATTTGCAAAATCCTGATTGACGGTACCTTTTGGTTAAAATCCGAACCTATTTTGACGAGCATCCGGAGGAGGACTGAATTGATCCATTTCGCTTCCGCGCCGCCGCCTTGCGGCGGCTGCGCCTCAACGCCATTTTCTTCTCTCATTTTCTGATTTCGCGCCCCCCCCAAAAAAAACCAGAATAAGGAAAGAAGAAAATGGCGTTTCGGCGTTCTGCCCTACCGGGCAGGTGGAGGTATTTGCGGTTGCGATTCTTTGTCTATGTGGTATATTAGAAAGAAAGGTCATGGTCAATAAAAATTCTATCCGATAACCATATACATATATGAGTCTGGAACAAAATAAGGAAAATACTGCGGAGGGCGAGTTGGGACGCCAAATCGGACGTGTCATTGAGATTCTTCGGGAAGGTAAAAATAGAAATATCTCTGTTCAAGGAGGCGTAGACGATGCTGTCTCCAGCTTCACTCTCAATGTCTTTCGCGGTGGGCGAAACTTGGGATTGTATCACGGAAAGTCAGAAGAACTGAATGACCCCGAAGAGGTTGCGCGACAAGTGGTGATGTGGGCCGCAAACCGGCAGTAGAAGGATATACTGTATCAACCGTCAAATCCTCTAGTAGTCGGCAAGGAATAGGATCCATTCTGCTCACTACCGCCATTATTCGGGACGTTCTTCATGCATCTGCTTTGCTTGCTTGCTTCTTGCGAGTATTTCCCCTGCAAGTTCTTTTTTCTCGTTCGGATCTTGGCTCTGAAAAAAATGCAGAACCATGTCGTCTATTTTTTTTGTGTCCTGTAATTGTTGTGTTGCTTCCACCCCTGCCTCGCGGCAACCGAGTGCGGCGAGCACGCGCAACGCATCTTTGCCGAACATTTCCTCTATTTCTCTCAAGTGCATCATTTCGCCGGTAAAAAGACCTCGTTGGTATCTTGAATTTATCTCCCCGACCGATTCTCCCGTTTTCTCAGAAATTTTATTGGCGATAAGATACCATACGTTGCGATACGGAACATAACCAGCCCGCAGGTTTCTTTCAGGATATTTGAGGTTGAAATTTTTCTCTATTTGCTTTTGATACCGCTGAAAAAATATTCTGGCGGCGATATCGGTTATCACCTCATTCAAGCCCACCAGAAGTTGCCGATCGTCGTATGGTTTGCCAATCTGGTAGCCGATCTTTGTTTGCCGCAACCGCTCTCCGCTCACAGAGAACTTTTTTACGGAAACAGCGTGGATTGCCTCATGCATCATCGTCATATACAAGCGAAGCCGCGGGTCCCTCCTGTCACCGGCTCGGCTGGGCGTATCTTTATTGATGATGACGGAATCGCCTCTGGGGTCATAAAACCCATTCGCTCCTCTCGCGGCCCTGTGAGGAAAATGTTCGGCAAATGACTCCGCTGACAAAAGATGAAACTGGCGCGGCGTTAAGGAAGACGAAGGGCGATCTATTTTTAATTCTTCAAATCGCTTTTTAATATACCAGTTGATCGTGTCAATAAAACGGAGGTCAAACTCGTCTTTGGTATATTCTCCTTCAAGGGGTTGCTCAAAACCCTCTTTCCGCCTATCTAAAGCCGCTCGTGCCGCTTCCTTCTGTTCTTCCGACAAATTTTTACCGATAATTTGTTCTAACTTCATGTTTCGAGTATATCAAGAAACGGCAAAAAGCGTAATAGTCGGCTCGCTGAAATTTTTACAAAAAAGAAAGGCCCCGAGTGTTTCCACTGGGGCCATGTTGTGAGTTGAGTCCGTGTCCTCAACTCGGTTAAACCCTGTGCGCGATCACGGCGCGCTAAAGAACATTAGGCCCATTCGGGGAGTGGCCGCTCCACCACCCGGACGCCGACTCTATAGGTCGGGCCCCCAACCCAGAACCCCGGCTGGAACCTGGGGTGAGTCGAGAGCTCCGCCGCGCAGGCTGTGGCGGCTTCCGCGTTGTCGAATTTATTACGGCCTTATTCGCTACTCCGGCGAATTTTACGAAGGCAAACACGAACCGATTATCACAAAGAAACTTTTTGACGAAGTGCAGGAAGTGATGGCGAGAAAATCCAAGCCGAAAACAAAAGAACTGAAACCCTACGCATACAGAGGATTTTTCCGTTGCGGGGAATGTAGTTGCTTCATTACTACCGAAACACAGAAAGGACACAATTATTTGCGGTGCACCAAACGGAAAAATCCGTGTTTGCAGAGATATGTTCGCGAAGACGTCATCACTTCCTCAATTCAAACAGAGCTTCAAAAAGTTTCTTTGCCCGATGATTGGGCTGACTGGATGACTGGAGAACTTGAAAAAGAAAAAAATGAAACCGCCCAATCATCGGAGCTTTTTGCTCAAAAAACTAGAGATGAAGTCGCGGCGATTGACGAGAAGCTGGATAAGCTGATGACCGCCTATCTTGAAAACGCTCTCTCGCTTCCCGAGTATCAGACGGCAAAGAACAAGCTCGTCAATCAAAAACAGCTTCTCAAAGACAAAATCGCCGCGTTTGAGCAAAAAACAAATAATCGGTTCGAACGGGCGACCCGTTTCATTT
>CAYIAH010000014.1:0-22242 GCA_964361495.1 uncultured Candidatus Saccharibacteria bacterium | reverse complement strand
AAGTTCTTTGTAGTAATAATTGGTGTCGGGCACATCCTCGATTCGCTCCCTTCGTCCCTTGATTGAAATCGTGTCATTCGTGATGGAAACATCGAGTTCTTCCGGCTTCACGCCTGCAAGCGTTGATTGAATCACAAACGCGTCGCCGCGGTCATAAATATCAACGGTGAGTTCCCCCTCGTCTTCATGAACCGTATCACTCGCGACCTGCCGTCCCGCATGCGTTTCATCCGACGCGACCCGCAGACGCGTTGAGCCTCCTTTTTCTTCATCGTCGGCTTCCACAAGCGCTGAAGAAGAAACGCGTCCTCCCCTCGTCTGAGCAGGCGAAGGAGTTTTCGGCGCAGCGCCGCTCGTAAGCTTCTCGAAAAACGTAGACATAATGATATTTTAGCCATCTCCTATAGACGATCGAAGTGCCGCGAGAACGCCCGCACGCCGTACCGCTATTCGGAGACGACCCCCGATGAAGATTGAGAAGGTGGAGACGATTTTTTTAAGCGCTCGAAGTCAATAAACACCATCACCGCCATCATCGCGAGAAGTCCGACAAGATACGCAGTCGCATTCGGAAGCGCTTCTCTTACCAGTATAAGATAGTTAAAACCGGCGTGCAACAATGACGCAATGAACAGGCCCAAGGCAATCCAGTGATGGCGGCGCGGGCGGAACCATGCCCGCGCGAGAAAGAAACCGACAAGACCCGATGAGAGCGCATGGAGCAGATTCGCGCCGAGAAACCGATGGGCGGCAACTTCAAGCCCCACAAAAAGGTTTTCGCGAAAAAGCGGAATAACAAACAGGGCATTCTCAAGCGCCGCAAATCCCATTGCCGCGGTCATCATATAGATCATGGCATCAACCGGTTCGTCAAAATCGGACCTCCGGAGTGCGATCAGTTTGACCACCAAATACTTTGCATACTCTTCAATCGCCGCGATGCCGAGAAAAATAAAGAGCATAGAGCGCTCATACCGCACCCCTCCTCCGCATGAACTCCCGCCGACCAACTCCACAAACAAACACTCGGCGACGATCGAACCCACTGCCGCAAGCATTCCCCCTCCGAACACAGACAAAAGAAGCCATTTCGGCTCGGGGTGCTGATCCTCGCGCATATAGAACACGAGCCAGAGCACCGGCGGCAGAAATGCGAGAAGCACATAACCGGTATTCACCGTAATGAGCGCGGCGGTTATTTGGGCCATTCTTGAATGATGAGCAATTTTTTATTTTTTACCGGAAGCATATCCCATACCGCTTCGGTAATAAACGGCATAAAGGGATGCAGGAGCTTCATGAGCGTTGTGTGAAATTCCAAGAGAAGTGCGCGCGCGGCCTCCTTTGCCGCGGCTTCTTTCTCTTCCGTAAGCTTCGCCTTCATCTTTTCAATAACTTCATCCGCGTAGAAATGCCAGAAGAAGTGATACAGACGATCGGCCGCATGATGAAACCGATACGCCTCCATATCGCTCGTCGTTTTTTTGATAAGCTCCTTTAGTTTTTTCCGCATACCCGCCTCTTCTTTAGTATACCGAATCGCGCGCCGCGAAGGGAGAGAAGAGACGTGCATAAGAAGAAACCGCGATGCATTCCAAATTTTATTTGCAAAATTGCGGTATCCGCGGATTTTCTCTTCTGAAACAATAATATCATTTCCGGGCAGATTTCCCACCACCAAAGCCATGCGCACCGCATCCGTGCCATACATTTCCGCAACACCCAAGGGATCAATGACATTTCCTTTGGATTTTGACATCTTCTGACGGTCCGCATCGCGGACAAGCCCATGCAGATACACGACACGGAAGGGAATTTTTCCCGTGCGCGCGAGGCCAAGCATCACCATCCGCGCCACCCAAAAGAAGAGAATATCCCATCCGGTCTCCAAGACGTCCGTCGGATAGAATGTTTTATAATCCCGCGAGTCAGGGAAGCCGAGCGCCAAAAACGGCCACTGCCCCGAGGAAAACCATGTGGTAAAAACATCTTCATCCTCTACCCATCCCTCATCTTCAGGAGGCGTGATACCGACGCGCACTTCGTGATCTTTAAACCATGCGGGAATCCGGATGCCCCACGCGATTTGTTGAGAAAGATTCCAATCGCGGATGTTTTTCAGCCAATAGAGATACGTCTTCTTAAATCGCGGCGGGATAAATATGATTTTTCCTTCTTCGACCGCTTGAATCGCTTTTTCTGCAAGCTGTTCCATTTTCAAAAACCACTGCGGCAGAATCTGCGGCTCAATCGGACGCTCGCATTTATAGCAGACCGCGACTTTATGCAGATAGTTTTCGTCAATTTTGACGACGAGCCCTTTCGCATTGAGCTTCTCCACGATTTTCGGACGCGCTTCATTCGCTTTCATGCCGGCAAACTCGCCCGCAATCGGAAGCAGCCGCCCGTCGCGGCCAATGATTTGTTCTTTATCAAGATGACGCCGCTGGGCAATCTCAAAATCCGCCGGATCATGCCGCGGGGTAATGGTCATTGCTCCGCTGCCAAAATCCATATCAATGATCTCGTCCTTTATCACTGTTGCCATAATGCGTCCATTGATCCATTCCAATTCAATTTTTTGTCCGTCTTGGTATGCGGCGTAACGTTTATCTTTGGGGTGCGTCACCACGTATTTGTCGCCGAATTTCGTCTCGGGACGGGCGGTCGCAATCACAAATGGGCCATATTTCAGATAATACAACGGGTCTTTTCTCTCAATATATTTTGTTTCCAGATCCGCGAGCGCGGTTTGATGCCGCACGCACCAGTTGATAATGCGCTCGCCGCGGTAAATAACGCCTTTTTTATAAAATTCAATGAACGCCTCCTGCGTACGCCGGACAATATCGGGGTCAAGGGTAAATTTCTCGCGCGACCAGTCGCATGATGCGCCCAGTTTTCGGAGTTGACTCCGAACTTCCTTTCTATTCTCCATCGCAAAGGAGAACATCTCTTGGAAAAGTTCTTCACGCGGAATCTGAAAACGATTTCTCCCTTCTTTCTCAAGCTTCTTGTCAAAGACGACTTGCATTTCGAATCCCGCGTGATCAGTACCGGGCAGCCAGAGCGTTTTATAACCCCGCATCCGTTTGTAGCGGATCATAATATCTTCAAGGGTCACAAACACTGCATTGCCAATATGGAGCGAGCCGCTCGCGTTGGGCGGCGGCATCATAATGGTAAACGGTTTCTTGTGGCGAGGCGGCAATGCGTCCGGATTAAAAAATCCGGACTGCTCCCACATCCGGTATAATTCCCCCTCTCTCTCACGAGGCATGTATTGTGGCGAAAGTTCTTTTGACATATAAAAAGCAATCCTGCTACCCTAAATATGGCACAGTGCGTGCTCTTTGAAAAGAGGGAATCTCTCAACTATAAAGGAGATCCACATATGATTGATGTGTCATCTAGAATTGAGAAAGAAAAGATTGTGGCGTCCCTTGGAAAAAACTATATCAACGGGGTGTGGCGCGATGGATCCGCCACCACCAAGTTCGAGAGCTGGAATCCAACTCATACCGATGACGTCATCGGCGCATACCCGCTCTCAAATAGTACTGATGTTGATGAAGCAGTTGACGCGGCGAAAACCGCCTTCCCGGCGTGGCGCGGTCTCGGTATGGTCAAACGCGCGCAATATATCAAAGAACTCCTCTGGCACATGGAAAGAAACTTCCACTCGCTTGCGTGGATGGTGACGCGCGAATCGGGAAAACACATCAACGAAGCAGAAGCGGATGTGCGCGAAGCGATCCACATGGCCGAATACGCGTTCTCTGCGGGAACCATGGGCCGGCGCGGAGAAGTCATTGACCTCGAAGTCGCGGAGAAAGACGCCTTCACCAAACTCGTGCCGCGCGGCGTTGCCGTAGCGATTACGCCGTGGAACTTCCCGATCGCAATCCCCCTCTGGCAGATCGCATTAACGCTCGTCTACGGCAATACAGTCATCTTGAAGCCGAGCGAAGAGACGCCTGCATGCGGTGAACTGATTGCAAAACTTGCAGATCTCGCAAAATTTCCTCCGGGCGTATTCAATCTCGTACAGGGATACGGCGCAGGCGCGGGGTGGCGGCTCGTCTGTCATCCGGATGTCAATGTCATTATTCTGACCGGACATGAGACCACCGGCGCCAAAGTCAAACTAGAAGTCGCGCGCCACCCAAACAAAATCTGCACGGTTGAAACCGGCGGAAAGAGCGCCGTGATTATTCTCGAAGACGCGCTCAACACCTATGCGATCCCCTCCGCCATCCTCTCTGCGTTCAAAACAACAGGACAGCGCTGCGTGAGCGCAAGCCGTATCATCATCGCACGGAAAAAATTCGCTTCTTTCGCGGAACAATTCCTCGTCAGGGCGCGGCGGATCAAGGTCGGCCATCCGTTTGAACCCGAAGTATTCTGCGGCCCCATGATCAATAAAAAAGCAGTTGTGAAAGGCATGAGGTTCAATGAACAAGCGTCTCAACGCTTCAACGTGATGCTGGACCGAAACAACGAGCCCCTTCCCACAGAAAATGGTTATTGGCTGTGGCCGTTTGTCTACATGGCCGAATGGAATACGCCTGATTCGGTTCTACAGGAAGAACCATTTTCTCCACACACCGCGCTCATCCCCGCAGATAACCCTGAACACGCGGCACATATCTATAATGACACCCGCTATGGACTTGCCGCGGCAGTCATTACCGAGAACTATCGCGATATGCGCTGGATGGAGGAACATCTTGATTGCGGCCTCTTTTATTGGAATGCCCCTTGCATTGGCGCGGACGTGCGGCTTCCCTTCGGCGGCGTGAAGCAGTCAGGAAATCTTATACCTTCCGCAGCCGGCCTCATTCCGGTCATCACCCATCAGAAAGCAGTCACCTATAACCGCGGTATTGACGTTACCATGGCGCAAGGACTTTCAGCGAAAGTTTAGTCCGACAACCGCGCATTTGCGCGAGCTCCGATTTTATTCGGAGCTTTTTTCTTGCCGGAAAAATACGCGGCCGCAGCGATCATCAAGGCATTATCGCCGGTAAGCTCTGCCTCCGGCACAAAAAAACGCGCATGCGGCATAACTTTTTTTACTTCGCGACCCAACCGCTCACGCAATGAAACATTCGCGGCCACCCCGCCTCCAAGAATCACTGTTTTTACCTTATATTCGCGCGCCGCGCGAATGGTTTTTGCAATAAGCACATCAACCACCGCTTTTTGAAATGAAGCCGCAATATCCGCCTTTGTTTTTGCCCCAAACTTCGTATGGGGAAAATCCCGTACAAAATAGAGGACTGCGGTTTTAAGACCGGAGAAACTGAAATCATAATCCTTGCTGTGGAGCATCGGGCTTGGAAACGGATGTGCGCCGGAGTCTCCTCTCTTGGCGCGCCGCGAAATCTCCGGCCCGCCCGGATACCGAAGCCCGAGGATGCGGGCGACTTTATCAAATGCCTCGCCCGCCGCGTCATCCCGCGTCTCGCCAAGAATCGCATACTTTCCGTATCCCTCCATACGCACCAATTCCGTATGGCCGCCGCTGACCAATAACGCGAGCGCCGGAAACTGCACAAGACGAATTAAGAATTGGAATTTTTTTTCTCTCTGCTTCTCGAGAAGCGCAGAGAAAAGATGTCCCTCCATGTGATTCACGGGAATCAATGGTTTTTTCCAGCGCAGGGCGCATCTCTTTGCAAAATTCACTCCTGTCCAGAGTGCGGGCGCAAGTCCCGGACCATACGTCACCGCAATCGCCTCAACAGGCGGCGCCGCGCGGGAAAATCCCGCTTTCTTCAGCGCGGCATCAAGCAAAAGAGGAAGATTTCTTTCATGTTCCCGTTTCGCCAGATGCGGCACAACCCCGCCGAATTTTTGATGGAGCGGAATTTGCGACCACACCAAATGCGCATGCACGCGCACGCGCCCCGTCCCCCGCGATCCCCGAAACTCGGCGATCGCAATGGAGGTCTCATCGCAACTTGTCTCAATCGCAAGTATTGTCATAATTCTTCTTTTATAATTTTCTCCGAGGGACTCATGGTGCGGTATTTCTTCACGACCCGCATGACGACTTCCCGATGCGCTTCATACTCGTCGCGGAGCACATAGATATCGCCAATCATGATGTCCTCATGATAACGCTTGAGCACAAACGCATAGTCGGCGAGCGACGCGAGCGACACCACGCCGAAATGCGTGCGCACCACCATGAGCGGGATAGTCGCAAGTCCTCCAAATAAAGAACTTGGAGTGCCGTCCCCGCGTCTCTCCGTCCCCGGATTCTCCAAATCAAGAAATTTCGTCTTTGAAAAATGTAAGAACGGCCTCACGCCATAATGGAAAAGTTCTTGTGACAGCTGTGTGAACAGGGGCCTGACTTTATCCTCGCGGTCCCAGATTCGCGCAATGCGCTTGGCCGGGTCGCGCCGCACAAGCCGTCCCGCCCATGAAAGCGGACGCCGCGAGGCCGCATCAAAAAGCGCCTCGGTAAGCGTTGCATCGCGCAATGCCGCAAAGTCTTCTGCGCGAGCCGGAATCTGATACGCAAGCTCCCCCTCATCAAGCGCCCGCTGAAAATAGTATTCAAAACACTTCACGGTTTTATGCATATATACCTGCGTGTACATGTTGTAGCGCGCGAAAAGGTAGTGCTCAAGCGCATGAATCCCTCCGTCGGAAATGCTCAAAATATATTCTTCGCCATCTTTGACGACACCCAAATTAGAGATGAGCCACGGAAGATCAAACTGACCGTACGCAACTCCCGCAAAATGCGCATCGCGTAAAAGATAATCCATGCGGTCCGCATCAAGATCGCCCGAGACAAAAGACCGCGCAAGCCGATGCAGACTTGACGCATTAATCAGCCCAGAAAAATGACGCGTCCAGGATCCGGGCGGTTTTATTTTTTTGTGATGGATGAGCGAAGCAAGAATCTCGGCTTCATCTTTGTCAAATACCGAGTCCGGACCACGCGACATTTCTCGCAGGAAAAGAACGCCGTAATCCTCGTGCCGCGCCCGCCGATCCTCCCGTGGAAAACGGAGCCATTCGGGAGGAAGTCCAAGACTCGATACCGACGGCATCGCCTTCTCTGCGGTATGGGAGAACGGCGCATGCCCAATGTCATGAAGCAATGCCGCAAGCCGCACGATGCGGGTCACAAACATTTTTTCTTCTTCGGTAAGTGTGCGCGTAAGCACTGAATAGTCATCATTCAAGAGGAGCTGACGCAGAAGAATCGAGACAACATGGAGCGTGCCGAGCGAATGTGAAAAACGGTCATGCGTTGCCGACGGATATACCAAGGACACAAACCCCAACTGACGGATAAAGCGAAGCCGCTGGACATACGGATGGCCAAGCACCTCCTCTTCGGAGCCGGACAGCACGATAGTCCGATGAATAGCATCATTAATCTCAATGCGGGTCATGGCACCTGTACGGTACGGCAAAATTACGCCTAATGCAAAACCGGCATCTCCACGATGCCGGTCCTATTCTATTGATTTTCTATTGATTGTAAGCTTTCTATTTTTTTCTGTATTCTCTCGTCTTGTCCACGCCGCGCAAAATCGTATTCGCCCATATTCGCGCGGAGGTGACGGGCAATACGCGGATATACTTTTTCAAGCGCGCGAAACTTTTCCTGTTCAATATGCCGATAGTCGGGATGCCCCTCGGGAATGGTGCGCAGTTCAATCTGCCAGAAGGATTGGCGCAGATTTTCCCACTGCATGAAACGGATGCGGTGCGCGAGCGCCACCGCATACTGGGCGAGCTCCGGATCATGACGCGCAATCTTTTCAAACAGGTCCTCCGCGCGTTTGATCGGTTCTTCAAATTCTCGCCGAAACCCCGCTTCGTCCACTTCAGACGGGACATCATATCCGTGATAACAGGAAAAATATTGGCGCTGCTGCGTAAGCATGCGGTGACGATGCAAATCCCGCCACGCGCCGTTATTCATCTCAATCTCAAAACGCACGTAGACATTTTCAAACGCGCGGCCAACTTTCTGCCAGCGCTGGGTGCGCCCCCGAAGATATGCAGCAATAATTTCTTCTTTTTTGTTTCCTGACATACGCCGCGCGTGCCAAATATTTTCATCCCATGTCAGATGGTTATTCGGCGTGGAATACAGCATCCCCGCAATCACCTTATCTTCTCCTTCCGGATCGTACTCAATGAGCCGCACACGGGG
Organism: uncultured Candidatus Saccharibacteria bacterium; assembly: GCA_964361495.1. Taxonomy (GTDB): domain Bacteria; phylum Patescibacteriota; class Minisyncoccia; order Sungbacterales; family HO2-52-23; genus CAYFJB01. The sequence continues at coordinate 14,051 of CAYIAH010000014.1, read as the reverse complement.
AAGTTCTGGATTTGAAACCGCCGCTGCATTCTGACTTTCTTCTTCCCGCCATTCTCTTACAAAAGGCGAAACGCGATGTCCTTTCTCTGCAAGATATCGCTGATATCCCTCGACAAGCTCGCGCTTGTCTTCTTCTTTGATGCGCCGCAGAAATGAAGGCGCAACTTCAAAAAGTTCTTCGTACGCGCGCTCCCCCGCCCATCTGATTTCCCCGAGATGATGCGCCCCGCACCGATTGACCAAATGCTCAAACGCCTGACCGTTGCCGAAGAAAGCCACCTGCGAGAGCGTCGCCATCGGGAGTAATCCGCGAAGGGTATCAAACGCCTTCTTTTCGATGACGGATTTTTTCTCCTCCGGAAATCGCGCGCCGAGCCATGCACTCATTTTCGGAATAAGACGGCTATAGGTCTCAAAGAGACCATCCATTGCGCCACGGTACGCGGCATCAAGCTCCATCTCCCGCAATGTCGGATCAACGTAATAGAGATATGCGCCCCCCGTTTTTGCGGAGTAATTCACATACCGCGTGGACTTCTCAATGGGCGCAAGACCGATCCGCTGATCTTCCAGATGCTTAATCGCGATCTGCGAAATCCCCCAGTATCCGAGGTGCATTCCGCCCATCTGGGCGATGGAATCGTCTCCGTATTGGGCGAGCCACGTGTAATAGAACGATCGCGCGCGCGGATTCGCAAGAACCCCCTGCATTGAATGCGCATTCAGAAACTCAATAAACTCTTCGAGTGCCTTGCCGTAATTGACTTTCTCCTCCCACGATGCGTCGGTATCCTTTTCGCTTCTCACCGGCCTGATGAAGGGATAGATAAACTCATGCAAGTGAATCCAGCGAAGGTCACCTGCCGCGCGGCTTGCGCGCGAACAGAGCGCACCCGCAAGCTCCGGCGCGGAGATCAGAAACGCGTAAACCGATCTATCAAGATTCGTAAAAAAAGGCGCGAGAAGTTTTTCTTCATGCGCCGAATACTCATCTCGCTGAAACAACGGGGCAAAACGCTCAAGGGAATCTATTTTTATATTCATGGACATATACCCCCTACAAGCGATTCCACAGATTCAAAAATCACTTCGCGCAATGCATGACGCGGCGCACTGCCGGAAAACATGGCGATACGCACCATTCTTGAAATAAAGTCGTCACCCGCTATCTCATGGTACGCCTCGCGGATTTTTGACAACCGCTCCAAGTCATCCCAGCGGTCTTTTTGAGTTCCCTGTTTTTCTCGTGTCCGCTCCAACCCAACTTCCGGCAACACATCAAGGAGTATCACAACATCGGGCACGATGAATTGTTCGCCGAGAATTTCTTCGTGCAATGCAAGCAGATTCCTCCAATTCACACCGTCGCACGCGCCGTAGGCGAGCGTGGACAGAAAATCGCGATCTGACACCACATGGATTCCCGCTCCGAGCGCCGGAATCTCCACCCGCACCCGATGGTCATGGCGATCAAAGATATAGCAGAGCTGCAGAAAAGACGCGAGATCGAAACGATCCCCGCCCCGCATTACATCTTCTGCAAACGCTTCAAACTCGGCAAGGCGAACGCGCGCGCTTCTCGATGCCTCACGACGCATGATTCCGTAGTCACCCTCATTGAAGAAGCGCTCAAACAAGCTCGGCAGTTCACGTTCCGGCGACGGCGATTGATAGATCGCGCGCACGAGCTTTCCGAACATGCCATCCTTTGTCGGTTCCTGCGTCAGAAGTATGGAACACCCCTTTGTCGTACATGTCTCTGCAAAAAACTGCGCCTGCGTGGTTTTGCCCGATCCGTCCATTCCTTCAAATACAATAAATTTTCCCGGATACGGATTCTTCACCATACACGCTTCTACTTCTTGCGGCACCGCCGCTTGTATGGACATCGTCGCATCCCCCTTTTCTATCCGTCAATGCCGATAAATTTAAAGGACTGAAGCTTATCTTAAAAAATAGTAACGGGGATGTCAAATCATTTCTCCATCACCTCAATCCCCATTGAGCGGGCAGTGCCCCTGATAATAGCTTCAGCCGCTTCGATCGAATGAGCGTTGAGATCCTCCATTTTCCGTTCCGCAATCTTTCGGATATCCTCATGCGTCACTTTTCCTACTTTATTTTTATTCGGCGCGCCCGAGCCCTTCTCCACTGACGCGGCTTTGCGAAGCATGTCTGATGCGGGCGGGGTCTTGAGCTTGAACTCAAACGTCCGATCCTCAAAGATCGTAACCTCAACTGGCACAATATCGCCTCCCATGGCGGCGGTCGCATCATTATACTTCCTCACAAAATCACCGATGTTGATTCCGTGCGGGCCCAATGCGGTGCCGACCGGAGGCGCGGGCGTTGCTTTGCCCGCCGGAAGCTGAAGTTTTACGGTTGTTTTAATTTGCTTTGCCATAGTGTATCGGGTTTATAATTTCCTAATTTGCAGCGAATCAAGCTCAATCGGCGTGTCGCGACCAAACACATTGACAAGCACTTTAAGTTTACCCCGTTCCTGATCAACTTCCGCAATTTTTCCGTCAAAATCCTTAAACGGCCCGTCGGTAATTTTAACCGGATCGCCGATGGAAACTTCAATCTTGAATTTCGGCTCCTCCTGCCCCATTCGTTTCAGAAGCATGTCCATTTCTTCCTCCGAGAGAGGTGTCGGCGTCGTCCCCGCGCCCACAAATCCGGTCACCCGCGGAGTATTGCGCACGACGTACCATGAATCATCAGTGACGACCATTTCCACAAGAACATATCCGGGATAAATTTTTTCTTCGATGACCCGCCGTTTGCCATTTTTGATTTTAATTTTCTTTTCAGTGGGCACAAGGACATTGAAAATTTTATCCTCCATGCCCATGGATTCAATGCGCTGTTTGAGATTACGCGCAACCGCGTCTTCGTATCCGGAGTAAGTATGAATCGCGTACCAATTTTTTCCGAATTCTGATGTCTGCTTCGGCATATTATAAAATAAAAGTGTTGAGCACCCACTGAAACGCAAAATCAAGCCCCCCAAGGAACAACGCCATAGCAGCGCTTATCACCACAACCACGATCGTGGAACGAATCGTTTCTTCACGCGTCGGCCACGTCACTTTCTTCAGTTCAATTTTTGATTCTTTAAGAAAAGAAATTAAGCGATTAAACATATGCTCCTATCTAAAAAGGCCCGAAGGCCTCTTTACAATCAATACCAATAATGATATACTATATTTAGTATAGGGACCCGCAGAATCTTTGTCAAGAGAAAAGAGGAGACGCGGAAAATGAGGATCGTTGACATTTTCAAAAAAATCAATGTGCAAGGCGGGGCTTTCTTGATCGGACTGTTTCGCATCTTCGGCGTCCTCGAAACGATTGGTGCTCCACTTTGCGCTTTCTGTTTCAAAAACCAAACCGTATCAGTATGCACCATCAAAGGCGTCAACGCCGCAGGGAAGAAAATCTCACTTCCCGCCTGCAATTTCCATAAACGGGAGGCATCGCTTGCGCTGTCGTGGACAGCGCAACACTTGCGGATTTTTCACCTTCTCGATAAATGGAGTGTACACGAATCGTATCACCTTTGATCGATTCCACAGAAACGGAGCATTCTCGAATGCTCCGTTTTTAAATATCCAAATGTTCTGCATTTAGAGGCTGTTTAGACATGTTTAGAGGTTGAACCTCTAAACATAAAACAGTATACTAGAAATCACTATGACCAAACCTCAATTTACTACTGATCATATTTATCATCTCTATAATCGTGGGGTCGAAAAACGAGACATTTTTCTTAATAAGCAGGATTATTTACGCTTTATCGACGACCTCTTTGAATTTAATGATAGGGAGGCCGCGCTACCCTCGAATGTGAGATTTATTCTTCGTAAGCCGCGAGGAGTGACTGAACATCACCTACGTCATTGTTTAGAGGTTCAACCTCTAAACAGAAAGTTAAATCATATAGGGACAAAACATTTGGTAGAAATTCTTTGCTACGCCTTAATGCCAAATCATTTCCATCTAATGGTACGACAACTGCAAGACGGGGGTATCAGCAAGTTTATGCAGAAATTAGGTACCGGTTATACGATGTATTTTAACCAAAAATATGAACGTGTCGGGGGGTTATTCCAAGGAGGATTTAAAGCTAAATCGCTCGAACGGGACGCGCACTTTCTTTATCTCCCCTACTATATCCATTTTAATCCTCTCGATCTTTCTATGCCGTCTTGGCGAGATGGTTTATTGAGAAATTACCAGAAAGCAATGAATTTTCTTGATACCTATCGTTGGTCAAGTCATCTAGATTATGCCGGGAAAAAGAATTTCCCCTCAATAATTTCTACATCGTTTTTAAAAGACTTCCTCGGCCAGCCATCGCGATATCGAAAATCATGCAACGAACTCCTTGTATCCTTGAGCCTAGAAGAAATACAAGATGTCGCTTTAGATTAATCCTCAATTTTCCTTCATATACTATTTAGCTACTATACAAAAACCACGGGGACTTGCCTCCACGTAGTTCAGATCATGTTTAGAGGTTCAACCTCTAAACATGATCTCTAAACATAAATTTAAAATAAAAATGGGGACTCTCATCCATACGAATGAGTCCCCTATCGAAAGACGTTGGCCATCTATTTAAGAAAGGGCTATCTGGCTATTCAGATGTTGAAGTATTGCTTCCGCTTTGTCTTGCCCATCAAGAAGTATGCAGAGTTGTTCAAAAAGCCATTCATCTGCGGTTTTGCAGGCGGCCTCAAAGCGATGCTCAAAAGCAATCCGTTTCTTTTCTGGAACACCATTTAGTATTCCGTGCATCACAAAAATGTCGCGTAGTCTTATTATATCCAAGTATGTCATTGCTATCCTCCTTGCGACTTGTCGGTGAAGTGATTTCTATGATTTATATTGAACTATAATATATCTTATCAAACTAGATCAAAGAGTTCAAGAAACCGCATCTCTTAAATATCCAAATTCTTCACTGCTTTTGCGTGGGTCTGGATGAACTTTTTTCGCGGGAGCACGTCATCTCCCATGAGGATATCAAAAATCCGATCAGCTTCTGCCGCATCTTCAATGGCAATCTGCCGCAATATCCGCACCTTCGGATCCATCGTGGTATCCCATAATTCCAATGGATTCATCTCACCCAATCCTTTATAGCGCTGGATTTCAATTCCTTTCACTTCCCCGCCGTCTTCTTCCGCGATTTCTTCTCCTTTCGCGGCCGCTTTTTGTTTTTTAATATCAAGTTTCTGCTTTTTGAATTCCTCAACGACGCGCTCTTTCTCTTCGTCAGAATATACATAGCGCATGGTTTTTCCGGATTGAATTTTATACAGCGGCGGCTGGGCGATATAGAGATACCCGCGCTCGATGACCGTCGGGAAGTAACGGAAAAAAAGCGTCATCAAGAGTGTCCGTATATGCGAGCCGTCCACATCCGCATCGCACGCGATGATGATGCGATGGTAGCGAAGCTTGCTTTCGTCAAATTCTTCTCCAATCGCCGCGCCGAGCGCAATGATGAGCGCTCGAATCTCTTTTGAGGCGAGCATCTTGTCAAGCCGCGCCCGCTCGACATTCAAAATTTTGCCGCGCAAAGGCAGAATCGCCTGGAATTTACGGTCGCGGCCCTGCTTGCTTGATCCGCCCGCCGAGTCGCCTTCAACGATAAAAAGTTCTGATTGCGCGGGATCTTTTGATTGGCAATCTGCGAGTTTTCCGGGAAGCATGAGCCCTTCAAGCGCGCCTTTGCGCAGCACGGTTTCCCGCGCGGCCTTTGCGGCTTTGCGGGCTTTCTGGGCGAGCAGCGCCTTGCCGATGATTTCCTGACCATCGCGCGGATACCGTTCCAGCCATTCTTTCAGCGCTTCCCCCATCACAAGCTCCACCGCGGTGCGCGCTTCGGGGCTTCCGAGCTTCGCTTTCGTCTGCCCTTCAAACTGCGGCTCGCGCAGCTTCACTGAAATCACCGCGGTCAGTCCCTCACGCACGTCATCGCCTGAAAGCGCGTCATCGTCTTTTTTAAAAAAATCATTTTTCTTCGCATAGTCGTTGAGCGCCCGCGTGAGCGCGGTGCGAAATCCCGTCAGGTGCATTCCCCCTTCGCCGGTGTGAATGTTATTCGCAAACGACATTTCTTTTCCCTGAATATCTTCCGTATATTGAAAGGCGGTTTCCACGAGCACTTTATGCGAATCCATTTGCACTTCTTTGGATACCTGGAAAATGGTGTCATGCTTGGGGGTCTCGCTCCTATTCAAATACTTGACATATGACACGATGCCCCCTTCAAAATAAAACGTATGCGACGTGGAGAGTGGCGTCCCGTCCTGCGCTTTTTCTGCGGTGCGCTCGTCAATGATTGAAACCCGCACGCTTGGAATGAGATACGCCTGCTGGCGGATATGGTCAAGAATCCGATTCCAATCAAATTCAACTTTTTCAAAGACACTCGCATCCGGCTCAAACGTGACCGCGGTCCCCGACCCTTGACACTTCCCTGTTTTTTTGACCGACTGCTTTGGAATGCCGCGCGCATATTCCTGTATATACTGAAAGCCGTCGCGGCATACCTCGGTTTTCATCCATGATGAAAGCGCGTTGACGACCGACACTCCGACACCATGCAGTCCTCCGGAAATTTTGTATGATTCGCCGCCGAATTTCGCGCCCGCATGCAGGGTCGTCATCACCGTCTCGAGCGCTGACTTTTTGGTCTGCTTGTGCACATCCACCGGAATTCCGCGGCCATCGTCCACCACACGCACCTGGTTTTGCGACAAAAGTGTGATCGCGATGTTTTTCGCGTATCCCCCGATTGCCTCGTCCGCGCTGTTATCAAAAACTTCCCACACCAAATGATGCAGGCCGTCCGGCCCAGTGGAACCGATATACATTCCCGGGCGTTTCCGCACCGGCTCCAACCCCTCAAGAACGTAAATATCCTTCGCGGTGTAGGATCCGCCATTGCCATTTTGGGTCTGCGGCTTTTTATTTTTTTCTTTCTTTTGGGACATGATCTGTATATTTATATACTATCAGAATTCCGTCCTTTGTGCAAATAAAAAACCTCTCAAAATTTTGAGAACTTGACAAAAAATCACACTGTCTAATATGCATCTCCTACTTCCTTACTTCCCACCCTTTTTCTTCAAGGGCGGCGATGATTTTTTTGATGATGACCTCTATTTCAGCATCGGTGAGGGTGCGCTCCGGCGACTGAAAGACGAGATGGAACGCTAAACTTTTTTCTTCTGCTTCGCGCATTGTTTCGTCTTGGAAATAGTCAAAAATATCGGCGTCAACCAGCAATGAACCGCCCAGATTTTCAATAACATTTTGCACCTCTTCGGTTTTCGTGCGAAACCGCACTACCACCGCAATATCCCGTATGACAGCCGGATACTTTCCGATCGGACGATATTCGGATTCGGCGGCGGCGAGCCGGACGAGTTTCTCAAATTCAATTTCTGCCGCCGTGATCCTGCCGCGCGCTTTAAGATTTTCTGCAATCTTCGGATGAATTTCCCCGATAATTCCAATCTTCTCATCCCCGATTCTTATATCCGCAATTCGGTGAGGATGGAAAAGCTGATAACCGGCGCCTCGCAACTGGTTACTTATTTCATCATCATACCAATGCTCACTTATTCCCATTGATTCAAGGAGCGCGTCAATCGTGCCCTTGAGCTCGTAGAAACCGTCTTCATCGTGTCCTTCCTTATCTGCATACACCGCGACAATCTCCTCCCGCTCTCCGGAGGACAAAAAACTTTTGCCAATGCCGAAAAGCCTCGCCTCATTGAAATGGCGCAAATTTTCTCCCGCTGCGGCCACGTATTTTATCAAAAGTCTCGGCACAAGATATTTCGTATCCGCGCTCGCCGGATTCTCAAGCGCAACAAGATCCTCGCGCGAGAGAGAAAACTGATCAAGCTCCCCATCGCCCGTGAACTCGTAGAGTTGCGCCTCCGAGAACCCGGCGCCAAGAAGCGCATCTCGTATACGTTCTTCCCAGAAAAGATTTTCGTTCCGCGCCGCGGGAATAAGCATCACTTCGGGAATGCGCGGGGCAATCCGTTCATACCCCCGCACTCGCGCCGCCTCCTCAATTAAGTCCTCTTCAATTTTGAGATCGCGCCGTATCGCGGGCGGCGTCACAAGAAACATACTCTTTCCTTTCGATTGCAGTGCGCACCCAATGCGAGAGAATACATCTTTATAAAACGATACCGGCAGCGCATCCCCGATAAGCTCGTTCGCATACTCGCCGTGAAAAAGAATGTGCCGCGGAACTGCTTTTTTGGAATACGCGTCTGCGGTCGCTCCGGCCGCCGCCCCGCCGGAAAATTCCTGAATGAGCGCGTCAAGCCGGTCAATCGCCGTCACGGTCTCTCCCGGATCAAGGCCGTGCTCAAAACGATATGAGGCGTCGGTTCTCAACCCGAGGAGACGCGATGCCCGGTGAATCAGGACGGGGTCAAAATTTGCCGATTCAAGCACGATCGTCGTCGTCTCTCGCGAGACACCCGATGCCTTCCCTCCCTTGATGCCCGCAATCGCAATCAGCCCTTCTTCATCGGCGATCACCAAAATTTCGGGATTGAGTTCATAGATTTTATCATCAAGAGTGCGAAGCGTCTCGCCGCTCTTCGCGCGGCGAACCGTTATCGTTTTCGATTCGGGATCTTTCGATTTCAATTTTTCAAAATCAAAAATATGCAGCGGCTGTCCGGTCTCAAGCATCACATAGTTTGCCGCATCCACCACATTATTAATTGACTGGACGCCGCATACGGCAAGCCGTTCCTTTACTTCTCGAGGCGACTCTCCGATCCGCACGCACTCAATCACTCGCGCAGTATAGCGCGGGCAATCACTTGAATTCTCGATTCCCACCTGAAGGGATTTTTTTGCCGGCGATCGCGAATTTCGGCTTCGCGCATACTGCGGAATGTTTACCTTTAAATTTTTTAACAGGGCTATTTCCCGCGCGAGCCCCCAATGCCCCGAGGCATCGGCCATGCGCGGCCCGATTGTTTTTCCGGAAATATCTATAACCCAATCGTCGCCATACTGCTCGACGCCCTCCACTTCAAACACGCGCATCGTCAAAAATTCCGCGAGTCCCTCTGCGGAATCCTTCAATGGAGCCAATTCTTTCAGCCAATTATAACTAAATTTCATATGACACTAGCCCAGATACGGCTTTTCCATAAAAAGCTTCTGTGCCGCGTCTGCGGCAACCTCTTTAAAGGCCCTACGACTCTTGAGGGTGCGTTCAACCACATCGCGATCTTCATTCTCATCCATGAATATCTGAAATTCACGGTCGGCTTTCCACTGATACTGACGAAATTCGGAAAGATTAATGTTTCCTTCTTTGATTTTCTCCCATACGGCGCGGTCGGTTTCTGCCAAAAGATTCGTATCAATATCGGGCGCGAGACGTCTGATTTCTTCCCGAAATGCATCCATTGATAATTCGCTATGTTCTTGTTGCTCTTGTGGCGCTTTTTCCATAAAATAAAAAATTAAAACTGATTCAGAAATCGAAGATCTCCTGAACGCAAAAAGCGGATATCGGGAATTTTGTACCGCATCATTGCCACACGATCCAGCCCCATACCGAATGCAAAACCCCGCACTTCTCTCGGGTTGTAGCCCGCGGCCTTAAAAACAAAAGGATGCACCATGCCCGCGCCTGCAAGTTCCAACCAGCCGGAGTTTTTGCAGATCGAACATCCTTTGCTCTTACAATATGCGCATGAGATATCAACCTCAAAACTCGGCTCGGTAAACGGGAAATAACTGGGGCGGAGGCGAATCTCAATGTCCGTTTTGAACAGCCGTGAAAAAAATTCATGTATCACCGCTTTGAAATTCGCAATGGACACATCCTTATCCGCCATTAAGCCCTCAAGCTGATAAAACTGAATATCATGCGACGCGTCCGTTGCTTCATATCGGTAGACGCGGCCCGGAACAATAATCCTTATCGGCGGATTATGCGTTTCCATATACCGGATTTGCACGGGACTCGTGTGCGTTCGTAATAATAGCCGGTTATTTTTGATTTTTTGCTCTTTGAGCCAAAACGTGTCCCACATCTCCCGCGCCGGATGCTCCGCCGGAATGTGAAGCGCATCAAAATTATAGTATTCCGTTTCAATTTCCGGACCTTCAACAACCGAAAACCCCATTGAAGAAAATATCGCAATGATCTCGCGCAGAGTCTTGCTCATTGGATGCAGATGCCCCCGGGGGACACGTCTTCCCGGGCGCGTGACGTCAAGCCACTCTTTTTTCAGCACGGATTCATGCTCCGTTTTCTCAAGTTCGTCACGCCTCTTCTCGATGAGAGATTCAATCTCCTTGCGTATCGCATGCGCTTCCCCGCCGATTCCTTTTCGCGCATCGGGCGCAAGGTCTTTCAGGGCGCGCAGAATTGCAGTGAGCGCGCCCTTGCGACCGAGATATTGAGTGTGAATTTTTTCCACTTCATCACGCGTTGCCGCGCGCGAGATATCGTCATTCGCGCTCTCACGAATTTTTGCAAGCTCCTCTTTCATATTTAAAGTATAGCCAAGAATCCTCTCTCCCACAAGAGCGTGAGGCCGCGGGCGGCAACAAAAATCCTCGCGGTTTTCCCGCGAGGAAATTATTTCATTTTTTATGCCCGATACTTTTTGAACGCTTCGTCTGCTTTTTTATTCATCGCGCCTTCCAAAGAGATCAAACCCCATGCCCAAATCATATGAAACGCGCGAAGCGCTTCGTATGATGACTCGCCCTCGCAAAGTTCCTCCAACTGATTTTTCGCTTTTGTAAGATCGCGGCCGTAACGCATCTCCCCGATCGCCCTTGCCGTCCCATAAAAAATCATCCCTCCCGCAATCAGCATCCCGAAAAATAACAAAGGCTGCATATACACAAGATACACAGAACTTTCGACTTCCCATATCATAAAAAAGTGAACGATGGCGCCGGCCGCAAAACCTGTCACCAATACAGGCCCACCCCATGAACCTCTGCCTGTGGTATTTTTGTAAAGCCGGCGAGTCTCTTGGACCAAAGGATATAACCGAAGCACCATCTGATATGTCGTTTCCGGCAACGTTCGAACCATGCTCAACGTCATAAGATCCATGCCCCATGCCCCCTTTTATATACGATATCCCGGATGTCAACGAACAACGGACATAATACCCGAAAAACGGCCTCTTTGTCAATTTCTCCATACATTGAATCTCGCTGATAAAAAACGAAACAAAAAACTGCGGGGGCGGCGCAGTTCTGCTGAAATTCTATTTTATTTTACTGCGCGCGTTGCGAGAGTCCCTCAATTATTGCTCTTAGAGATTCAAGGGCATTCTTGATTGCCGCAAGGTTTCTTGCGCGCGTCTCAAGCGCAGTTGAAGTCGCAGTGGAAGACGTTGCCATACCCGTCGTCGTAAAAGTATACTCGGGCGGATACCCAGTGCTTAATACGGCCGAATTTCCATATTTATCAATGTTGTAGACCCTGTAGGTATACAGCGTACCGCTCTTCAAATTTGAGAGCGCGACGGAATGCGACGTCACGTATGATTCCCAAGAAGTATTTTGTGCAGTAACCGCCCAATCTGCCCCCGGACCCGACTTCACGCTTCCATAGTTTACAAAATCCCTTGCCGGTTCATCCGTTGTCCACGTAATGACCGCTAAATTTGAAGTAATTGAGGACGCGAGAACCGAAGAGACAACGGGGGGCATCGTATCGGCTTGGGCAATGGTAAAATAATTGTTGCTCTCATCATACACTTCGGGATGATCCCAGTCATAAATTCTTACTTTGTAATCGCTGCCCCAGCCGGCCTTGGGGTCCTGATTATTAAAGAGATAAAATATTGACAGGCCGTTAGTAATCGGACTGCTGTTCGTATCGCTCGTAGTGAATATAAGCTGTGAGCTCTTAAAAAGTTTAAACCCGATCCTGCTCACTCCATTTAATTTATAATCAATGCGGTGGCCGGAGTTATATTCCCATGTTTCTCCCCCGTTGGGAGAAATCACGGCTATGGGAGGGGCGGGCGGCGGAGGCGGCGTTGAAATGGTGCTCGTTGCAGGTGTCGTAGCCGGCGGAGCCGACGGCACAGTAGTTTGAGGCGGCGGAGGCGGCGTTGAAGGTAACCCGCCGCGTTCTTCGCTCGATGGCGGAGGCAACGTGGTTGTCGTCGCAACTGCGGAAGTTGTCGCCGCCGCCACAGACGGAGTTGGGGTTGGAAAAACAATCCCGGGAGCCGTGGTCGTCGCAACTTTCTTTTCAATCCCGGGCGCAGTAACAAGGCCCGGCGGAGTAATGCCGGACGCACCCGTTCCCGCGCCAAGAAGTTCGTTAATTTTAGAAATCGTCTTTGGGCCAACCTGCCCAAAGCCCGTGGTTTCCGGAGACCCTAAATTGATGACGCCCTGTCTTTCTTGGAATCGCTTAATTGCCGCTTCGGTCAATGGACCAAAATAGCCCGTCACCAAACCTTCGGGATATACGTCGGGAAATGTCTTTAGAAACTCCTGCAATTGCCTTACGTCATCTCCAGCGGTTCCTCTTGCCAAAGCTCGGCTGAATTTAAGTTCTGTTTTTACCGATTGCACTTGTGTCTGCAAATCCACTACCTTTGCCTCCAGTGACTGTATCTGCGCCTGAAGTTTTTTAATCAACGCCTGCAGATCGGCATTTGAGGTCGCGCTCTCGGCGCCAGCAAAAAATGGCGATGAGAACAAGAGAACCGCAATAAAGAGAAATTTAATTTTACGAAACGCCATAATAAAATCATCCATAACAATTATTATAGCGAGCCCGGAGATAAATTTCTCCGAGACTTATCCACATATCTCCATTTAACAATAATTTCTGGGTAAAATTATCCCTTATTTACTTGATGATTTCACTGGCGGGGACGACGGGACTCGAACCCGCAACCCCAGGCTCGACAAGCCTGTGCTCTAACCAGTTGAGCTACGTCCCCATTTTCACTTCTGACCCGATTTTTTCTCCGAGTACGAGCCGCTGTAAATTCCCTTTTCTGAATACATCAAACACGATCACCGGAATCTTATTCTCCATCGAAAGCGTCACTGCCGTCAAGTCCATCACCTTAAGCCCGCGCTTGACCATCTCCAAAGGATCGATTTCGCGAAGCAATTCGGCGTGCGCATTTTGACGCGGATCTTCCGTGTACACGCCCTCGACGTTGGTCGCTTTCAAAATCACCTCGGCATTGACCTCTGAAGCACGCAGGGCCGCGGCAGTATCCGTCGAAAAATACGGACTGCCGGTGCCCGCCGCGAAAATCACGACTCTCCCCTTTTCGAGATGCCGCACGGCGCGACGCTTGATAAACGGCTCGGCGACTTCAATCGTCGTGATTGCGGAGAGAAGACGCGTAAAAAGATGCAATTTTTCGAGCACGCTTTGGAGCGCAAGCGCATTGATCATCGTGCCCAGCATCCCCATATAGTCCGCGGTTGAACGGTCGATCCCGATACGGGAGAGTTTTTCGCCGCGCACAAAATTCCCGCCCCCAATCACGATCGCGATCTCACATCCGAGTTCTTTAATATCCCGCACTTCTCCGGCAATATATTCAATCGCGTCAATGTCCAACCCAAATTGCCCTTTGCCGCCGAGCGTCTCTCCGGAGAGTTTAAGGAGTATTCGTTTCCAGCGAAGATCGCTCATGATCTTCTCCTTCTTTTAGTATGTTTGAAAAACTCAATCTGCCGCAGACGCACCTTTGCTTCCTTCAGCGTCCGGTACGTTCCGAATGACCGGCCTGTCGTCTCTGAAAGAACCATATATTTCCCTTTAATTTTTTTAATCATTGTAATTGTAGTGGCATATATGACACCAGCCGCCGCTTAATATGCAGTATTTTTGAATTAGTCCGAACGCATTTTTCCGAAAAAATCCCCCCGCGAAAATCCAGAAAGGCGGCGGAGCCGCATCGCTGACAATTTTAAGTTTTTCTTTGGCGGCAACTAATTCAAAATTCGCGGAGCGAATACCTAAATAA
>CAYIAH010000013.1:0-22893 GCA_964361495.1 uncultured Candidatus Saccharibacteria bacterium | reverse complement strand
CGTTTTCTAATCAATAGCTTTGCATCACTTCCGTCGGCGTTTTGAAGTTTAATCCCATGTGGGGACGCTCAGTGTTGTAGTACCGAAGATACTCTGGTATTTCTTTTTGGTAGCTCCGCAAGGTTCTGGAGATTCGTGAAAGACAATCATCCTGTAGGGTCCGGTTGAATCGTTCGAGGTGCGCGTTGTCGTTCGGACGGCGCACTCGTGAGTGGCGGTGAGCAATGCCGTCTACGGACACCATTTTGGTGAACCACTTGGAAAATTCAGGGCCATGGTCCGATTGAAGCGTTCTTACTGGAAAGGGAAGACCTGCCATTCGCACAAACCTCAGGCTTCGATGCGTAGAGATGCGTTCCGTTGGCACCGCATGCGCAAACCGCGAGCATACATCCAGCATGGTGTACACATACAACCGATCCTCATGCGGTCCATCGTGAATGGTATCAATTTCGACCAATACGCCTGGTTTTTCAGCTAACGGCCGCTCGGGGTACTGATGCCATTTCTTCCACTTGGAGTATCGGGAACAACCGAACCGTCTGAGTACCCGCTTCACAGATGACAAGCTTACCCGGTAGCCGTTAGTCAGCAGCCGGTGATGCAGAATCTCTGCACACTGGTTCCGTTCGGCACGGTACTGAAGGATTGCGGATACTATTTCCGGCGCAAGCTCATGAGGATGATGATGCGGCTTGGAGGAGCGGGTGGGTATTACCAGTAGATTTGAATTTCTCGCCTGCTCGACCCAACGCACAATGGAACTTTGATTGTATCCTGTATATCTGGCAACCCGTCTCGTGCTCCATCCCTCACGGATTACCAACTGGGCGGCTTTCATACGGAGGCGTGGAATATATTGATTTGTGGTGTATGGCATACCCATAGCGTAAGCCGTAGGGTAATGCAAAGCTATTGAACCATTACGGTAACTTGACTTTTTCGTTGTTAAATGGTAACATATTTATACGAGTGTTCTTTGATTTATGGATTTATGAAGGTTGGGTTATGAATAAAAGGAGGAATTGCCATGCGTCGGGTGTTTGGAATGGAGACCGAGTATTCGGTGGTGATGGAGACAAAAAGTGATTGCAAATATCCTTTTGGCAAAGGATTCGGGGCTTCGGTGCTTCTTGATAAGCTTGATTGGGCCATTCTCAAGCCGTATGCATTGCAGAGCCGGAATCTCCAGAGGCTGTGCGTGCGGCGGGAACAGAAATCCTCGATGTCATTTGGTGGCGTCATTTCTTACTGGATTGGCGCGACCGGCGCGCGCGTCTACGGCGATATGGAGGACGCGGTGCTTGAGTACGCGAGTCCCGAGTGCGACTCTATTGAAGGGGTCATGCAGGCGGACAAGGGGGGAGAAAGGATTGTGGAAATGCTGAAAGACATTCACCGATCCGGCCGTTACCGCGCCGCCGGCGATGCGCATGATGACGCGCGATGTTTTATTTTCAAGAATAATTCCGATTGCATTCGCGGACGCTCTGTGCGATCTTCCTCTTTTTGGGGGTCACATGAAAATTATGAGATGCCTGCGCAATTGATGCCGATTCGATATCTGGGTGCGTCCGGCATTTTTGAACGAAGTCCTTTTGTGCACGCGCTCGCGTCGCTTCTTGCGGTGCGTCCGGTGCTCACCGGCGCGGGCGGATTGTATTTCGATGTCCCTGCAGGCGAATGGCGCTATGCGGTTTCGCCTCGGGGCCTCGTCACGAAAAGTTTGTATAGCTCGCGGTGCGATATGTCTCCGAAGCCGATGGTCATGTTTAAGGATGAGTGCGATTCGCATACCGGATATATCCGCCTTCAGATTCCGGTCGGCGAGTCAAATATGCTGCCGGAATCGTTGCGATTTCGGTTCGCATTCGTAAGCGCATTTCTCCATTTTTGGGAGGATGGAGGGAGTGAACG
The DNA here is from genome assembly GCA_964361495.1 of uncultured Candidatus Saccharibacteria bacterium. Classification (GTDB taxonomy): domain Bacteria; phylum Patescibacteriota; class Minisyncoccia; order Sungbacterales; family HO2-52-23; genus CAYFJB01. Next base: position 20,976 of record CAYIAH010000013.1, on the reverse strand, counting down.
TTTCTCCGAATTGCCGCTTTTTGAGTTCCCGACCGACGCGTTAGAGACCGTCTCGCGCGATTGCGAATTATCAGAAAAGCTGATTCTTGGGCAGAGGCGGTCGTCATGTACGGCAATAGATGTTTTACTTGAGTGGACGCTGATTTTTCTCCGATATATTGACGTATCATGCCGGCGGGATGAACTTCGCGAAGAGTATGAAATTCTCGCGCGCGCCTATTCACTGCTTGAGGCGGCCGAGAAAAATCCCGAGGCCCTTGTGAACGAAACCGATTGGGGGCTCAAGTATTCTCTGCTTACGGCTCATTGCGATAAGAAAGGAGTGGGATTTGACGACATACGGAGCCGATTCATTGACCTGTGGTATTCGGAGACGAGCCCGACTGGGCTGTATAATGCGTGGCAGCGCAAAGCAGTTCGGGATCCTTTTTGTGAAGAAGAACTTCATGAGATCGTGTGGGCTCACGCGGCTGCACCCCGCGCAGAATTGCGTAAGCGCTACGTCAAGGCGCTTGCGCGCCGGGACCAAAAAATGGACCGTTATCACGGTTGGATTTTTTTTGAGAGCCCCCGCGGGCCGGATCCGGAGTCGGAACTTATTCCGGTATCGGATCCCCTCGTGAAGACAGCGCCTCGCGACATCATCGCGCGAATTGAAAAATTGGAGCAATCGCCGGACGAACCGGTTCAGTAATTTTGTGCGCGGATCCCATGCGATCCGCGCTTTTTTGTTGTGGAGTGGTCTCTTTTTTGATTTTTTGGAAGATATGGAGTATATTCGGATGCATGAACGATACGCTCGTGATTGATATAGAAACAAAAAAGTCGTTTGCGGAAGTCGGCGGAGAGCGCAATGTCCGGGCGCTCGGCGTTGCAGTCGCCGGGGTGTACTCGTATGGAGAGAATCGGTTCGCCGCATTTGAAGAGCACGAACTTCCCGCATTCGGGGAGATGCTCAAAAAGACGGGACACCTTATCGGTTTTCATATTAAAGGATTTGACTTGCCGGTGCTCGAACCATACTTCCCCGCGGTGCGCTTTGCGGACTACGCGGTGACTGATATCTTTGAAGACGCGGTAAAATTTTTGGGGCATCGTATCGGGCTCGATGCGGTGGCGCGTTCAACTCTCGGCCAAGGAAAATCCGGTCACGGGCTTGAAGCGTTGGAGTGGTTTCGTGAGGGTCGCGTGGAGGAGGTGAAAAAATATTGTCTTGATGACGTGCGTCTCACCAGGGATGTTTATGAGTACGGCAAAAAACACCATCACGTTCTTTTTGAATCGCGCATGGACGGCAAAACGCATTCGATTCCCATCTCGTGGGGGATAGGGACCGCGCGCTCTGTTGTCGAGGTGATTGAGGAGGCGTGTGCGGATCGGCGCCGGCTCGCGATTGAATATGTGTCTTCAGAAGATAACGACGGTTTGGGCTTTCGCAAGGAGCGCCGCATTGATGTGTACCGCGTCAAAGAGAATGGCGATGTTGGAGCGTATTGTCACTTGCGCGGCGGCGTGCGGGTATTTCGTATGGGACGGATCATGCGCGCAGAGCCGACCGGCGAGACCTACGCGATGCCGCATGATCTTCAGCCGTCGCTTTTTTGACGATGAGGCAGGGAATTTGATATAGTGTGACGAGTACATTATAGAGGAGGAACATATGAGTTTAGATGATGTCCAATTTCATAGTTACCGCCGAGGGAGATTGACCGCGGACGAAATGCTTGAGGAGATCAAGCAGTTTGTCGCACGCGCGCCGGAAAGGTTTTATAAGGTGGTCGTGGGGAGCGATTCGGAGGCGTCGGGGTTTGCGGCGCTGGTCACCGCGGTGACCGTCTGGCGCGTCGGGAACGGCGCGATTCACTTCTGGGCCGTTTCGGAGCGGCGGGAGTTTGTTTCCATGCGGGATCGCATCTGGCAGGAAGCGATCGCATCCATTACCTTTGCGCAGGAACTTCGTTCTCGTCTGAAAGAAACGCTCGGCGAGGAATTTTTCTGGGAAGGGAACGAGATTCATGTTGATATCGGCACGAACGGCCCGACGAGAGAATTTGTTGAGGGGGTCGTTGGGATGATCAGGGGTTATGATTTCGAGCCGGTGATCAAGCCCTATGCATACGGCGCATCAATCGTCGCGGACCGGCATACCTAGAAAGTTTAAACATTTAAAATTTAAATAAAATTAAACTGTTTAAACTTTTTTGACATCCCACGGGGTATAGGAAGGAGGCATGATTGAAAGCGATATTTATTGATGGCGCGTCCCTGCGGCATATGTTCCGGCTGATGGGGATGCAGCGGTTCAGTTATAAGAAGCTCTGCCGCGTGCTCACGGAAGAAGTTGGCGTCAAACCCGTGCTCGGGAAACCCTTTTATACAGTGCCGCCGGCGCATTGTATGATGGCGCTTGATCTTGAGGAGGCGGGATTTGAAGCGGTGATGATCCAGAGCATGGGCGAAGAAGACGACAAGCTCATTAAGAAAAAGATCATGGCGCTTGCCGCAGGAGCTATCTCGGAGCTGGTGCTTGTGTCTGCGGACGGAGGATTTGCCGAATGTGTTCTCGAAAAAGCAGGTAAAGGGGTTGAGGTGTATATCGTTGCGACACGACTCCTTGACCCGAAAGACCATAAATCAATGCTCTCATACCGGCTTCTTAACGAACAATTTCATTTTGTGGAGCTTGCGCGTTTCAAGGATTCGCTCGGCTTTGATCCGTTATCGTAAATAAGTCAGGTCCGCAGGGGCTTGACTTTTTATTTGTAATGATGTATACTAATTATTGATGGTGAGAAGTGAGGGGCGAGAAAAAAATCATACTTTGATCTTTTTATCTCTCGCCCCTCGCTTTTCGCCGTTTTTAGAAAACCGTCCCGATCGCGATCGGGACGGTTTTCGTTGCTGGATGTTGCGAGCCGCATGAAAATGGAGATACATTAGATATAAGACCTCTTGCACAATAACATTCTGGCCTATTTTCTTAATTTTCGGCTGCAAAGGGCTCTTCTGAATTTGGCGTATTTCAAGTCAATACGCCTTCATTCCTCATCGCCCTTTTCGCTCGAAAATTAAGAAAATATCTCCAAAAGCTTATTGTGCAAAAGGTCTATAGAAGATGTCCCCGTAGTTTAACGGATAAAACGTCGGCCTCCGAAGCCGAAGACTAGAGGTTCGATTCCTCTCGGGGACGAATAGGTAACAAATTTAGCGCGGAGTAAAGAGGCCTAAAATCGGGGTTCGAATCCTCGCGGGAACGCAGTGTAATTCATGAGCACTTGTGTGAAATTGTACTTTTTTATTGTCTCCATCCGCCGCATACGATAGTATAAGCGCATGGCAATCGTTTCATTTCACGGCGGCGCGCGGGAAGTCACCGGAGCATGCTATCTTTTTGAAACGAGCGGCGCAAAAATACTCATTGATTGCGGGCTTTTTCAGGGAGATAAAGAGTGCAGTGAACTCAATTTTGAACCATTTCGGTTCAAGGCGGCAGACCTTGATGTTGTTCTCGTGACCCATGCGCATCTGGATCACATCGGGAGAATTCCGCGGCTCGTGCGCGAGGGGTTTTCCGGCCCGATTTACTCCACGGCGCCGACAAAGGATCTCGCGAAATTCATTCTCGAAGATGCGCTCGCAATCGCGGAGCGAAAAGGCGACGCGCTCTACACGCGCGAAGATCTGGAACGTGCGTATGCGCAATGGCAGGACATTTCTTATCATCGGCCGCATGCGGTGAAGGGCGTTGAAGTCATATTCCGTGACGCGGGCCATATCCTCGGCTCATCGCTCATTGAGATCGCGGCGGACGGAAAGAAATGGCTTTTCACCGGGGATCTTGGCAACGCGCCTTCAATACTTCTCCCGCCGCCCGAGACCGTGCGCGGCGTGACGCATCTTGTCATTGAATCAACCTATGGCAACCGGACGCATGAGTCCGCAGAAGAGCGAATTTTGCTGCTTGAACGCGCGGTTGAAGATGCGGCGGCGCGAAAAGGGACGCTTCTCGTCCCCGCTTTTGCGACCGAGCGCACGCAGGATATTTTATTTCTTTTGAATCAAATGCTGCTTCAGAAACGCATCCCTGAAATGCCGGTTTTTGTTGATGCGCCGCTCGCGATCCGCATCACCGGCGTCTTTGAGCGGTATGGGACTGCGTACCGCGAAGAAGTGCAGGAACTGTTTCGCGCGCACCCGCATTTATTCAGGTTCAAAAAGCTCGACTTTACCGAGACGGTTGAAGAGTCAAAAAAAATTAACGAAGTCCCGGCGCCCAAAGTGATTATTGCGGGATCCGGCATGATGAACGGAGGAAGGATTTTGCATCATGCGCGGCGGTATCTTCCCGATCCAAAAAGCGTTCTTTTGGTGATGGGGTATCAAGCGGCCGGATCGCTTGGCAGGCGGCTCATTGATGGGGAGAGCGGTGTGAAGATATTGGGCGAGGAGATAACTGTTGCGGCCGAGGTCCGAAAGATTAACGGATTCTCCGCCCACGCCGACAACCCTCAACTTTTTTCTTTTACCGACGTGAATCGGGATACGCTGGAACGGGTTTTCGTGGTGCAGGGAGAGGAAGCGTCCGCACTGCATTTTGCGCAAGAGGTGCGGGATCGGCTCGGCGTGCAGGCGGACGCGCCTATACTGTATGAAAAATTTGAGGTATAATGAAGAGTATGAAAGACACGGCGCATATTCATCTCAAATACAAAATTTGCATCTCGGGAGCGGCCGAAACCGGCCACTGCGCAGTGGACGCGCTGGAGAAAACAAAGGAACTCGGCAGGGAAGTTGCGCGTCATAATGCGGTTCTTATCACAGGCGCCACCACGGGCGCGCCTTATTGGGCGGCAATCGGCGCAAAAGATGAAAAGGGATTTGTGATCGGCGTGTCGCCCGCCGCATCCGAGCTTGAGCATGTCAAGAAATACCAGCTCCCGATTGATTATCACGATATTATTCTTTATACCGGTTTCGGATATTCGGGGCGGAATTTACTGCTCACCCGGACGGCGGATGCAATTTTAATTACGTGCGGCCGTATGGGGACGCTCAACGAATTTACGATTGCGTTTGAGGATGAAAAACCGATCGGGGTGCTCACCGGCACCGGGGGCATGGCGGATGAGATTAAAGATATTTTGGGGAAAGCGCATCGCGGCATGGGGAAGGTAGTTTTTGACGCCGATCCAAAAACGCTTATTGAAAAAATCCTGCCGCTGATTAAAAAAGAGAAGGTGGTTGAAATGTAAATCGTATCCGCGACATTACTTTCTGATTCTTTTCATCATGGACATAAGGGTCTGCTTCGCGCAGGTCCTTTTTATTATTGATATTTTTCCGCAGCGTCCCATGCAAGAGAGAAGAGCGCGCGCACTGAATCGGCAACCTCTTTGCTTTCAATGATCACCCCGAATAGTTTATCGCGCAGCGCCGCAAACGCAACTTTGTTTTCATAGATCGTAATATCGCAGGAAAAAGGGAATTTCTCCGGCGGGATATAGCGGGACTCGCGAAGCATTTTTTGATCGGTGCTCTGGTAGATGGCTCCGTGAGAGCCGGTATAAATTAATTTTGACCGGATGCCTTTTTTGACCCGCTCATGCGTATAATCCTCCGTATCAGCGGGAAGTGCTTTAAAGAGATCATCGGTGGAGAGGATTCCTTCAATATGTTTGTCCTTTGTTTTAAGAAATTCTTTCTGCATCGCGCGCAAGCCCTCTAATCCTTCAAAAAATCTGACGCGGGGCCGCTCGCCCGAAGTGAAAAAAAGCTGGGCGAGTTTTGGAAGCGCTTTGGTAAACGCGTGCCCCCGTTCCTCGAGCGAGTCCTTGTCGTGCCGGATTAGTTCTTTCAAGTTTTCAGGATTCTCAATCCGAAAAAATGTTTTTGCTCCTTTTTCAAAAGAACTCGCAAGGCCCATTTTCATAAGGGTTTCCAGCTGGACATAGGTCGTCGCGCGGTTGACCTCGGCTTTTTGGGCGAGCTGCTGAGCAGTGGCGTTTCCAAATTCCAAAAGCGCGAGGTACACTTTTGCCTCGTTATCAGAGAGTCCTATTTTCTTGAGTTCTTCGAGCATTGCCGCTTCTATTATAGCATAGTATCATGGGGATTGAAATGAAATTCATTGGAGCGGTTCTGATATTGTCGGGGATGATTATCGGCGCGGGGATCTTCGCGATCCCATTTTCGTTTGTGCGCGCGGGGTTTTTTATCGGCATGGCGGAGCTCGCGGTGCTTACGGCAGTGGTGGTGGTGCTTCACCGCGCGTATGGCGAGATCGTGCTTGCGACGGAAAATTCGCACCGTCTTCCCGGGTATGTCCGGCTGTATCTCGGGCGGCGATTTGCCGCAGCCGCGCATCTCTCCGCATTCTTTGGGATGTCCGGCACGCTTCTTGCGTATGTCGTGCTCGGTGGACATTTTCTGCATACGATTATACCGGCGGTTTCCGCAACACGATGGACATTTCTTTTTCTTACCGCCGGAGCGCTCATTACTTTTCTTCCGCGCCGCAAAGAGGCGTTAGTGAACGGGATATTAACCGCAGTATTGATTATATTTATTTTTACGGTCAGTATTTGGTTGATGCCGCGGATCGAGGCGAATAATTTCTTCGGCGTTCATCCAGGAGAGTTATTCGTGCCCTACGGGGTGCTTCTTTTCGCGCTCTCGGGAGCGCTTGTTATTCCGGACATGGTATCGTTTCTTGGACGCCGCGAAAGACAAGTGCGTGCGGCAATTACGGCGGGTTCGCTCATTCCCGTGGCGCTCTATGGGCTCTTTGCAATTGCCGTTGTCGGGGCCGCGGGTGCGGACGTGAGCGAAGAAGCGATTGCGGGACTGGGTCGCATTGCAGGATCAGGAATGGTGATGATCGGAAGCGGGATTGGATTTCTTGCCGTGTTCACGTCGTTTATTCTTCTTTCCTCGAGTTTCCAGGCGTTTCTGCATCTTGACTTCAAAATGTCAAAATCATGGGCGCATCCAATTGTATCATTTCTGCCCGCGTTTCTTTATATTCTCGGCGCCCAGAATTTTATCGCAATTGTTGCTGCGGTGGGTGCGGTTGCAATTGGGGCGGATGCGGCATTCATTCTCGCGGCAGAGCGCGCATTGAAGAAATCACGCCGCGGTCATTTAAGCAGGTGGTCGTATGTCTGGAGCGGGGGTGTGTATTGTATGATTGCGGCAGGAATCACATATCAAGTTTATGCATTTATTTTTCTATGATATCGCGCACGGCGCACACACTGCGTCTCAAGGGAAAATTTGAGGCGGGCGAGAAGAGGTCGGATCATGAAACGGCCGAATTCGGGCCGGGGAAACGCGGGCTTGTGTTCTGTCCGCGCGGAGAGGCGGTGTACTATAAAAAGTCGTGGCACCACACGAGCGAATTTTTTTCAAACCCGCCGGATTTTACGAAAAAGAAAGGGATTATTTTTAAACTTTGTCCCGCGGACATGATGCTCAAGAATAAGCAGTATGAGGGGGAAATTACGATACGAAATGTGCCCGAAGCAGTAAGGGAAGACCTCGTGCGGCGGATTGAGAATATGGGAGAGACCGCGATGCGGATTGACGTGCTTGATCGCGTCTCGGAGATTGCGGTCAAGGAGAGTGGGATTCGGGTTACGACGACGGAGAATCAGCTCGCGCAAAAAATTGCGAAAAACATTGCGGCCGCATTTAAGAAAAAAGTCGCGATGCGAATTTCCCGCGGCAAAGAAAGTGATGTGGTGCGAGTGACGATTGATTTTATCTGAGAGAGCTTCTTACAATAAATCATGCGTATCGTTGCCGATTTTCATATCCATTCTCCGTACGCGCGCGCGGTTTCCAAGGAAATGACCTTGGAGAATTTGGATTATTGGGCGGGGCTGAAGGGTATTACCGTTATGGGAACGGGGGATTTCACGCATCCGGCATGGATCAAGGAGATTAAAACGAAATTGGAGCCGGCGGAGCAGGGACTGTACAAAATCAAAAATAAAATATCAAATATCAAAAATTCGGAAACGCGATTTTTATTGACTGTGGAAATCTCGAGCATTTATTCCAAAGGCGGAAAAACGCGCCGGATCCATACTCTGATTTTCGCGCCGTCAATTGAAACCGCGGAGAAAATCAATGCGGCGCTCGGCTGGCAGGGGAATTTGAAATCCGACGGCCGGCCGATTTTGGGGCTTGACGCGAAACTTCTTGCAAAAACTGTTTTTGATATTGATGCGCGCTGCATGGTGGTGCCCGCACATTGCTGGACTCCGTGGTTTGCCATTTTCGGCTCGATGTCCGGATTTGATTCGATTGAAGAATGTTTTGACGATTACGCAAAATATATTTATGCGGTGGAAACGGGATTGAGTTCTGATCCGGCCATGAACTGGCGATGGTCAAAGCTTGATTCAATTGCATTGCTCTCGAACTCCGATTCCCACTCACTTCAGAAGATTGGCCGCGAGGCGAACGTGTTTGATACAGAATTTTCCTATGATAGTATTATGGGGGCGATCAAAAGCCGCGATCCCCGGAGGTTTCTTTTTACGATCGAATTTTTCCCCGAGGAGGGGAAATATCATTATGACGGCCATCGGGCTTGCGGATTTTCCTCTGCGCCGGAGGAGACGAAAAAGCTGAATAAGCTGTGTCCAAAATGTGGAAAACCACTGACTATCGGGGTTTTGTATCGGGTTGCCGCGATTGCTGATCGTCCGCCGGGCGGCGCGCCCGCATCCGTGATACCGTATAAAAATCTGGTGCCCCTTAATGAAATTATCGCCGAGGCGTTTGCCATGGGGACGTCCGCGCAGCGGGTGAAAAATGAATATATGAACATCATAGAAAAAATCGGCAGCGAGTTTGCAGTTCTTGTTGACGCACACGCATCAGATCTCGAGCGCGCAACAACGCCTGAAGTGGCGGAAGGAATTTCCCGCGTGCGCGAGGGGCGGCTTCACATTGAACCCGGCTATGACGGCGAGTACGGACGCATTAAAATTTTCAAGGAGGGAGAGCGCCCCGCGGCGGCGCAGGCCTCTTTATTTTAAGTGATATTGCGATGACATACTTTCGGCTTCCAAAAATCAATCAAGTTATTCTGATCATCGTCGTTGCCGATTTCGTGCTGATCACGGCGTTTGGATTCCTGCCGCCGGTGTTTGCGGTATTCGTATCTGAACAGATCGTGAACGGAAGCATTGCCGCGGTCGGATTCGCGCTCACCATTTACTGGGTGACAAAATCAATTCTGCAGCTTCTTGTCGCGCGGTTCATTGATAGAAATCATGGAGAAATTGATGATTTTTATTTTATGATCGCGGGCGGTATGCTGAATTCTGTTTTTGTATCGCTGTATTATTTTGCGGGAGACATCTGGCATATCTATGCGCTTCAGTTTCTCCTCGGCATCGGCGATGCAATGCTCGTGCCGCCGTTTTACGCGATATTCACGCGCCACATTGATCGGGGAAAAGAAGGATTTGAGTGGTCGCTCTACTCAAGTTTTTCGCTCGGCGCGGGTTCAGCCCTCGGAGGCGCGGTCGGCGGGCTTTTGGGCACGGCGCTGGGGTTTCGGGCGCTGTTTCCGGTGGTGGGACTTCTTACGTTCATTGCATCAGTTATGCTCATTTTTCTCCGGCCATACATCAGGCCGCGCGTGAGGCCCGATCATATAAGAATTTTCGTAGAGAAGAAAAAAATTTAAAACGGTATGTGGCGGGGTGTCTCTAATCGCGAAATCGCCGAAATCTTACGCGAAATGTCCGTTCTCTATGAAATGGAGGGTGTCGAATTTAAGCCGCGCGCCTATGAAAAAGCGGCGTTTGGCATTGAGTCCTTGGATCGCGAAGCGGCGGAGATTTATAAAGAAGGCGGCGCAAAGGCCCTTACGGATATTCCCGGGGTGGGCGAGGGAATCGCGGAGCATCTTGAGGAGCTTTTTTTAAAAGGTCATTTCAAAGAGCACGAACGGCTCAAGAAAAAAATTCCGGTGAAGATTTCTGAACTTGTCGCAGTGGAAGGCATTGGTCCGAAAATGGTGAAGGTGCTTTGGGAGAAGCGTAAAATAAAGAATCTGCAGGATCTCGAGAAGGCCGCGCGGGCGGGGAAGATCAGGACGCTTGCGCGCTTCGGTGAAAAATCAGAAGAGAAAATTTTGAAGGGGATTGAGTTTTTGAAGAAATCCGGCGGCCGGCAGATACTCGGTTTTCTCCTTCCCGAGATACGGAATCTAGAACGGATGATCCGTTCGTTTCCGGAAGTGAAAGAGGCGGTGGTCGGAGGATCGGTGCGCCGCATGAAAGAGACGATCGGCGATATTGATATTCTCGCAACGTCATCACAACCGGAAAAAGTGATGGATCGTTTTCTGGGGCTTCCGTTCATCGCGCATGTCTATGGAAAAGGCCCGACGAAAACAAATGTGCGGCTGAAGAACGGACTTGATGCGGATCTTCGCGTGGTGCCCGAAAAGTCATTCGGCGCCGCGCTGAATTATTTTACCGGATCAAAAGAGCATAACGTTGCTCTGCGCGAGATTGCGATTAAAAAGGGCTGGAAGCTTAATGAGTACGGGCTTTTCACGGGCGCGAAAATGATTGCGGGCCGCACGGAAGAAGAACTCTATAAGGCGTTTGGAATGCGCTACATTGAACCGGAGATGCGCGAGGATGCGGGAGAAATTGACGCGGCGCGCGCGGGCATTCTGCCGCACCTCGTCGCGTACGGCGATTTGAAAGGAGACCTGCAGGTGCAGACGGATTGGACCGACGGCAAGGATTCCATTGAAGAGATGGCAGAGGCCGCCGCGGACACGGGGTTGGAGTATATAGCAATTACTGATCACACCCGGAGTTTGGCAATGACCGGGGGCGCGGATGAAAAAAAGCTGCTGCGGCAGATTGCTGAAATAGACAGAATAAATAAAAAATTTCAGGGGTTAAAAAAATTTAACGGGTTTAAAATTCTGAAAGGCGCGGAAGTGAATATCGGCAAAGACGGCGCCTTGGATATTAAAGATGAGGCGCTTGCAAAATTGGATGTGGTTGGCGCGGCAGTGCATAGTCATTTCAAGTTGCCGCGCGAAGCCGAGACACAACGCATCATAAAAGCGATGGAGAATCCGCACGTTGATATAATTTTTCACCTCACGGGTCGCGTGATCAATCGGCGGGAGCCGATTGCGGTTGCGATTGACGACATTATTGCGGCGGCCAAACGCACGGGCACGGTGCTCGAAATTGATGCGTATCCGGATCGGCTGGACATCAAAGACGAATATATAAGAAAATGCGTTGCGGCGGGAGTGAAAATGTCCATTGATTCGGATGCTCATTCCCGTGAACACTTCAAGTATCTTGAGATGGGGATTGCGCAGGCGCGCCGCGGCTGGGCGGTAAAAGACGACATTGTGAACGCGTGGCCGGTGGAGAAAATGTTGAAGTTTTTAAAATAGGACCAGAACCTCATTTCAAAATTCGTGTATCGGAGGCGAAATGGAATTTTGAGATAGGTTTTTATCAGTATGCCGGTTGAACGCTCTGCGGGCGCGGTTATTTTCCGCGAAACACAAAAAGAAAGGGAATATCTTTTGCTCCAGCATCCGGACGAAGACAACAAGCGGGTGCATAAACCCCGCCGCGGTCATTGGGATTTTGCAAAAGGCCACATTGATAAAGGAGAAAAAACGGAAGATGCGGTGCGCCGCGAAGTGAAAGAAGAGACGGGGATTTCCCGTCTCAAATTCCTCGAGGGATTTAAAGAAACGATTCGATATTTCGTTAACTATGACGGAGCGCGGCGCCTTAAATTCGTCGCGTTTTTTCTTGTCCGCACTTCCGAGAAAAACGTAAAAATTTCATGGGAACATCAGGGCTACGCGTGGCTTCCTTACGAAAAAGCGCGCGCACAGCTCACGTATGAGAATGCGCGCCGCGTTCTCGAGCAGGCGCATCGATTTCTCCAGCGCCATTCTCAACACGAGGTTTAGCCTCGTGCGAACTCCGCGATTTTTTTGAAAAGCAGGGGATGATCGGCCGCGAGCTCGGCGAGGATTTTTCGGTCAAGCGCGACTCCTTTCTTTTTGAGCGCGGCAATGAATCCGTTATAGGAAAAGTTATTCTCGCGCGCGGCGGCGCCGATTTTTATATTCCATAGACGCCGGAAATTTCTTTTGCGGAGCTTCCGGCCGCGGTACGCATGGGACCATGCGTGAAGAAGGGCTTCGCGCGCAAGCCGTTCTTTTGATTTTCTCCCCCACATAAATCCTTTTACGTGACGGAGAAGCTTTTCCCGTTTTTTGTGGGCAACCACGCCCCGTTTTACGCGAACCATAAGACAAACGTAAAGACGAATGTACGGCGAATAGGAATCTATAGGTATCCTCTTATTTTTTTCTCGAGCGCGGATGAAAAGCCGGTCAGCGTTTTCTGGCGGCGGTGGACCCGGCGCGAATGTTTTGCATTAAAATGATTCTGCCCCGCGCGGCGCCGGAGCAGCTTTCCTGTTTTCGTGAATTTGATTCGTTTGAGCACTGCTTTTCTCATTTTTTTGAAATAATTGCGATAAACCCTTGGGGAAATCGTTTCGGCGGGGCGTCAAGATTGAACTCGACGGGGATCATCTCGAGGAATTTCCTGAATTTTTTGAGGCCGAACTCCCCGTGCGCTTTTTCGCGTCCGCGCAGACGCATATCAATCCGTACTTTGTCGCCCCCGGCAAGAAACTTTTCGGCCTGTTTCGCGCGAAGCTCTAAATCGTGCGCGCCGGTGGCGAATCCGATCCTGATTCCTTTTACTTCCGCCTCTTTTTGTTTTTTGCCGTGCTCCCGTTCGCCCTTTTCGCGGTCGTACTTGAATTTGCCGAAATCTATAATGCGGCAGACGGGAGGATTCGCGGTCGGCGCGATTTCAATTAAATCCAGTCCCCGCTCGCGCGCGATGCGGAGCGCCTCGGGAGTTTCCATAATGCCGAGGTTTTTGCCCTCTTCGTCAATGACGCGCACCGGCGAGAGGCGGATGTATTGGTTGATGCGATAACGTTTTTGGATGGTATTTACTTATTGAATATGCATGAAATGGAGATGACCGGAGTTGAACCGGCGTCTGAAAGTTTCGGCAATTAAAATTTGTACGAGCGTACTCCGTTTGAAATCAGAGAAAATGTGCCCGATGTATGTCGCGATCCTTATCGGACGGTCAGAATCGCCAAGCTTGATAGAACCCATCTCAAAAATGGCTTTGAGGGCGAAAGCGAGCGAATGTCGTCGCAAAGCCGTTGCCGCAGGGGCGATTCGTACTGGAAGTACGATGAGCCCCGAGAAAACGGCTTTGCAGACATTCGCCGATTGCAGTCCAAATGCATTTTTGAGATGGGTTCTGTAGTATAACACCGGTTGCGAGCCGCACAAGCTTTGGCCGGCCCCCGATGGTCTGTGCCTTAGTTTAGGCCCAGACAGGCGCGAGCATGCTGCCAGCACCAAAGGTGGAGGCAACTGCGTTTCGCACTTTCGTCAATAAGTTTGCACTTATTTTGTGCACGTATTTAACGAGTGGTCGTGCGTCCTCGACTCGATTTTAATCGCCTCTATCTTCCATCGAAACCCTTCATCCCCTTTTCAAAGTGCGCCGGATTTCTCGTTCTGATTCTCTTTTCCGAATGGTGTCCCGTTTATCCCGCGTCTTTTTATGCCGCGCGAGGCCGATGAGTATTTTGATGCGGCCGCGTTTATTATATACTTTAAGCGGCACGATTGTCAAACCTTTCGCGCTCGCCGCACCCGTGAGTTCTTTGATTTCTGATCGATGGAGCAGGAGCCGGCGGGAACGGGTCGGGTCGTAATCAGCAGGTGCGTTTGCGGGCTGATACGCGGGAATGGTCGCGTTGAGAAGCCGCGCCTCCTCATTTTTAATAACGACAAAAGCGCCCGCGAGGTTTATGCGGCCGGTTTTGACTGCCTTGACTTCAAATCCGTGAAGCTCCATGCCCGCTTCATACGTGTCAAGAATTTCGTAGTCAAAGTACGCGCGGCGGTTGACAGTTATCTCATTCATAGTGTATTCTAAAGATAGCACGTTACAAAGGCGGTATAAAGTCTTGAAACCGAAAGGAGATGGCTATGGAGCAGGAAGGGATGATGGATTTTTGGAAGGATGTTATCGCGATGTTTTTGGGGATGGTGCTCGGCGCGCTTCTCGTGCGGCAAGGCGGATTGTGGTGGATGATTTTTGGCGCGGCAACGGGCGGAGCAATCGGCTATGGCGCGCGGCTCGCGGCTGAACCGGCGCGCGCGCGATGGGCGTTTTTTTCTGCATGGCGCGCAGTAATCGGATGGCGTCCAAAATTTGATTGGAAGGAACGATGCATCGCAGGAAGTAAAATGGGATTCTCGTGCGGCAGTATGTTCGGTGAAGTGATCGCGGTAGCTTTGTTATTCGGTAGTTTTTTCGAGGGAGCTTACATTCTCGGGTTTATTGCCTATGTGGTGGCATTGGCGGGGTTGACGGCAATAGGTTCAGTGGTGGGCACAGTGGTTACTTGCTTGGGTAAACGGCGCGTGAAGAATTCAGAACGTGATGAGGCAGAGTTTTTGTTTAAGTTCAATGCGTATGCAATGCATTTCTATGCGGCGCGTTGTGCAGTGCGTGGGATTATGACGAGTCCAACATGGCTGCCGCGGGTCGTCTCGTCTCTCCCGCGAGTGTGTATGCCTATACTTCGTTTCCTCGCGCTTTTCGCGAAGAAAGTGCACTCCTCGGCATTCGTCGCGTGCGCGCTGTGGGCAATGGGGGGAGCAGTGGCGATCGGGCTCACGTTTTCCGGCCCGCTCCAGATCATACTCGCTTCTGTATCAGGAGCGCTGGTCGGTGCGTTGATGCGCAGTATCCTTTTTGAAGTGGTGAGCGAGGAGGGGTCCGTATAGTTTTAATTTATCGTCCGCTGAAAATCCGGAGCGTGGTTCTGCTCCGGTTTTTTTATTTTCGAGAAGATGTGGTAGGGTATTTTTATGATAAGAAGACGCATACAAGGCGCGCTTGAGGCGGCAGTGCGTGAAAAATATAACACTTCTGAAGCGGCGGCCGGGGCGGTCACGCCATCGGACAATCCCGTGCGCGGCGATTATGCGGCCAACACCGCGCTTATTTTTGCACACGCGGTCAAGAAAAATCCATTGGAAATCGCGGAGGCATTGAGACAGAAACTCCAAGGAAATTCTGATTTTGAAAAAATAGAAATTGCGCCCCCCGGATTCATCAATTTTTGGCTCTCGCCCGCAGCGCTTCAGGAGGAGTTAAAACTTGTTTTAGAGAAAAAATCTGACTACGGTCGCGGTTTTCTGTCGGAGAGAAAAAGAGTTCAAGTTGAGTTTATCTCCGCGAATCCGACGGGCCCGCTCACTCTTGCAAACGGTCGCGGCGGGTTTCTCGGAGACGCGTTGAGCCGAGTGCTGGAGGCCGCGGGTTACGACGTAGAGCGCGAGTATTATATCAATGATGCGGGCAACCAAATTCTGATTCTAGGCAAATCGCTTCTCGCCGCGCACGGGATGATCCCGGAAGAAGAGAATTTTTACAAAGGGAGCTATATCGCCGCATGGGCAGACGGAAATAATGATCTCATGGAGAAATATAAAGACGAGCCGATGGCGCTCGGGGAGCGCGCGGCGGATGATTTTCTGCGTACGATCCAGGAAGTGATAGAAAAGAAAGCGCGTATCAGGTTTGACCGGCTCACTTCAGAACGAAAAGATATTCGCGGTAAAGCATGGATTCCGAAGGCAATCGAGATTTTTGAGAAAGAGAAGGCGCTGTATGAAAAAGACGGCGCGCGATGGCTCGCGACAACCCGCTTCGGCGATGATAAAGACCGGGTGGCGGTGACGAGCGACGGCTTTCCCACATATTTTCTTGCGGACGCGGCACACTATTTAGAAACAAAAACGCGCGGATTTGAAATAAAAATTAATATCTTGGGGCCCGATCATTACGGATATGTGGCGCGGATTCAGGCGGCGGCGAAGATGATCGGACTTCCGGTTTCGCACACGATCGTGACGCAGGCGGTGCGGCTTATGCAGGGCGGGAAAGAAATGAGAATGTCCAAACGAAAAGGTGTCTATGTCGCGTTTGAAGAGCTTCTGGATCGGGTGCCGCT
This sequence comes from uncultured Candidatus Saccharibacteria bacterium, assembly GCA_964361495.1. Taxonomy (GTDB): domain Bacteria; phylum Patescibacteriota; class Minisyncoccia; order Sungbacterales; family HO2-52-23; genus CAYFJB01. The sequence continues at coordinate 4,827 of CAYIAH010000013.1, read as the reverse complement.
TGATGTGGTCCGTTTCTTTTTTTTGGAAAAGTCGCCCGACACGCATATTGATTTTGATCTTGATCTCGCGAAAGAGCGGTCAGTGAAGAATCCCGTATACTATGTTCAATATGCGCATGCGCGCATGGAGAGTATTTTTCAAAAAGCCAAAAATCCCGGGGGCAGTCAAAACGCAAAAATCCCCGGCGGCGCAGACATCAGCACGGGTCACGATGCGAAATTAAATCTTTTGAATGCCCCGGAAGAACTGTTTCTAATCAAAAAACTGATTCAATTTCCCGAAGTTGTTGAGGACACCGCGCGCGACTATCATGCGCAGCGCCTCCCGCAGTACGCGCTTGAACTCGCCCGCGCTTTCCATGCGTTCTATGAACAGCATCGGGTGATCACGGATGATACAGAAGTTTCGGCGGCGCGCCTCGCGCTTGTCGGCGCGTCACAGATTATTCTTAAAAACACCCTCGCCCTTATGGGGATCGGCGCGCCGGAAAAAATGTAATTCACCTCGGAGGGGGGAAACCCTCGCGCTTCGCGCGCGAAAGGGTTTCCCGCCTTCCGACGCTCGCTTCGCTCACTGCCTCCCCCTTCCAAGGAGGCCGTAGAACGGAGAATGAATCTCCGTTCTACGGCGGGATTTATACCCCGCGCCAAGGGCGCGGGGAGATAATGCTATTATATCATGCCGTCTCGCGAATCATCACAATTCAATTTCCCGGAACGTGAGGAAAAAATTTTGAAGTTCTGGAAAGAGAATCGCACGTTTGAACGCTCGCTTGAGAAGACGAAGAAGGGAAAGTCGTTTGTGTTCTATGAGGGGCCGCCGACGGCAAACGCCGCCCCGGGAATTCATCATGTGCTCGCGCGGGCGTTCAAGGACGTGATGCTTCGCTACAAAACGATGCGGGGATTTTTTGCGCCCCGCCGCGCGGGGTGGGATACGCACGGGCTTCCGGTGGAAATACAGGTTGAAAAGGAACTTGGCCTCGCGACGAAGCAGGACATTGAACGCTACGGCATCGGGCCGTTCAATGCGCGCGCGCGCGAGTCGGTGTGGCGGCACAAAGAAGAATGGGAGGAGCTCACGCGGCGCATCGCATTCTGGTTGGACATGGATCACCCCTATATCACCTATGACGCTTCATATATAGAAGCGCTGTGGCGGATCATTAAAGAATTCTGGAAGAAAAAATTCCTGTACGAGGATTTCAAAGTGGTGCCGTGGTGCCCGCGCTGCGAGACCGGCTTGTCCACGCACGAGCTCGGCCAGCCAGGCGCGTATAAGACGGTGAAGGAGCAATCAATCTTCGTAAAATTGAAAATTAAAGACAGAAAAAATGAATATTTTTTGATATGGACGACGACCCCGTGGACTCTTCCTGCAAATGTCGCGGTCGCGGTCAATCCGCGCCTTGAGTATACGAAATATAAACATGTGATGAAAAAGGGACGCGGTGAGAGGCCCGGGCCCGCGAGCGTGATTGAGTATCTGTGGTCTTCAGTGACGCCGCCGTTTGATGAGGGAGAAGAGCTTGAGGTGGCGGAGAAAGTATCCGGCCGGTCGCTTGTCGGTCTTGGCTATGAGCCGCTTTTTGAGAGTCCTCGCGAGCATTCTCTCGGCCGGGCGCCGGAGTTTGTGACGATCGCGGGCGAGTTTGTGACCGCGGAGGAAGGCACCGGCATGGTGCATATTGCGCCCGCGTTTGGAGATGAGGACATGGCTGTGGCAAAGGCATTATGGAAAGAATCATATCCGATATTCCACACGGTCAATCCGGACGGCACGATGAAGAAGGGGGTTATCGGCGAAGGGAAGCGCGTGAAGGATGCGAATCAAGATATCATTGCGGATTTGGAACGGCGCGGGCTTCTTTATAAAGCAGTACTGCACGAACATGAATATCCGCATTGCTGGCGATGCGACGCGCCGCTTCTGTATTTCGCACGGAACGCGTGGTGGGTAAAGACCACTGCGGTAAAAGAAAAACTTCTTCTGAATAATCAAAAAATAAACTGGATCCCGCCGCATATCAAAGAGGGGCGTTTCGGGGAGTTTCTGCGGGAGGTGCGTGATTGGGCGTTTTCTCGCGAGCGCTATTGGGGGACTCCCTTGCCGATTTGGAAATGCGGGAAATGCGGGGCTGTTGAAGTCGTCGGTTCAGGGGAGGAGTTGGAAAAGCGGGCTGGGTGTCTTCCGAAAGATGAAAAAGGAGAGGTGAATTTCCATCGGCCGTATGTTGACGAACTGGTTTTTGAATGCCGCGCGTGCAAAGGATCAATGCGGCGGATTCCGGAAGTTGCCGATGTCTGGTTTGACTCGGGAGCGATGCCGTTTGCATCGCACGCGGTTGTCGGTACTCGCGAGTTACCAGTTACCAGTTACCAGTTACTTTACCCTGCCGACTACATCTGCGAAGCAGTGGACCAGACGCGCGGCTGGTTTTACACGCTTCATGCCGTCGGGACGCTGCTCGGCAGGGGAGCTGCGTATCGAAACGTGATTTCCCTCGGCCATGTGCTCGATAAAAACGGGCAGAAGATGTCAAAGTCAAAAGGCAATGTGGTCAATCCGCGGGAGATGATTGAGAAGTACGGCGCCGACACGCTTCGCTGGTACTTCTTTACGGTCAATGCTCCCGGGGACGCGAAACGGTTTGATGAAAAAGGCCTCTCCGGCCGCCTCCGCGGATTTATCCAGACGTTCTGGAACTGTTTCGCGCTCTTTGATGCGTATATCAAAAAAATACCTGGAGGGAGCAGCGCGCCGCCTCGTGCAAAACACGTGCTTGACCGTTGGATTATGACGAAACTTCACGCGTTGATTCTTGAGACGACGAAACATTTTGAAGCATATGACGTGACCGCGGCGAGCCGCGCGATTGAAGTGTTCACGATCAATGATTTCTCGCAGTGGTATCTTCGCCGTTCCCGCCGCCGATTCCAGCATCCTCAAGATGCGAAAGAAAAAGAAACTGCGGGAGTCATAACTGCGTACGTATTAAAAACCCTTGCGATACTCGCGGCACCTTGTGTGCCGATGTTGGCAGAATTGATATGGCAGGAATTGAGAAAGAAAGGAGCGGCGCGGGGCGTGAGTGTGCATCTTGAGAGTTGGCCAGTTTCCAAGTTCCAGTTCTCGGTTTCCCGCCGTGACCTCATCAAAGATATGGATGCGGCAAGAAAAATTGTCGCAGAAGGATTGCGGCTGCGGGCCGAAGCAGGAATTAAGGTGCGCCAGCCTTTGCAGAAGTTTCAAATTTCAAATTTGAAATTTCAAAAAAGGGCAGAATTATTGAATCTCATCAAAGAAGAAGTCAATGTGAAGAACGTCGGTTTTGGGGAAGAGATAAAACTTGATACGGTACTCACTGTTGCATTGAAAGAAGAAGGTTTGGTTCGCGAAGCGATCCGCGCGATTCAGGAGATGCGTAAGGAACTCGGACTCAAACCCGCGCACAAAATTTTTTGCCGGATAGCGGGCGCTCGGCGAGTGGAAGAGATTATTTCAAGACGACGGGACACGCTCCTTCGCGGCGCGAATGTAAAGAGATTAATTTTTGGAGGCAAAAAGATTTTGGGTGCGACAAGGGAAGTAACGTTTGAAAAAGAAAAATTAGAGATCGGAATTCGACGCTGAACAAAAAAAGAATTCAAAAAAATCCGGCGCGCGCACGCCGGATTTTTTGATCCGCCAAAACCCTGTCAAGAGTCAGGCGACCAAGTAAAAACATGAGCATTTTGTCAAAACATTTTGACATATTGTTTATAGGGTACATTACTAAACCCTACTAAAGATAAATAAATCTTATAAAAAAGTGCTGCTTTTTTATAAATCTTTATCAACTTTTTTTGATGACCTATTTTTTACATTTGAAAATCGCGTATATACGGTTTTCACGGTAAAGAAAAATCCGAAGAGTTATCCACAGAAATAAAAAAACAAGGTGTACGATAAAGTGAGAGTTGAATTTGAGGGTGTAACGATGATTATTACAACGTTATCGTTGTGAGCAAAAATCGCCATAGATAAAATAAAAATAATAGTTCAACGATATCAATGGAACCGGATATTTTCTTATCGCTCCATGACGCATCGCAACGATACGGAATCAATCAGGATTACCTGCGATTTTTGATTTTCAAAAAGAAACTTCAAGCGGTTAAATTTGGCCGCAACTGGGTGACGAAAGCCGAATGGATTGAAGAATACACTCGTGAGCGCCAAGCGCTTGCCCTTCAAAATGAGGAAAGAAAGCGCATCCATGAAGAACGAATCGTTGAAAATAGTGTTATCGTTGCCTATCCGGCCAAGGGTCAGGCGAACAGCAACGATACCGTTGTCGTCGTTGCGGGAGGCGAGAAAAATAATGTACGACGAATGCCGTTTGTGGCAATACGGAATTTCGTCGGCACGGCCGCGCTCGCAGGGCTTATGGGTGCTGGGCTGGTGTTTGCGGGAATCTTTGGCGTCTCATTTTTCTCTGAAATGGACGGACGGTTTGAAGTGAAAATAAAACAGGGCGGGATACCATTGATTCGGACTCGCGTATCCGGAATGGATTTAAGAAAGGAAATGCAGCTCACGTTTCAAAATGCGTGGAGCGATTCAATGAAGCGCGTGAGAAATTTTGACGCCGAGGACCTTGCCCTCGCCTACATGTATGTTGAGGACGGTTTCGATCGAACTCTCACCCAAATCGAACACACGCAAAAACTCGCCGCATACTCCCTCGCTTCAGTACAAGGAACCCTTACGCACGCATGGAATATATTTCTCGACCGCACCTCTCTCACCCTCTGCCGCACCCTCCTTGATTCCTGTACCTCTCC
>CAYIAH010000012.1:0-23104 GCA_964361495.1 uncultured Candidatus Saccharibacteria bacterium | reverse complement strand
TCTTTCCCACCACGACGCTCTTCCGATCTCCGAAGAAGATGCGATCCTTGATCAAACGATCAGCGAAACCTATGCCGCGCGCGACATCACGCCTGACTCAGATTTTTCCAAGATCACTCCGCCCACACTCTCCGATCTTGAACTCGTCCTCGCCTCAACCGCCGGCGGAGAAGAACTCGCGATGCGCCTTAAAAAATATACAACGGGCACCTGGTCGGGGTTTTTTAATCAGCCGACTAACATTGAAGTACACAATCGTCTCGTCGTCTTCTCGGTCCGTGATATGGAGGATGAATTGCGGCCGGTCGGCATGTTTCTCATCCTGCGCTACATCTGGAATCTCGTGAGAACGTCGCTTAAGAAACGCCTCCTCGTCGTTGACGAGGCGTGGTGGCTCATGAAGCATGAGGACGGCGCGTCATTCCTTTTCGGGATCGCGAAGCGCGCGCGCAAATACTATCTCGGCCTGTCCACAATCACGCAGGATGTAAGCGATTTCATGAGCTCGCCCTACGGAAAACCGATTATCACCAACTCCTCCATGCAGATACTCCTTAAACAGGCGCCCGCGACGATTGACATTGTCGTCCAGACGTTTGATCTCACGGAAGAAGAAAAATTTCTCCTTCTTGAATCCGAACGAGGGGAGGGAATTTTCTTCGCCGGACTCAAACACGCCGCACTCAAAGTCATCGCCTCCTACACCGAAGATCAAATTATCACCTCTGATCCGGAGCAGCTCCTCCTCATCAAAAAAGCGAAAGAGGAATTTGCGCAACAGGGTTCGCCATAAAAATTTTGCATAATCAATTCATGAACTTCTTTCGAATTATTACCGCCGTTGTCTTTCTTCTTGGAAGCGGGACGCTGCTTCATGCCCAAATTCCCCAACCAATTTCACTTATCGCATCCCCGTCATCTCCGTCGTCCGGGCAAAAATTCACGGTGCAGGCGGCAACCCCGACAACTGATTCCGATACCGCAACGTTTCGCTGGACAGTGAATGGCATTGCGCAGCCGGACGCGTCGGGAATCGGAAAACACACCATTGCCCTCACTGCCGGATCTCTTGGATCAGAAACGCGAGTTGCCGTATCAATCGCACACGCGAGGGGGATTCAGTCCGCATCGCTCGTGGTGCGCGTCTCGGATCTCGCGCTCACGTGGTTTGCCGAAACCTATGTTCCGCCGTGGTATCGCGGCAAAGCCCTTCCCTCGCAAAATGCCGTGGTCAATTTCGTTGCCATGCCCCGCATCATTATAGACGGCGCGGCTGTCCCACCAGAACGTCTCATCTACCAATGGAGTTTGGACGGCGAGGGAAACGCCCTTCGGGGATTGGGCGAACGGATCTTTCGTATCCGCACGCTTGACCTTCCGGGTGCGACCCATACAGTTCGCGTCACCGTTGAGGATTCGAACCGTCGCGTGCATAAAGAGGCGTTGGCCATCATTGTTCCAACAAGCCCGCGGATTGCGCTCTACGCCGCAACGCCGCTTGGCGGCGTTGAGCCACGCGCCGCCCGATCCTTTCTGTCCCTCGGACTTGGCATCCTCACCGATTTTCAGGCAGAACCATTCTTTTTCCCTGTTTCTTCACGCCGCGATTTGTCATACCGCTGGACCGTGGGCGGACGCGCCATTGCCGGACAGCCGGAAAATCCGTCGCTCCTTACGCTCAATACGGGCGCGAAAGCGGGCACAATCCCCATCAGTATATTAATTGACGATCGCGAACAGTTCATTCCTTCTGCTGCCGGCCTCCTTAATCTTATTCTCCGATGACCCGAATCCGCGACACCGCCATTACCATACTGCTTTTCTCGGGGGCAGTCGCCCTTCCCCTCATTGCCGCCGCTTCCTCTGCGCCGCCAGTCACGGGCTGTGCGAGCTCCGGGGGCGGCTATTGCGTGAATCTTGCATCGCTCACTGCCGCGGTACGGCCCGTGCCCGGCCTTGAATTTCTCCAAATTGATCCCTCCAGTTTGGGCGATCTTCTTTCGTCGCTCTATGTCTTCGGTCTCGGATTCATCGGCATTGCCGCGCTCATCATGCTTACCTACGGCGGCATCAAATACATGGTCGCCGGAGAAAAAGATCCGAGCGAAGCGAAAAAATATATGCGCAATGCCGCGCTCGGCCTCGCGCTCGCGCTCGTCTCATGGCTCATCCTCTATGTCATCAATCCGGATCTCGTGCTGAAACTGGATTTGACGCTCATAGATATCGGAAATGTCGGCTCGCCTCAAGGTGACGGAACTGCGCTCACTCCTCCTCCCACGCGTACCACAGAGAATTGTGCAGCGATTGAGCCGAGTCAATGCGGATTCTTTAAAAACTGCGTGCTCACGACTGATGCAGCCGGCACGACGTGTCTTGACCGAACCACCCTCGAACAGTCAACCGGACTTCCATTTTGTAATGACGCCACCACAGTTGCGGCGTCCCCGGGAGAAACTCCGCCGTGCGCATGCAAAACACCAAACCTCAAACCGGTGTTGGAGCAAAAATTTCTGGCCCTTGGCAGTTGGAACTTTTGGGATCTCGTTTGGGTCTGTAAAGAATAACTCTCCAAACGTTTATGAATCTTTCTTCAAAAAAACATTTTATATATACCCTGACTATCCTTGCAATTCTCGGCATCGCGGGCTTTCTTGTGTATCGTTATATGCTTCCTGCACTCACGGTTCGTCCGTCTCCTGCCGGGCAACCGGTGACAGGCCGCATCCCCCCGCCTGCCCGGCCGGGCGTGCCGCCAACACCCGAAGAACCCGGCGCGGCGCCGGTGAAAATCCCGCCTTCGGAAATCGGCGCCGAGGAACAGCTCCTGCAGATTACCGATTTTCCGGTCGTCTCTCCGTCCTTCAACAAGGCAGGCGACAAAATTCTTTTCTATAAAAAGGACGGCGGTGATCTCTATTCCGCAAAAACCGACGGCCGCACGCTTGAGAAAATATCAAATCTCACCGTCATCGGGCTGTTTGACGCGCTCTGGTCTCCGGAACGGGACCGCGCGGTAGTGCGCTACCTTGACCAGGAGACCATTAAAGCGTTTCTTCATGTCGGCACATCAACTGCGCGCGCACTGCCGTCCGACATTGCCGCGCTCGCCTGGTCGCCCTCGGGCGCATCGCTTGCATATCTTGTCCCCGAGGAACTGCGCGCCCGACTCATCAGCATTGATCGCGCGGGAGCACAGACAAAAACCATCGCAGAAGTCCCGCTTCGCGATGCGGCAATCAACTGGATCACTGATGATAAGATCGCATTTGAGACGCGGCCATCGGGGCTTGCCGAGGGATTTGTCTTTACCTTTTCCAGAAAAGGGGGAAACTTTACCCGCATCCTTGGCCCCCTCTTCGGACTCGCCACCCTGTGGTCTCCCGACGGATCAAAAATTCTTACCTCCCGCACCGCACGGGGCGGCACCCAGCTCCAGCTCGTCGTCACTGACGCCGCCGGGCGGGGGATATGGCAGACAAAACTCGGAACGCTTCCGGAAAAATGCGCATGGCTCGATTCACAGGAATTTTACTGCGCGGCGCCATCACAAATTCTTCCATCCCAGCTTTGGCCTGATGACTATCTTCGAGGAGAAATTGTCAGTACCGACCATCTCATTCTTGCCCGCGCCGACACCCAGCGCATTCTCGATATCGCGCTTAATGGATCCTTTGACGTCTCCGCACCTCTTATCAGCAAAGATAAAAAATACCTGTTCTTTGTGAACAGGAAAGACGGGACGCTCTGGCGGCTCAAACTAAACCCATAGCGGGGCCTCACGCGGGATTATAGGGCTTGATGACTACCCTGCGTTCCGGTTCTAGGCCGATCGATTCGGTCATAATATCGGGGTATTCCGCGAGCAGCAAATGCACGACCCGACGTTCAAATGACGACATGGCGCGGAGGGGAACTTCTTTTTGATACAGCCGCACTTCTTTTGCGGCCGTTTTCACGTCCTGCTTCAACCCCTCAAGCCGTTTCATCCGGTACTCGTTGATATCAATCGTAAATTTTTGATCATCGCCGTATTTTTTCTTGATTATTTTTTTCACGAGATGCTCAAATGCAATAAGATTCGCGCCCCGCTCCCCAATGAGCATGCTTATCGTGTCATCCCGATGTTCGGCGGCAGCCGTCTCTTCCGGAAATCCGAACTCCGCGCGCCGCAGGCGCACGGAAAAACGAGTCGTCACTCCCTGATGCACGCTCAGATCCTCTAAATACTCTGCAAACCCCATGCGCGCGAGGAGTATTTTTATTTCATCAGTCACCGTTTCGGGATTCATGGTGATTTCGCGGGAGTAATTTTATCTGCCGCGGAAGGCGGAGCAGAAACCGAAGAAAAACGCTGCGCCGCGAGCTCTTGTACAATACCAAAAATATTAAGAACTGTCCAGTAAAGGGTGAGTGCCGCGGGCAGCGTGTACGACCAGCCGAACACGAAAAGAGGAAATATGTATTTCGTCTGCCATGCAAGGGCGCGTGAAAAATCGCTTCCCCCTCCCGCCGGAGACGACGCGGGAGTGCTTATGGAACTCTGATAAAACTGCGTCAGTGCCGCGGCCGCTCCAAGAAAAAGCCCGTGGAGTCCTCCGCGGGACAGATCCACAAGCCCAAAACTGACCGGATCAATTGCTCCTGGATTCGGCACAAAAGAATAAAGATACGTGAGCCCTGCCGCGTCAAATCCCTGCTGGAACACTTGAAAAAGAGCAATGAGGATGGGAAGCTGCAGCATGAGCGCCCCGAATCCTGAAAAAGGACTGACGCCGCGGTGCGCGTAGAGTTCCATCAGCGCTTTCCCTTGGCTTTCCCGATCTCCCTTGAAACGATCCTGAATTTTTTTAACCTCCGGCTGAAGCGCCGCAAGCGCTTTCTGGGATTTGTGGGCCTTCCAGAGCAGCGGCGCGAGCGCGAGACGAAGTGCCGCGCTCAATCCGATAACCGCAAGCCCCGCATCGTGGCCAGGAACAATCCAATAAAATAATACAAGCCCGTTAAAAAGCGGACGCCAGAGAACTTCCGTATAAAGCGAGGAAAGTAATTCCATATTGTATGATTTTCAGAATTGAAGCCCCTTTTACTCTTGAACGGGGATGCATGCGTTTATGAACGGCTGTGCTGCTTCGGCAAGTTTTTTATAGAGCGCTCCCGCGGAAACGCCCCGCGCGGATTTTTTGAAAAGTATGACGACATCGCACGTGCTCTTTTCAAAATCGGCGCGCGTTCTAAACCATTCGCGCGTGCGGCGCCGAAGCGTATTCCTCGCGACGGCGCGCTTATCAACCGCGCGGGACACCACGCATGCGAATCGCGGATGCGCCGCGCGCTTCGGATAAAAAATGACTGAAAAAAATTCCGAATCGGCATGCGTGCCGCGCCGCAGAATTTGCGGAATACCAGCGCCTCTTTTGAAATGAAAAATCTTTTTCATACCGCGACGCGCTTTCTTCCTTTCGCCCTGCGCCGCGCAATCACCCGTCTTCCCGAACGCGCGGCCATGCGTTTCCGAAATCCATGCGTGCGCGCCCGCTTCACTCTTGATGGTTGATACGTTATTGACATGTTATACACAATTTATATAAACCGCTCGGATGCGATTCTACAACATATCCTCCTCTCCTCCACCGCCTCTGCACATTTGACCGTTCTTTCATCATTCTGTTAATTTAATCATATACTATACGATCTCGTGCCGCGCCGCAACTCTCTCCTGCTCTATGTATTTATTGGCTCTCACATAACTTCTTTCTATGGAACACCACGAACTCTGGCAGGCTGTACTTGCTAAAATTGAACCGGACCTCTCACGGCCCAATTTTCTCACATGGTTCCATGAAACCGCCATTATGGCGGTAGAAAACGGCGTTGCCACCGTGTGTGTTCCGAACATGTTCGTCAAAGAATGGCTTCAGAACAAATTTCACAAAGCAATCCTTCACACCCTCCGTTCCGTCTCTCCGGAAGTGAAAGAGGTGGCCTATATCATCAAAAAACAGGATTCCCCGTCACTGTTGAAAGACGACGTATCGGGAAAAAAGAAGCCGTCTTCGGCCCAAGGCGCGCCTCATTTCACAAAAGAAATGCTCACCATCAAAGATCTCACTGTTGATCCGGCAACAAACCTTAATCCGCGCTATACCTTTCATTCATTTGTCGTGGGCTCCTTTAACGAGCTTGCGTTTGCGGCGGCGCAATCCGTCATAAAGAATCTGGGCTGTGCCTACAATCCTCTTTTTATTTACGGCGGCGTCGGCCTTGGCAAAACGCACCTCATTCAAGGCATCGGCAATGAGACACGAAAAAGCTCTCCGCATCTCAAAATACGATATGTGGCCTCGGAAAAATATATGGGGGAGATCGTTGATGCGTTGAGAAATCAGGAGATGAATCGCCTGAAAGAAAAATATCGGGATGTTGACCTTCTTATTATGGACGATATCCAGTTCATCGCGAAAACAGAGAAAATGCAGGAAGAATTTTTTCATGCCTTCAATGCGCTCTACGAGAAAAATAAACAAATCATTATTTCTTCCGATCGGCCGCCGCACGCGATTGCAACCCTCGAAGAACGTCTTCGTTCACGGTTTGAAGGAGGCATGATTGCCGATATCGGACTTCCTGATTTTGAGACCCGGCTCCTCATTCTCAAAGCAAAAACTGAAGAGAAAAAAATAGTTATAGAAGATCAAATACTCCAGCACCTTGCCGATAAAATAAAAACAAACGTGAGAGAACTTGAAGGAACACTGAATAGAATCATTATTGCCGCGCAAGTATCACAAGCTCCCCTCACTCTTGAGTATGTAAAAAAAGTGGTTTCTCACCATCTTAATGCGCCAAAAAAATACGTATCAGTAAAGAAAATTCTTAAAACAGTCGCTGATTTTTATGAAATCAATGAGCACGACCTCATGCACCGATCCAGAAAAAAAGATGTGGTCAAACCGCGCCAAATTGCAATGTATCTGATGCGCGATGAGCTTAAATTATCATATCCGTCTATCGGAGACCGTTTTGGGGGAAGAGATCACACTACTGCAATCCACTCATGTGAAAAAATTGTGCATGACCTCACAATAAACCCTGAATTAGAAGATGAAATTAGGATGATTAAAGATAGGATCTTCTCTGAATAAACTCTGAATAAAATAACCACTCACTTAAAATAAAAATTCTTACAAGAATTTTTAACAAGCTATCCACAAAGTTAAATAAGTTATAAATGGCGTACATATTTTATATTTCCGCATAATCAACAATATATCCACACATAACAACAATAATAATATAAATATATTATATGAAATATAATTGTTCCAAAATTGATTTTGAGAAGGCACTTTCTTTGTCAGAAAGATTTATTGGGAAAAATACCACCCTACCTATTTTGTCTCATCTTTTATTAAAAGCGGAAAAGGATATTTTAAAAATAAGTGCAACAAATTTGGAGTATGCAATAGAAATTAAACTTCCTAGTAAAGTGACTCATGAAGGAAGTGTTGCGATTCCTGCACGGATTGCGGCGTCTTTCGTTCAATCGCTTCCTAATGAAGAAATATTTTTTGAGAGTAAGGGAGGCCATCTTTATCTTAAAACGCCTTCACGTGAAGCGTGCGTTCAAGGGCTTCCTGTTGATGATTTTCCTCTTATTCCATCTATACATCAGATAGTCACAATAACGATTCCCGCCAATGAATTAAAACAAGGCCTGGAAAAAGTTCTTCCCGCGGTGGCTCTTTCTGAATTTAAGCCAGAGCTTACTGGTATTTTTTTTAATGCGTCCCCGACAGCGTTGTATCTTGCCGCAACCGATACGTTTCGTCTTGCGGAAAGCGTCTATGTATTACCGTCACAAAAGATAAAAGAATCTTTCTCATTTCTTCTGCCCGCGCGCACTGCGCAGGAAGTTATACGGGCGCTTACGAATGAAAGTGAGGTGGAAATTCATATTGGTGACAATCAAATTCTTTTTAAGCTGCCCTCTGTGCAAATTACTTCTCGTCTTATTGAGGGGGCGTTTCCCGAATATACGCAGATCATCCCTAAGAATTTTGAATTTTCCTGCATTGTTTCGCGCGATGAGGTGATTCGGGCGGTGCGGGCGGCAAGCGTGTTTGCATCAAAACTTCAGGATGTAGTGCTTTCTTTTCAGGGAAAGAATGTCCATATTACATCTTCAAACCAAGACATCGGAAATTATAAAATTACGCTTCCCATCGCCGCGTCAGGAAAGCCGAAGGAAGTTAGCTTTAATCATCGATATTTTCTTGATGGGCTTCAGGCGCTCGGAGGAAATGAACTTTTTATTGGCATCAATAATGAGCACTCCCCGGTGCTTATCCGGGATAAAGAGGATACTTCATTTGTCTATGTACTCATGCCGATTCGGGTCACATGACAACGCGGGAAAAAGACGCGCCCGAAATTAAATAAACACCGACCTGTTGCGCCATACGGGTTTTATTCCCCATGGCATCATATATTGAAACTGCGATATGGGGAGCACCAAGATCGGGCGGGGCGGGTAAGAAGGCGGTAAAGTCTTTCTGGCTTGAGGAAAAGGATGTATATGAAGTTATTAGTTCGTCGTCAAGGAAAAAAGAAATTTCTCGAAGCGGAAAGGAGGGACGAATCATTACGGTGATTTTAGTGAATTCGTTGCGGGGAACCGCAGGAGAGCCGGGGCTTGTAAATTCGGCAACTGGCTGTGTACGGGGCGTATGCGCGTCATCAAAATCGCGCGGCGGCGTGGTCTCGGGCATTGGATTGAGCACAAGCCATCTTATAATTCCCTCCTGCCAGTTTGTGAATTGTGGATCCAGAGAAGAATCTTTCGGAGGATCACCGAGGGGGTCCTCTTTTTTAATAAATGAGAGAATGGTGGAGATCGCGCCGAAAAATTTTTCTTCAACAAACTCCGGCGGGGTATGCTCGGTTGCGAGTTTTCCCGAAGCCGTATCAATTTTGAGGAGCTGTCCCGTGCGATAGAGTCCCTTGAGCGCCGGTTTGGAAACGGTTGTTTTTTGTGGAGGGCGAAACGCTTCTGGCGGGGTTCCTTTAAGCACGTAATCCATAAAAGACCGCCAAAGAGGTGCGGCAACCATGACGGACACTCCTGATTTTTTCATTGGCGAATTATCGTTATTCCCCGCCCAGACACCGACAGCAATGGACGGAGTATAGCCGACCGTCCATGCATCGCGAAAATCCTGCGTAGTTCCTGTTTTGACAGCAACGCGGCGGTCAGGAAAAAAAAGGGAGCTGTGAGGGTTAAACATGGGTATGCGAGCGTCGTTATCTGACAAGAGATCATTGATGAGCTCGGCGATCGGAGGAGCAATCGCTTGTTGAGATGTTTCTTTTTTTTCTTCAAGGGTCACGCCGTGAGAATTCTCTATACGGAGCACCGCAGTGATAGGATGGCTGATTCCTTCTTGACTGAACGCGCTGAACGCAGACGTCATTTCAAGCAACGTGACTTCGGCCCCGCCGAGCACGAGCGAGAGACCATAGCGATCAGGATCGGTGAGTGTGGTGATGCCAAGGCGTTGGGCAACGTCAATGGATTCATTGATTCCCGCAAGATACAATAATTTGACGGAGGGAACATTAAGGGATTGCGCGATTGCGGTTCGGAGGGTCACGGGTCCGCGAAATTTTTCATCGTAATTTTGCGGGTGATAACACTCTTCATTTTTAGGGAGGGGCTCGCGCGGCATGCCGTCGGGGGTACAGCGCGGATTGAATTCGGTGGGCACATCAAAGAGGATGGTTTCGGGCATGTATCCTTTTTGAAATGCCGCGGAATAGACAAATGGTTTGAATGCGGACCCCGGTTGTCGCGGACGAAGCGCGACGTTTACATTTCCGTCGTTCGCGAGATCAAAGTAATCCCGCGATCCAACTATGGAGAGTATTTCTCCCCGCGTCGGATCGAGCGCGACGAGCGCCGCATTCTTCGCGCCCACTGCTTTTTCATTTCGCGCGGCGCCTTCACGCACAATTTTTTCTGCCTCTTCCTGAAGCGTCCAGTCAAGAGTGGTGATCACTTTTAAGCCGCCGCGCTCGACGAATGTCGCGCCGTAGACGCGGTCGAGGTATTCGCGCACGTACATGACAAAATGAGGAGCCCTGATCGAGGTTTTCGGGAGGGAGAAGAGTGGTGATTCAGCAAGCGCCCGATCACGCGCTTCTTCGGAGAGGTGTCCTTTTTTATGCATTTCACCGAGTATCCAATTTCTCCGCTCAAACAGTTCTTTTTTGTGGGAACCGAAAGGAGAATAATACGTGGGCGCTTTGGGAAGCGACGCGAGGGTTGCGGCCTCCGCTATGGTGAGCTCATCGGCTTTTTTGCCGAAATAAATTTGTGCCGCGGCGGCAATGCCGTAGGCATTTGAGCCATACGGAATCTGATTGAGGTAGAGCTCGAGAATAGTGTCTTTGGTATAGGTTCGTTCGAGAACGAGCGCAAGCGCAAGTTCTTTAAGTTTTCTCGTCCAGGTGCGCTCTCCCGTGAGGATTGAGTTTTTGATGAGCTGCTGCGTGATCGTTGAGCCGCCCTGCACAATGGCGCCCCGTGAGATGTTTTTCAGAAACGCGCGGAAAATGCCCCTGAAATCAATGCCGTAATGCGAATAGAAATTACTGTCTTCGGCGGCGATCGTCGCTTGTATCAGATGGAGGGGAATATTTGAGAGGGGGAGCACGGTTCGTTTCTCCTCGCCGTGGATTTCGTAAAGAAGAATGGTGCCGGTCCGGTCAAAAATCTTTGTGGACTCAACAATGTCTCTTTCAAAAATACGCTCCGGTTTCGGGAGCGTGTAGGTGAGCGCATAGACGATCGCAAGGATTGTCGCGAGAAGCAGTATGCCCGTAAAAAAAAGCATACCGACAGGCCGCCGCTTTCCTCTTTTTCGAGAGTATTCCATTGATTCAACCGAAGGAGGCCGTAGAACGGAGAATGAATCTCCGTTCTACGGCGGGATTTATACCCCGCGCCAAGGGCGCGGGGAGATAATGCTATTATAATATCGTACCATACTATTCTGGATTTTTCCAGACGATCGTGGTAGAATTTCTTAACCGTCAAAAACTCTTTATATCTTTACTCTTTATGACAAATGTAAAAACCAAAAGTAATGATTTACATGCAGAATTGCTTACTCGCGCAGTTGATGAAGTGATTGTGCGCGAGCATCTCGGAGAAGCGCTTGAAACAGGACAGGCGCTTCGGGTGAAACTCGGAATTGATCCGACTGCGCGAGATCTGCATCTTGGCCACACCGTTCCTTTAAGAAAACTGCGGGCGTTCCAAGATCTCGGCCACACCGCAGTTCTTATTATTGGCGATTTTACGGCGATGATCGGTGATCCGTCAGGGAGGAGCGAGGCGCGTGCTCCGTTGTCCGAGCAGGCGGTGAAAGAAAACATGGAGCACTACCTCGCGCAAGCGTCTCTTGTCCTTGATCTTAAAAAAACGGAAATCCGATACAACAGCGAGTGGTATAAAAAAGGGGGGCTTGCGCTTTTGTGGGAACTTTTGGGAAAAGTGACTGTTGAGCGCGCGCTTGAACGCGATGACTTTCAAAAACGGCTTCACGCAGGAGAGGAGGTCACGCTTCTTGAGGTGCTGTATCCGTTGCTGCAGGGATATGATTCGGTTGCGGTGGGGGCAGATGTTGAAATCGGCGGGAGTGATCAGAAATTTAATCTTTTGATGGGCAGAAAAATACAGCGCCGATTCGGGCGCCGCGAGCAGGATATTATGACGACAGTACTTATTGAGGGGACTGACGGGACGCGAAAGATGAGTAAAACTTTTGGAAATGATATTGCGCTGAGCGCGACTGCTGACGACATGTTCGGACGGGTGATGTCAATTCCCGATCCTTTGATTAAGAAATATTTTCTTGCGCTTACCGATGTTGGGTTAGACGAGATAGAGGCCGCGGCGCGCGCGAATCCCCGCGACGCAAAATTAAAACTTGCGGAGACTGTCGTGGGGATGTATCGCGGGATACGCGCGGGCGCTCGCGCGCGTGCGCGGTTTATAGAAATTTTTTCTCTGGGCCGCGCACTACCCCCGTCCAGGAAAGCAGAAATTCCCTATGGCAAGCGCGATCCCGTGGAGATTCTGGTGCGGGCGGGGCTCGCGCCTTCAAAAGCCGCAGCACGCCGGCTTATTCTCCAAAAAGGAGTGGTCGTCGATGAGAAGAAAGTGAGCAACCCGCAGGATATGATTGAAGTAAAGCAGGGCATGATTATACGTGTGGGGAAGCGGCAGGCGGTGCAGGTGAAGTAGTTGAAAAAATCCGCCGTATGGCGGATTTTTCTCATCTGATTCTTTTATTGGACCTCATTCGCCGCTCTCCTCATAAAGCTCATCTTCATCGAGGTCCTCTTCTTCGGGCTCTTCGTCTAAAGAATCCTCTCCATCGAGGGACTCTTCATCATCGGCGTTGTTCTCGCCGGGTATGTAGTTGGTAGTGTAAGAGAAAGGAATCATACAACCTCCATATAAACTAGAAGTCGACCTTTTATTAACGGTTATTATTTGCTGAAAAGTAACAGGTGAGCGCCGCGGCGATCGCATCAAAGACGTCATCCCTTGCGTTTCCCGCATACTGGGGGAAAATAAATCGAATCATTTTTTGGATCTGCAATTTATCCGCCCGACCGTCGCCTGACACCGCACATTTTATTTCAAGGGGAGTGTACTCATAGACGGTAAGTCCGGCAAGGGATGCTGTCAAGAGGATGACTCCTCGTCCCTCACTCACCGCAAGCGCGGTTTTGGTATTTTTGGCAAAAAATAGTTTTTCAACGGAAAGCCGGTCCGGCCGCCATTGCTTGATTATCCTCTCGAGGGCGCGATGAATTTCTGCCATACGCTGTGCGTTCTCTCGGGAGCGTACGTCAAGGAGGCCGGCGGAAAGAAGTTCCGGTTTTATACGGCCGTCGCCTTTGAGAAGCGCGTACCCCACCGAAGCGGTGCCGGGATCAATGCCAAGGATGATCACACAATTTTCAATTTTCAATTTTCAATTTTCGTTATCTGAAAATTGAGCATTTGAAAATTGAGCAAAAAAATTGATAATTGGAAATTACTCACGCGCGTTCGTATATGCTTCCTGCACGTCATCGTGTTCTGTGAGGGCGTCCAGAAACTTTTCCATGGCTTCTCGTTCAGACGGCGCGGGATTGATCACGGAGCGGGGTTTAAAGTCGTGGTATATATCTTTGATGATGATGCCGGCCGATTCAATGCGCGCGGCGACGGTTTGCGTGTCGGTAAAAAGGGTTTCGGCAATGACGACTCCATCGCGCACCGCAAGATCGGATGCGCCCGCCTCGATTGCGGAAAGTTCAATGTCTTCCCGGGATTTTTCAGGATTGTCGCTCTGGATAATCTCGAGCGTTCCGATTTTGTCGAAGTTCCAGAGAAGCGAGCCCGGCTCGGTGAGACGCGCGCCGTAGGTCTCGAAAATACGCTTGAGCTCGGCAAGGGTTCTATTTTTGTTATCGGTAATGCCCTCAATGAGTACCTGCAGGCCCGCGGGGCCAGACACTTCGTAGAGAAATTCCTGAAGCCCCGTTTCCTCGCCGCCTCCCGAGGCGCGCACAAGCGCGCGTTCAATATTTTCTTTCGGAAGTCCGGCGGCGTGGGCGCGCTGGAGCGCGGCTTTGAGGCGCGAATTCGCATCAGGGCGCGGGCCTCCGAGACGCGCCGCAATCGTGACCTCACGCACTAATTTTGAGAAAAGTTGTCCTTTGCGTGCGTCGGTCGCCGCTTTTTTGTGTTTGATCTGCGCCCATTTAGAGTGGCCCGCCATACATATATTATATATTGAGAAGAGTCTGGGGCCTTGAGAGAGCGATGCCGAGATGCCGATAGGCGCGTTCTGTGGCAACGCGTCCGCGAGGAGTTCGTTCGAGGAAGCCGAGCTGCATAAGATAGGGTTCATATACCTCTTCAATGGTGCCGATTTCTTCCGAGGACGCGGCGGCAATTGCTTGAAGGCCGACCGGCCCGCCGTTGAAGCCGCGGATGATGATTTCAAGGATAGAACGATCCATGGGTTCAAGTCCTTCGTCGTCAATGCCCAAGAGTTCCAAGGTTTTCTTCGCGATGTCGTCGGTGATGACGGTTTCGTTGTGGACTTCCATATAATCGCGGCTTCGCTTGAGAAGGCGGTTTGCGACACGAGGAGTCGCGCGTGATGAACGCGCGAGGCGGCGTGTGGCCGCGTTCTCAAGCGCAACGCCTACAATTCTGCCGGACCGTTCGAGGATTCTCGCAACATCGTCGTGCGTGTAGAAGTTGAGCCGAAATGAAGCGCCGAATCGGGACCGCAAAGGTCCAGAGAGAAGGCCGCTGCGGGTGGTCGCGGCAATGAGCGTAAACGGAGGGAGTTCGAGCTGGATACTTCGCGCAGACGGGCCCTTGCCGATCATGATGTCAAGAACCCGCGATTCCATTGCGGGGTAGAGCACTTCTTCGATGAGTTTGTTAAGGCGGTGCACCTCATCAATGAAAAGAATGTCTTTTGCCGCGAGGTTGGTGAGAAGGGAGGCGAGATCCCCGACGCGTTCAATTGCAGGGCCCGAGGTGACGCGAATGTTGGTATTCATCTCCCGCGCGATTAGATACGCGAGGCTTGTTTTTCCGAGACCGGCAGGGCCGCTCAAGAGAATGTGTTCAACTGGCTCGCCGCGTTTCCGCGCCGCCTCGAGCAGAATTTTAAGATTCTCTTTTACCTGTGCCTGCCCAATGTAATCGTTCCATTGCTGGGGACGGAGGGCTAACTCAAGAGGAGCATCTTCTGGCTTTTTGTGAGGCACAGTCGCGAGTTCAGTTGACATGATACGTTTAGTTTGATATAATTAGTTATACTATTGACAGAATGAGATTCGGCGGGTTGAATGAGAACAGCACGCTTGGAAGTTCCATATTCTCGCGCAATCGCAATCAAAAATTGTTTCGTAGAGAGATACAAGACTCCCTCCTCGCGCCGTGGGCAATGAGGACGCTTCGCGTCTTACTGGGGATTTTTATACCGAGACGATTTGGTTCCGGCCTCCGGTTACTGGATCATTCCCGGAGGAAATCCTGACCTCTGTGTTCCCAAGCCAGAGCAATTGCCCACGACGCGAAGAGGGATTTTTTGTTGATTTGGATTTCAATAATAAATTAGTCAGACACCGACAACCCGTTCAAGTTCGGCAAAGTCGGTGAGTCCGGCAAGAACTTTTAAAAGACCGTCCTGGCGCATAGTGGTCTGGCGCTGGCGCACGGCCCCTTTTTGTATTTCAACGTCTGATGACTGTCCTTTGAGGACGAGCTGTTCGATGTCGTTATCAATGAGGATGATTTCAAAAACCCCCATCCTTTTTTTATAGCCAATGCCGCTGCACGAAGCACAGCCTTTTTCGGATGCCCGAAACAGCGTCCATTGGGAAGGAGACGGAAGGGGTATTCCTTCGGGGAATCCCGCGAGTTCTTTTTCAATCTCGGCACGTTCCCGTGAAGGAATTTCATAAGGGATTCTGCACGAGGCGCATAATTTTCTCACAAGCCGTTGTGCTATGGTGACATTGATCGCGGGAGCGATGATCGCGGGTTTGACGCCGAGATCGAGAAGCCGGGGAATGGTGCCCGCGGCGTTATTTGTGTGGAGCGTTGAGAAAACAAGATGTCCGGTGAGCGCGGCGTGCATGGCGGTTTCCGCGGTTTCAAGATCTCTGATCTCGCCGACAAGAATCACATCCGGATCCTGCCGGAGGATAGAGCGCAGGCCTTGCGCAAATCCATAACCTTTTTCCGGATCCGACTGTGTTTGTTCAACCCCATCAAGGTGATATTCAATGGGATCTTCAATGGTGATAATTTTGATCCCCGGCGCATGGACCGCGCGGAGAAACGTATAGAGTGTGGTCGTTTTTCCGGAACCGGTGGGGCCGGTCGTGAGAATCATGCCGTTGGGTTTTTTGAGTTCCCGCGCGAGGATGCGGGTAACCCAGGGGTGCATGCCGAGTTCTTCAAATTCCACACGGATGGCAATAGGATTAAGAAGGCGCAGGACGACATTTTCCCCATAAGAGCCGGGAAGCACTGAAGTGCGCACTTCCACGGGAACAGAGCTTTGTGCCGCAGGAGATGCCGCGGTGGGGGGAGAAACATTGATGGTAAAACGGCCGTCTTGCGCGCGGTCGCGGACATTGAGTTTAAGTTCGGAGACGAGCTTGATTCGGGATAGTAAAAGTTGATAGGCGCGGTTCGGAAGATTCGTGACGTCGTGGAGCATGCCGTCGAGACGGAAGCGCAGCCGCACGGAATCTTTTTGCGGTTCGATATGTATATCCGATGCGTCAAGAGTCAAAGCGCCGGCAAGGATGAGCTCGAGAATTTCCGTGGTGCGCGCGCCGATGATCGCGTGGATTCTCTGCTGGACATCTCCGAGCGTCGCGAGTTCTTTTTGGAATGAGGAGAGCCTTTCTGGCGACACCTGAATTATGCCGGCGGGGAGCTCATGGGCTTCCGCAATTTTTCCGTACCATTCCCACGCGTGTTCCAAGCTTGAACGCGAAACGACAAATAGTTCAGGAGAATATCCCTCTTTTTTAAGGCGCTCAAGAGTTTTGATGGTTTCCTCGGCGCGGGGATTGTGCACGGCGACTTTAAGGCGCATTCCCGTGCGCTGGACGATTGCGAGCCCGGCGCGCCGCGCGTGCTCCTCGGCCGCAAGTTTCAATGAATCAACTTCAATGGGGATCCTTGAGAGATCGAGGTATGGAAGCTTATACTCGACGGCAAGAAGTTTTGTGTTTTCCTCTTCTTCTTTTCGCCGGAGCGCGTTCAGGCGCCGCGCTGTTTTTTCTTCGTTATTCGCGGTCATGATAGTGTTCTTATTCATCTCGGAGGGGGGTTGAAGCACTGCTTCAACGGGCGATTCCGCGAGCCGTGCGAAGCACGTGCGAGCGGGAAGAATCGCCCCGGGCCTCGCGCTTCGCGCACGAAAGGGTTTCCCCCTTCCGACGCTCGTTTCGCTCACTGCCTCCCCCTTCCAAGGAGGCCGTAGAACGGAGAATGAATCTCCGTTCTACGGCGGGATTTATACCCCGCGCCAAGGGCGCGGGGAAGTAATACTATTGTACTACAGCGAGTGTTGATTGAGAGGGCGCATTTGTGCACAAGCTGCTATTGCTATTGAGGCGGCCTCATTATGATGACAAAGAAAGGATGGAGGCGAGCTGGGTTTCCGCGTCTTGAAATGAGGCAAAGGGAGTGGTGATTAAAAGATGGACGCTTTGGGATTCCGCAGGATAGGCATTTTTGATGCGCTCAAGCGTGTCCGTGTCTGCGCTCACACAAACGCGGACATGACGGAGTAGAGGATCCTGCCAGGCGAGGAGCACTGCGCGCGGCGGCGCAAATTCTCGACTGAGGCGGTCCATAACGCGGGAGACGTCCTCCGGCGCGCGGTTTGTTTTCTCAAAATCCTCTGCGGTAAGGAATGACCAGAGAACGCCTTGATCTTTGTCGAGCTTTGAGCGGACTGCGGCGCGTCCTGCGAGCTGTTTGAGTTCAAAAGGGTCGCGGTTTGCGGCAAGAGAAGATGCGCGAGGGAAATCCGCGCCGGCGGCGAGAAGCGACGATGCGTGCTCGAGTGCGGAGGCGTCTATGTCAAGAGATAAATGTTGCGTCGCATCAAGGAGTCCGGCAAAGAGAAGTGTTGCAAGGTCGCGGTCAAGCAGGGATTCATCCCATTGCTGAAGGAGCGCAAGGATTGATTCGTAAAAATGCGACGGATAGTGCGGAGACGCGGGCGCGCCGTCAAGGAGAATCACCGGCGCATGTTCGGGAATGCCGTTCTCTCTATTATCATCGGGGGTTTGGGTTCGCGCGCCGTTGAATGTAATCACGCAATCGCACTGGAGATTCCCCTCCTTGAAGGAGACAAATTCTTTCCGGATTGGTTCGTGACGGGGAGAGAGGATGATGTCAACGGAGTCGTCGGTCTTTTCATAGCGCAGTTGGGAGATCGGCGCGGATGCGGTTGCGACAGACACAATGAATTCTTTGGGGAGCGCGGGCCGAGAGAAGAGAAGGGGAAAAAGATGTTCGTAATCGGACCCTTCGGTTTTTGGCCCGAGAAACCCCAACGTTTTTCCGCTGCGGCGGATCGCGAGGGAAAGCGCCTCTAGCGCGGCGCAGGAGTCAATCGTCGGCGCATCTCGGGGGGGCAGGAGAGCGATATAGGAGCTTTTTGAAATGAGATCAACGGCGCGGGAGAGATCCGTGTTCATATGGTCCATTCGTAGCGTGATCAAATTTGAACGTCAATCAGCCGCATGTGGATAACCGCCGTTGGCTTGACTTCCCACAAAAAGTGAGGTATAATATGGTCATAGGATGAATTGTATTACGGCAATTATAGTACTTGAACAATGTAAGGACATCGCAGGGCTATAGCTATAGATGAGAAAAGGAGGCGAGTTATGAAAAACAGGGCTTTTGCGGCGGCAGTTCTCGTTTTGTTCCTTGCGGGGTTTTTCGGATGTGCCGCGCCGCAGGTCGCCTGGGTACACGAGACCACGGTTCGCAGCGGCGACGGATCGACCATTTATTCCAGTTTGAGTCCGCGCCGTGGCGAAATTTTCTTCCCATGGTATCCTTCCACCGTAGTGGATGCCGACGTGTATATTGATGGGGTGTTTGTCGGCGCCATGAGCGGAGGCGGAAGGATCACTGTGGGCGTGGAGCGGCTCGGCATTCATACCGTGAATGCCCGCGTGTATCTCGTGGAGCGCGGCCGGCGCGCGGATTACATCGGGTGCTACAGCGGCCAAGTCAATGTGACGCCCTATTATCGGACAAGCCAGAGTATTGGCATGTGGTGGCGGGTGGACATTTATCCGTCGCCGTACTGCTGAAAATGCGATGTCTATAGTGTCCCGATTCCGTTACATTTATATATGTCGGATCGGGACACTTTTTATTTTATAAACACGCATGGTACGCTTTTTCCATGGAGACCGTCACGACAAAGAATATAAGTGAGACAAAAAAAACGGCAGCGCGCCTTGCAAAAAATTTAGTGAAAGTGTCCAAAAAAGGAGCGCGGGTCGTGGGACTCGTGGGGGAACTCGGCGCGGGAAAAACGACCTTTGTCCAAGGATTTGCGGCCGCACTCGGCATTAAAGAAAAAGTGCAGAGTCCGACGTTTGTCCTCATGAAGGTATACCCGCTTGTCCATAAAACTCTGCGGCATCTCGTGCACATTGATTGTTATCGTCTGGATTCGCCCGAAGAACTTTTGCATCTTGGTTTTAAGGATATTCTGAAAGACCGCGATGCCATTGTGCTGATTGAATGGGCTGATAAGATTCAAACAATACTTCCCCACGATACTTTATGGATTCGATTCAGCCATGGATTGAATTCACGCACAAGGAAGTTAGAATTTATGAATTATGAAGAGATTTATCCTCATTGACGCTCACGCAATCATCCATCGCGCGTATCACGCGCTGCCGCCTTTGACGACGCCAAAGGGCGAGATGGTGAATGCGGTCTATGGATTCACGACCATGCTTTTGCGAATCCTGCGGGAGGAGGCGCCCGACTATGTGGCGGCGGCGTTTGATATGCCTGGGCCGACGTTTCGGCACGTGGCGTATGAGCGGTATAAAGCCCAGCGTCCGGAGACCCCGGGAGACCTCGCGAGTCAGTTTGCGAGAGTCAAGGCGGTGCTCGGCGCGTTTGGGATTCCGGTGATTGAGAAACAGGGCTATGAAGCCGATGACATTATCGGCGCCATCACAAAGAAACTGGAGAAGCAAAAAAATATTGAGATTGTGATTGTGACCGGCGACATGGATGCGCTTCAACTTGTGCGGCCGCGGGTGAAAGTTTGCGCGATGCAGCGGGGCATCAGCGAGACGGTGCTGTATGACGAGCGCGCAGTGCGGGCGCGATACGGATTCAAGCCCGCGCAATTGATTGATTTCAAGGGGCTCAAAGGAGATCCTTCTGACAATATTCCCGGCGTCAAGGGAATCGGAGAGAAAACCGCGACAGAATTGATTAAGCGATTTGGTTCCGTTGAGGGTGTATACCGTGCGCTCGCGGCGGGAACAAAACACATTTCTTCCGTCGTTGCGGAGAAACTCCGGAAAGGTGAAGAGGACGCGGCGCTCTCAAAGAAACTCGCGACCATTGTTTTAACAGTTCCCATGAAGTTCGCGTTGAAAGATGCCTTGTGGAAGGGAATGCGGGACACGGCAGGTGCAGAAAAACTTTTCTATGAGCTTGGCTTTGCGAGTGTGCTGAAAAAAATGCGAGGCGGGATTCCCGGGCGGCAGGAAAAAGAATCAAAGCCGCGGCGCGGCATCCAGCAGCAGCTTCTGGACGTTCCCTCTCGCGTGGCGCCGGACGTTCTTAGGGAGATCGGCGAATTTGAACGACTGATTAAAGAAGGCGGCGGCCAGAAAAGATGGGGCCTCATTCTTTTGGAAGGCGCTCTTTTTCTTATTACGTCCCTGCCGCGAATTGTGTCTGTCGCGCCTTCACTTCTTAAAGAAGAGTCGGTACGCCTATTTTTTGAGACCGGGAATTTTGTGGTGCACGACGGCAAGTCACTGCTCAAGTTTTTGCGCGCCGCAGGGGTTGAGTCCCTGCGGATGCGGATGAATTTTGATATCATGCTTGCCGCGTATGTGGTTCATGCGTACGGCCGGGATTTTTCGTATGCGGCAATTGCGACGCGAGAGCTCGGCCGGCTTGTCTCGCCGGATATGAGCGACGAACTTCTGCATTTTTTCGAAATTGCGGACGCGTTGGAGAAGAAACTTTCTGAAGGAAAACTCCGTTTTGTGTTCAAAGAAATAGAGATGCCGCTCATCCCAATTCTTGCGGACATGGAAGAGCGCGGGGTGGGGGTAGACCGCGAGGTTCTCGCGGCGCTCGGCAAGCGGGTAAATAAAAAGATCGCACTTCTCGCAAAAAAGATCTGGACTTCAGGGGGGGAGCGGTTCAATATCAACTCCCCGCCGCAGCTTTCAAAAATTCTGTTCGAAAAACTGGGCCTTCGCGTCCATGGTCTTCGCAAGACCGAAAAAGGCGGAGTTATCTCCACGCGCGAGTCGGAGCTTGAGAAGCTCCGCGATGAACATCCGATTGTAAAATACATTCTTGAATATCGGGAGCTTGCCAAGCTCAAGACGACCTATATAGAAGCGCTGCCCGCGCTCATCCAAGAAAAAAGCGGCCGCGTGCATACGACATTTAACCAAACGGGGACCGCAACAGGGCGTTTGTCATCGTCAAATCCGAATCTTCAGAATATCCCCGCGATGTCGCTTCTCGGCCGCGAGATACGAAAAGCATTTATCGCGCGAGCGGGCTTCACGTTTATCTCGTGCGACTATTCACAAATTGAACTTCGCGTTGCGGCGCATCTCGCGCATGATGAGAAAATGATTGACGCGTTTCGAAAGGGAATTGATATCCATCGCGCGACGGCCGCGGAAGTGTATAATGTGCCGTCCGAAAAAGTGACGCCCGAGCTGCGCCGCGCCGCAAAAACCCTCAACTTCGGGGTTTTGTATGGCATGGGGCCGCAGGCATTTGCGGAGGCAACGGGCATGTCGCGCGCGGACGCGCAAAAATTTATTGAAGAATACTTCCATGATTTTTCGGGGGTGCGCGAATATATTGAGCGCATAAAAGAATTTGTGAAAGAACATGGATATGCAGAAACGCTTTTCGGCAGGCGCCGTTCCATTCCGGAAATTAATTCTCCGAATTGGCAGATCAGGCGCGAGGCGGAACGCATGGCGATCAACCATCCAATTCAAGGCACCGCGACTGGCGATATCATCAAACTCGCGATGATAAAAATTGATGAGTGGATTCGCCGTGAAAAACGAGAGGAGGACGCGCAACTTCTTCTTCAGGTGCACGATGAACTTCTTTTTGAAGTAAAAGAAAACGCCGCGTCCGAAATTGGCGAAAAAATTAAAACGCTCATGGAAAACGTTGTTGTGTTAGATGTGCCGCTTGCGGTTGACACAAAAATAGGAACTCGCTGGGGGGACTAATTTTGGCCCTTTCAAAAAACCTGTCAAGAGGCGAGCGCGGCAATTGATGACATAATCACCCAAGAGATATGGGCGATTTTTTGTTTCACGACTAGGTTTATAAACCTTATTAATGCTCAATAAATTATAGTAAAGTCTGCTATCTTTAATTATCAATGTTTAGTAATCTTTTACATTTGGACTATGAGTACCGTATATTTTCACTTTTAGCACGCGACCTTAGCCGTAATTATTCATTTAGATTATCCACAGGCATTTGAATAAGGGGAGTAGAATAGAATATAGAGAAAAATTTAAACAACGGATTCGTATTCAAAGTAATCGTTGTTTAAGGAGATCGTTGTTTATGGACGATAATAAATACGAGAAAATTTCACCAGAACCCGGATCGCTGCTTCCTCTCTCAGAGGTTGCAGAATATGCTGTTGCCGCACCGGACTATCTTCGCTATCTCATTTTCAAAGGCAAGCTCAAGGGGGTAAAAATCGGACATGGATGGTTTACAAAAAAGGAGTGGTTTGACGAGTATAAGAATGGCCGCCAGAGAAAACGCGAAAGAAATGGACTCAAGCGCATCGGCGAGAATGTGCCCGCGCGAGAAACGGAATTGGGGTTGGGGCATGATGAGCTTGGATCTGTCATTCTCGGCCGTTTGGACAGGATTGAGAAAAAACTTGAGGGCAATCCAAAATTGGTTGAAAGATTGCCGATAGAGATTATAAAGGGTCCACCAGCCGGGACGACGGCATTTTGGACAAGCGCGGTACCAATCTTCACGCTCGTTCTTGTTCTTTTCATCGGCGCGGTTGCGATCTCGCCGACGGTTGCAGTAAAGATTCGCTCGGGCGGCGCATCTCTTCTTAGCGCGGTAAATCCTTTTGTGCGCGACATGGGAGTTGCTGCGCGTGAGGCACTTGTAAAGAGTGTGTCTACTGCAACACGGAGTTGGACCTCTCTCATCGACCGCACCTCTCTCACCCTCTGCCGCACCCTC
>CAYIAH010000011.1:12838-23910 GCA_964361495.1 uncultured Candidatus Saccharibacteria bacterium | reverse complement strand
AAAACGCCGATTTTCCTTGCAGGAGAAGGGTTCTAACTTCGTCCAGCACCCCCAGATCGGGTATGTAGATATACTCATTCTGCCGCTGTATAATGGTTCTCACATTGTTCACGATGGTCAGCTAAAACAAAAAATCGCCAACCGTTGAGCATCCAACGGTTGTTTGATATAGTGAGCGATGAGGCGAGATAACACATGAATAAAAAAAACAGTATACTTTTGGTTGTTTCGCTTTTGGCGGTGAGCGGAGTGGCCGGTTTTTTCTTGGTGCGGGGCAGTGCGAACGGTCTCCTCTCGCCGCAAAGAGAGAGAAATCTTCCAGAGCTTTCATTGAAGAACTATGACGGCGTGGAGGTGAAGCTTTCTGATTTTCGCGGCAGGCCGCTTGTAGTAAATTCATGGGCAACATGGTGTCCTTTTTGCCGCGAGGAACTCCGGGTCTTCGTCTCCATGCAGAAAGAATTTAAAGATGCGGTGGTGATCGCGGCGATTGACCGCGCCGAATCTCTCTCGGTTGTCAAAAATTATACCGATGCGCAGGGGACCACGAACGAATTATTATTTTTACTTGATCCGTCAGATTCATTTTATGAATCCGTCGGCGGCTTCTCGATGCCTGAGACCGTGTTCGTTGACCGGGAAGGCCGCATTAAATTTCATAAACGCGGTCCCATGAATGCGGATGAGATGCGAAGACATATGGAGGAGCTGATTTTATAATGGATGCCTCTTTTTTTATCTCGGCCTTTGTCGCGGGCGTGCTCACATTTCTTGCGCCCTGTACCCTGCCGTTCGTGCCGGGATATTTGGGATTTATCAGCGGCGCATCTCTTGATGACTTAAAAGACCCGGCGCGATCTAAAAGAGCGCGCGGGAAAATTTTCCTGAACGGCGTCTTTTTCATCATTGGATTCAGCGCGGTTTTTATCGCCATCGGAACGCTGATCGGCTTTGTTGGCGCTTCGGTGCTCGGGCCGTATCGGACATGGCTTGCGCGTGTCGGAGGAGTTTTTGTCATACTTTTCGGGCTCTTCATGCTTGGTATCTTTAAAATTCCGTTTTTTGCCCGAGAAGCGCGATGGAAAGCGCCGACCGTCTTTGAGCGCGGAAAACCCTTGAATTCTTTTATTCTCGGGTCTGCGTTTGCATCGGGATGGACCCCGTGCGTCGGTCCGATTCTCGGTTCAATTCTTTTGCTCGCTTCAAGGTCAACCACTGCGCTTCAAGGGGGGATTTTGCTCGCGGTTTTCTCTATGGGACTTGCCGTGCCGTTTCTCGGGATCGCGCTTGGAATCGGATCAGCGTCTCGCTCCATCGGCCGGCTTTCCGGCTTCCTCAATATCATCTCCTTGATCGGCGGAATTTTTCTTATTTTTCTTGGCGTCCTCTTGGTGACTGGCAATATGGGTTTCCTGGTTTCTTGGGGATATCAACTTTTCAGATTTATTGATTACGAGGGACTACTTAATTATCTCTAGAGCCTGTTCGGAAACCCCATATTCTGCTGCAATCACATCATTTCGGCTACGACGCCCAACGGCTCGTCCTCGATGTATCTATGGATACGCCTCGGACTCCGCCGGGGCGTCTCGCTCGAAATGCTGCGATTTCGCGAGCGAATTTGAGGGTTTCCGAACAGGCTCTAAAAAATTATGAAATGAAAAAAGAAATGTCCGGGCCAGTTGTCATGTTTTTGGCGATCGCAGCAGGCATTGTTCTGTGGTCTTTTTCCCAAATGGCGGACGGCGAGTTCGCTTTGATTTCTACACGAGATGTGTATTCGCAGTTGGCGCGGTTTTTTGAAAGAATCCGGGGGCATAAGAGCCGTAAGGAGATGCGTAGAGATGTGATGCGGCCGCAGAAATCAAAGCGGATACTCCCGCAAGGCGATACTTCTTCTTTAGCTCCGCGCAAGATTGAAAAACAAATACCAAAACCGCTGCCAAAATCATCGTCAGAACCGTCACTGAAACCGCCGGTTCAAAAAGAGTTTACGATCGCCGCGTCTCAGCAGTGGGTATTTGACGCAGTGACCCAGCGGGTTCCTGCCGGTGCCTCGTCTATGCGCCTTGCCTCACTGCCTGCGCCCCATGACAAGATATTGTTGCAGCATCTCGGCGCCTTCGGCGCGCATAAAGGCGGACATCCGGAGGGTTTGGATCATGAATGGATAGATATACAGGACGGGACGCCAGTAGGCAGTTGGGCAGACGGCACGGTTATTGAAGTAAAATTGAATAATCCCTCAGAGCCGCACGGGGAGTGGCGCGTCATTATTGATTACGGCGACGGTCTTTTTGGCGAGCACATGGATGTCAAGACGCCGCTTGTGAAAAAGGGCGCTCTCGTAAAAGCAGGGGAGCCGGTCGCGGTCGGAGTGGCCGTGCCGTGGATCTCGGGATTCCAAAGTGGAGAATTTAATCTGACCGACGAACACCGGAGAGACGGCGTAAAGAGTTGGGTCAGGCCGACTGGAGTTTTTGTCTCCCCGTTTGATTATTTGCGCGATGAGGTGAAGCAGGACTTTATCTCCGTATTTACAAGAGAAGTGCTGGAAGCGCATGTTTCAAAAGCGGATATGGCAGCCGGAGTGAAGCCGTGGGAGCCGTATCTTACCAATCCCATGCTTTTTCATAAAATGTATCAAGGCACGCTCGCGGGCGAATGGCTGCTGAAAAGCAGGAAATGGGCAGAAGACGGAGTGCCTGATGTAGTGATATTCTTTGCGGACAATACAAAATATTATGATCAGCAAAGAGTATTGGCGAGTGAAGACGAGGGCAAAGAGATATTTATCGGCACATGGGAAGCGGAGTATGTAAAAAAGCAATTCATTCTTCGGACAGAATCGGAGGGACTCTATTATGGTCTATTTGAACTTAATGAATCCGGGCCGCGCGCAACGCTTACCATTGAATATCAGCGCGAATCATATCCGGCCGCGTTTTCAGACCGGGCGCACGTGTATATTGAACGCGATGCGCTTCCAAGAAGGCAGGACGGATATAATATAGGAGCGCGCGAGAATTTCTATTGAAGTTTTTTGTTATGTTGTTCGTCTCGCGAGAGCAGGGGAGCGCGAAAAATAAAGAGAATTATCCACAGGGTCTTTTGGCCTTCGGCATATTCGCATGGTATACTATTGTACACCGTTTAGAGGTTAGACCGTTTAGAGGTTGAACCTCTAAACACATAGAATCCCTCTCCCCCATGAACATCCATAAGAAAACCCTCGCTCTCCTCATCCTCTCCTCTGCCCTTTTCTCCGGCCTCGTCCTTTTTACGTCACCTCCTGTCTTTGCGCAATCACCCTCCTCAATCATTCAAGAGCTTGAAAAACAAATCGCCCTCCTCAAATCCCAAATCTCCGAACTCAAATCTCAGTTGGAAGCATCAAAGAAAGAAACCCTCCTCACCAAAGAAGAAGTCAAGACCGCGAGAGAGGAGATCAAAGCCACCAAGGAAGAAGTGAAGATCATCAAAGAGGAACTCCATCTCACCAGATCCCTCAAACGAGGAGAAAAAGGAGATGAAGTGAGAAAACTCCAGGAGTTTCTCACCCAATTCCCCGATCTCTATCCCGAAGGACTCGTCACTGGATTCTACGGCATCCTCACTGAACAAGCAGTGAGAAAACTCCAAGCGAAACACGGGATTGAACAACTCGGCGTCATCGGCCCCAAAACCCTCTTCAAAATCAATGAGCTCATTACTGAAGGAGTCGAGAAATCTGGAATAATCCCGCCGGGATTGCTAGATGCACGAGGGATTCAAAAAAAGATAGCCACCACCACCCCTGACTTACCATCGTTCCCGTACCCCGCAACCACCACTCCTGCCATTCCTGCGCAACCCATTGGACAGACCGGAACCACCACTATCCCTGCGATCCCTGCGATACCAGGATCACAGGCGACGTCTACGACGATACAAACGCCGCCGTCAGCTCCACCACCTTCGTCTTCAGATCTTTCTTTTTCCACGTCTGTGATTGCTGATTTCACTTCATTATCGGGACGTCCTTGGGGAGTTGCCGTTAGCGGCTCTGATTTCCTCGTTACTGACAGTCAATACGGTAAACCGGGACGAGTATTCCGCGTCACTCCAAGCGGTCAGATTTCAACTGTCGCGTCCGGACCCGAAAGACTCTTTGGCATAGGAGCAAAGGATTCTGATATCTTTGTGATCGGAGGGGATTTGATTCGTATTGCTTCTGATGGAGTGAGGACGACAATCGCAAAAAAAGTGGTAAGCGTTAATTTCCCAGCGGATATTGCATTTTCAGGGAGTGATATAATTGTTACGGATTATGAAGGCGGCCGATTGTTGCGCGTTACGACCGGCGGAACCGTATCAGTGATTGCCTTGGGATTAAGCCATATAGGCGGTCTAGGGATAAGCGGTCAAAATTTTATCGTATCGCACCAGAACCTTAATGGAAATACGCTTCTTTCTCGTGTTGCTTTGGATGGAACAGTCACGCTTCTGTGGTCGTCTCCGCCAAATATAGGTTACGGCGCGTTCAAAAGTCTCGCAATAGTTGGATCTGATATTTTTGCCACCGACAATGCAACAATTTCTCGATTTACACAAGGAGGAACTTTTTTGGCGCAAGCTCAACCGCCGGGGATTGGACAAATGATTAGTATCGCGGCAAGCGGCTCGGACATCATCGCGACAGATTGGTCGAACCAGAAATTACTGCGAATCACGCCTTATCCGCCGGCTCAATCTGCCGTACCGACGCCGACTCCAACCCCCACACCGACTCCGACGCCTACGCCGACACCGCCGGCTTCAACGGCTGCTATAACCACAACTGCAACTACAACAACTGCAACGACGACTACCATAACTGCTGACACAACCGCGCCGGTCGTTTCCAATATCCAAGCAACGAATGTCACGGCAACCACGACAACCATCACTTGGACCACGAATGAACCCGCGACTTCGCAAGTCATCTATGACCCGACCACAAGTTACTTCTCATCAACCGCGATTGATTTTAATCTCGTCACGAGTCATACAATTACTCTCACGGGCCTGACGTCCTCCACGCTGTATCACTATGCGGTGAATTCTCAAGACGCGGTGAATAATCGCGCAACGAGCGCGGATCAGACGTTTACCACAGTTGCCATAGATACGGTAGGACCTCGGCTGACGAGCGTCTCTATTTCCCCGGTCAGCGGTTCGCCCGGAACCCCGATAAGCTTTACGGTGAGCGCGGAGGATCCGTCCGGACTGGACATGGCGATCTATAACATTAAATATCCCGGTATCGACTACTACTTACGGCCAAACTGCAATTTTGCAGGCGGGAGGACGGCAACAAGCCCCAACTTTAATTTTGATGTGAATAGGGGGATGACGAGCGGCACATGCGCGATAGCCAATGAGGTGATAGATTTTGCGGTGTCTCCGACAAAATTGGGCGCATATGTCATAGACATTCGCCTGATTGATAATCTCAACAATTCCTCTCGGTATTATCCCGACGGAACAGTGAGCAATGGCAGCCAAAGCATCCATACTTTTAGCATTCCATCAATTAATATAACGACAGCGGCAACGACCACTGGCAGTACCGTCGCTCGCGGGGAGATGTTTGCGGCCATGCTGCGGACGCTTGAAGAGATACGGAAGAAATTGGATACTCTCTTGCGGTGAATCGGCGGTTTCTGCCGCCATCGCAAATAGTAATTATGGATGTCATTGGGACTTGCCAATTCCTCATGGCCGCGCTCTATGAAAAATAATCGGTTTACCGGCAGAGTCGGGGATTCCATCGCTCTTGACAATCGTTCTCTGCAGAAATTATCGTCATCGGCCGCGTCTTCTTTCGCCTCCATCCAGGAATCCCTCAACCGCATCCGCGCGGCTGTTGAACGCCTGCGAAGCGGATATTGATTGAATTCCGATCAGATGTGGATAAATTGATCTTGTATATTCGGCGGATAAATTTATGATGTATATACGTGTCCGCAAATTTTATTAATAAAATTATTAACCTCTCATTTTTATTTTTATGAATGCACTCTTCTCCGAGTCGCCGCATTTTAATTTTCGCAAAGCGGCAATGCCCGCGTCCGTCTATGTGTACGCGGGATTATTCGTGATTGCGGGATTCGCCGTTGCGTGTTCCGCATGGGCCGGCGCCTTTCAGTTTTCTCCGGGGGATCGGCAGTATGCGGCGGCGCTCGCGATCGCGGCTGAAGAGGATGCAAAAGCAGAGGTTGACGTTGCGAAAAAGATTGAGAGCGATGAGGACTTCGGGCCCGAGGACTACGGATTGACGGGCGTCGGCACACTTCCGACAAGCCCGTTTTATTTTCTGAAAAATGCGCGGCGCGGGATCACGAGCGCGTTTACGTTTGATCCCGTGAAGAAAGCGGAGCGCAATCTTCAGTTTGCC
Source organism: uncultured Candidatus Saccharibacteria bacterium (assembly GCA_964361495.1). Classification (GTDB taxonomy): domain Bacteria; phylum Patescibacteriota; class Minisyncoccia; order Sungbacterales; family HO2-52-23; genus CAYFJB01. Next base: position 17,492 of record CAYIAH010000011.1, on the reverse strand, counting down.
GCCGAGAAAATTCTTGAGGCAAAGACCCTTGCGGAACGCGAGGGCGTGGGGAAAGAAGCAGTGATTGACGCTATTGAGAATTATCACGAGGAGCTTGATAAGGTGAAGATACGGATTGACAGCGCGGCCGGCCAAATTTCAGAAGAAAAAGCGGAGGAACTGGGTAAAAAACTTGTTGATTTCACGGCAAAGTACAACAAATCTCTGGATAAAATTGCGAAAGACCTTCCGCCCGAGACCTTTGAGAAAATTGATGAAGTGAAAGAAAACACCGCGGAGACCTTAGGAAAAATATTTACTTTGGTCAAACCGGATAAGGCCCCGGAAACCATTGTGGAAGCGCTTGACGCCCAAAAGGGTTCTGAATTTAAGCAATTCAAAAACCTTGAGATATTGAAGGAGGTTGGAGAAAAAGTGCCTGAGGAGGCAAAAGACGCGATTAAACTCGCGCAGGAGAATACGCTGAATCGTCTCCAGAACGAACTTGAGCATTTTGAGACCGCAAAAAAAGCGGTGTTTGAGGATTTTGTCAGAGAATCAGGGGGCAATGAGGTTCGGCATCTTGAAATTATCAGCGCGTTAGAGTCGCGTCCGATTTCCAACGAACTGCGCGCGGTCATTTCAAAGGTGAAAGAGCAGTCCCTTTCAAAGACCGAAGATCGGATTGCGACGCTTTCACCCGCGGCGCAGGAAAAGTTTTTTGAGCATCTCGGGGAAGGGGATTTGGAGGATTTGAAAGTGGTGAAAGAATTGGAGAATAATATCGCCAAGGGAGTGCTCACTGCAATCGCACCGGCGAAGAAAAGAGCGCAAGAGAATTTTATAAAGAAGATTGAGGAAGTGGCAAAGGACGATAAAAAACAGAAGGAATTTACGGAACATTCCCATGATATCAAGTCAGTTGCAGTGCTTGACGAGATCAAGGGGCTCATTCCGCAGGATAAAAAAGATTTTTTTGACGAGTTGAAGAAAAAAGCGGTGGAAGAAATCAAAAAGGATATTGAACGCACGCGCAACGCCGAACAAAGAGAAGTAGTGTCCCGCGCGCTCGTCGGAGACCATCCCGAAGAACTTGAGGTGATTGAAAAAGTGAGCAAGGAGGTAGGCACGGCGTTCAAAGGCGTGCTTGACGGTTTGAGAAAAACCCAGTATGCCCTGCTTCAAACAAGAGTAGAGCAGACGCAGGATCGCGAACGGTTCGTGCGCCTTGAGGAAGAATTCAAGAAGCGTGAAGAGCTGTTTCGGCAGGGCCCGAGGGAGTTCCGTTTTACCCCGGATTTCTTTAATGAACGAAAGAAAATTTTTGAATCGCCTGACCGCGCACAAAAAAAGATTGAAGAGGCGCACCGCGCCATCGGAGATCTTGAAGAAATTGAACGCACGCTGCCGTTTGAGGTGGGGGCTGACGGGGGGCGCGTGAGTCCGGAAATTCAGGAAGTGGCGCGGCTGCATCGGCTTGCGGATCGCAGATTAAGCACCGCGGAAACCGCTCTTGGTTATAATGATATCGGCCGGGCCTACGGTGAAGCCGAGGCGGCCGCAGACATTGCGCGTGATGGCATCAAGCGCGCGCGGGACTTCAAATCGGGAAAGAAAAGAGTGGAGCAGCAGCCGGAATTCCTCCCGCCGGAGGTTCAGCGCATTGAGACCGCCTCTGAATTGACCGGACGCAAGTATCAGCTCTATAGCCCTTATGAATTCTCGCAGTATTGTTTCTATGTGCGTGGTTTCTTGAAAGGTCCTCTCACATGCGCGTTGGCTGATGGCCGCGTGTTTGACGTGCAGGGCAGATCGTTCCCGATGACGATTCCGCAGGAATTCGTTCCGGTGCGGGTTGTTGCGCCGCCGCGCCCTGACGTGCCGCCATGCCCGGTGTTCTTTTCGCCACCGCCTGATTTCTGCCATGACGGTTCAGTACGATACGATAGGGATCAGAATGGCTGTCAACTGCCGCCGCGATGTGAACAAAAAACAGGCGAGGATCACGGAGCTCGCCTGCATCCGACCGATAAAACAATCTGCGGTACGATCGCAGGATATGTATGTCAATTCGGCTCTGTGTGCGAATTTCCCAAGCCCTATTATCCCGATGCGGCAGGGAAATGCGTGTCTTCTTCGGATCGGGTGACGTGTCAGGCATTCTGGCAAGGGTATGTGTTTGATGCAGGAAAAAAAGCATGCGTGTTTCAGGGGACGAGCGGATGTTCTGATCCCTTCGTATTCCATTCACAGGGAGATTGCGAACGCGCAAACGGCATAGGAAAAATCTCCATTTGTCCGGCGCTCGCAACCGTAGACAGCTGTCCTGCGGGGCAGCGAAAAGCGGTGACGTACACCTCTCCGGAGTGTGGAACCTATTATGCGTGTGAGCAGGAGAAAGCTCCGGTGACCGTCCAGTATCCCTACACATTTGCGAACGGATTTATCGCAAAGGACTATGCGGCCGCAAAGGAAATTTGTCTTAAGTATCCGCCCGGAAGCGGCGGCGGGATTGCGGCTGAATGTGAAGCAAAATTTGGCATTATTTACGGGACGACGCCCCCGCCCACGCCACCGTCAAATTGGATACGGCATACGTGGACGTTCAGCGACGGGATCACTGAATCATCAATGATTCTGGGGCGCACTGATCTGGAGTATCTTACCTATATTAAAGAAGTGGACGCGCAGTGCCGCACGATTCCGAAGAGTAAATTCTTTTGGAAGACAGGAGCGGGCAATGATAGTCCCGATAACTGGCGGAATTTTGGGATTCCCGATTGTTCCGGAGTTGGAGCGCCTGCTCCGGTGTGCGGCAATCATGTATGTGATTCGGGAGAAACAACCGGAACCTGTCCGGTAGATTGCGGGACAACTCCTGGAATCGCTAAATGTTCTGACGGGATTGATAATGATGGCGATGGTTTGATTGATTATCCTTCTGACACCGGGTGCTATGGAAAAGATGATCAGGACGAGTATTATGCCGCGACCGGCGGATGCCGCGCGTATGCAATAGAGTCAACATGCAAGGCGGCCGCATGCGTGTGGTATAATCATCATGACGGAACGCATTGCGACGACACGGCGCATGGGCAGACGGGCGGAGGCGGAGGATCAACGTGCAATGCTTATGTTTCGCAATCAACCTGCACCACAGTTTCCGGTTGCCAATGGAATGTGCCGGGCAGCGGAAGCGGGTTGCCCTATTGCTCGGGGGTGTATGGGGGCGATACGTCTTCTTGTCCCGGGTTCTCATACAGCCGCTCTGACACGCTGGGAAAGCGGTATTGTCAGCTCAATAATTTCGATTCATGCGAATATAAATATCCCGAGTATCTGAATATCACAAATTACAGTCAGGGCGAATGTCCGGCAGGAGGAACCATATATTCTGGAATCCCGACCTCGCCGGGTGGCCTTACTTATACTTTGGATTCAAACGGCAATGCGGTATTGCGCTGGAATGACAATGCGGCTGTTGAGGATTCATATAAAATAGAGCGACGGGCTGTGGGAGGAACGTGGGCGGTCATAGGGAGTATCGGGATTCTTTACGGCGGAACAGGGTCATACACGGATCCAATTCCTCCGACCGGCACCTATGAATATCAAGTGAAGGCGTGCAACAGCGCGGGGTGTTCGGTTCCTTCAAATTACATCTCCGTATCGCGAAGCACGACAACGCCTCCACCCGCGCCGACCACGCAATGCTCCGACGGTATTGATAATGATGGCGACGGCGCGATTGACTACCCCACGGATACCGGGTGCTACGGAAAAGATGATAATGATGAGACGCCGGGCACAGGAGGAGGGGCGACTGCCGCACCGGTGGCACCCTCGGGATTAACCTATACGCTTGACGCAAGCGGCACTGCGAAGTTGACGTGGACCGATAACGCGGCGAACGAGGACTCCCATAAGATTGAATATAAATTGTCTTCGAGCGGAACATGGACTGTCGCGGGAACAACCTATGTGAGCGGCGGAACTGGCACTTCTTTCTCGTATCCGGTTCCTTCCGGGAGCACGTATGACTTTAGGGTAATGGCGTGCAACAGCGTCGGGTGTTCAACTCCTTCAAATAGCGTCTCGGTCCCTCGAGGGACGACCACGACCTCTTCCTGCAGTTCATTCCTCATCGCGCTTCTTGGCACTGATTGTCACTATATGTATAGCGATTCCGCAGGCAAATCCATTTACTGCGATGGGCCAATGACCAAGTCAGCAAAAGAAGGGGATACTGCAACGACGGCGGGATGTACGGGCAGTACTGCAACTCCAACTCCGCCGCCACCGACTTCGACAGTGCCGAGTCCTGGGCCGTCAGGGTTGAGTCATAATTACACGGCGGGCGCCACGAGCGTGACATTTACATGGATAGATAATTCGGTTGGTGAGGACTCAAATAAAGTTGAAGAAAGGGGTGCTGATGCAGTGTGGTATGCCAAAGGCGTGATAGGCGGCGTTGCAGGAGGCACTGGTTCAGTGACCGTACCCGGTTTGACTTCTGGCACGGCTGATTACCGCGTGAGAGCGTGCAATAGCGTCGGATGTTCCGTAGAATCAAATATCGTGACGATTACTTACACGAGCGCGACTCCGCCGCCACCGCCTCCTCCACCCGCGCCGACCACGCAATGCTCCGACGGTATTGATAATGATGGCGACG
>CAYIAH010000011.1:0-12738 GCA_964361495.1 uncultured Candidatus Saccharibacteria bacterium | reverse complement strand
TGATTGTCACTATATGTATAGCGATTCCGCAGGCAAATCCATTTACTGCGATGGGTCAATGACCAAGTCAGCAAAAGAAGGGGATACTGCAACGACGGCGGGATGTACGATACATTGAGATGATTTCGTCGGCACGGTTTGTAACGAGCTTCCCGTGAATTGCGGGGAGCTCGTTACTGTATCATTTATTTAGTATGGGCACTATGCAAAGGACTGGTGAAAAACATGTTCTCGCTGGACGGTATCTGAAAGATATTGTCTTTGCCGCAAACGATGGGATTGTGACAACTTTTGCGGTCGTGGCGGCTACTGTCGGGGGCGCATTGTCTCCCGCAGTGATTTTAATTATCGGATTTGCGAACCTGCTTGCGGACGGCTTTTCAATGGCGACGGGCAATTATCTTGGCACGAAGTCGGAAAAAGAATTTTATGAAAAGGAGGCCGAGAGAGAACGTGACGAAGTGAAGCGCATTCCGGAGGATGAACGGCAGGAAATTCGGGAAATTCTCGCAGGGCGCGGGTATCAGGGAAGTCAGCTTGAAGATATGGTTTCTCTGATTTCTTCAAACGAACAATTTTGGGTTGATTTTATGATGCATGAAGAGTTAAAGCTTTTCGTGCCCGAGACGGAGTCCGCGTTGAAAAACGGCATCGTCACTTTCGTTTCTTTTGCAGCAGCGGGAAGCATTCCGCTCCTGCCGTATGTGATTTTTGGGAAAAACGCCTCATTCGGAATCGCGGTGGCAATGATGGCTTTCGCGCTCTTTGGGATCGGCGCGCTCCGCTCGCTTTTTTCAAAGACATCATGGTTTTTCTCTGGTCTTGAGATGCTCGTCGTGGGGGGGTCTGCGGCAGTGATCGCCTACGGCATTGGTTTCGCTTTGAAATCCTTGGCGGGATAGCATGTTTTGATAAGGACGTGGTATGCTTGAGTCATGAAGCAGATTCTTCTTGAAGAGCTCGTCTCGCCCGGGTGCCATATCTGCAAAGAGTTTGAAGAATTTTGGCATACGATCGAAGGAGAATGGCCAAATGTCATGTATAAAAAAATTGAGGTGACGACGCCGGAAGGGCAGACGACAGCGCAAAAATATATGATTTTCGCGTCTCCCGGGATTATTTTGAACGGAGAGCTTTGGGCAAGCGGCGGGTTTGATAAAGAAAAGTTTGTGGAAAAATTGAAAGAGCTCTCTGAATAAAATTTGTGAGTGTCTTATCAAAAATTTCTCCGGAATGGCCATTGCGTCTCGGTCTCGGCTTTATGTACCTCTATTCGGGATACGATTTGATGACGAATCCCCAACACTGGTACGGATTTGTGCCGAAGTGGCTTTCTCGGCTTGTGACGACGACAGTTTCGATTGACACCTATCTTTTGGCGCAAGGAGCGGGAGAATTGGTGCTGGGACTGCTGTTTTTGGTGTGGTTTTTGCCGCGTGCGGGCGTGAGGACGGTCGCCGCGCTTGCGGCCGCGGAGGTGGGGCTTATTATTCTTTTTGTCGGCATTGACCCAATAACTTTTCGTGATATCGGGCTCTTGGGAGCCGCAGGAGCGCTTTTGATTCTCTCTTTCCGGAAACATGGAGTCAGGTAATGCGAGGTCTTTTTTTCTTTCTGTCGCGAGCGGCCTCGCGGCGATTATTTTCTTTGGATTGTTGTGGTTCTTTCTTGTCGGACCCGCAACTCCGGTGGGGCTTGGCTGGTATCTTTTCAGTTTCGCGGCGGGTTTGACGATGATTGTCCTTCCCTGCACGTTGCCGCTTGCGTTTGTGATTGTCCCGCTTTCTATGGGGAGGGGTGCTGCAAAGGGATTTGGCATTGCGATTGCATTTGGGCTTGGCGTCGCGATTACGCTTTCGTTCTACGGCGTTGCCGCCGCACTGATTGGGGAAGTCGCCATTGGCACTTTGGGCGCGCCTCTGGAGACAGTAAAGAATTGGCTCTATTTTGGCGCGGGCGCTGCGGCATATCTCTTCGCGCTCGGAGAACTGGGTCTTATTCGGGTTCGCATGCCGACCTACACGGGCGCCGCGCCGGGTTTTATCCAGCGCAAGCAGGATTATTTAAAGGCGTTGTTCCTCGGATTATTTCTGGGCAATATCGGCGTCGGCTGTCCTCATCCGGCGACACCGATTATTCTTACGCGGATCGCGGCATCGGGAGATCTTTTTTATGGCTGGACGCTTTTTTTGGTACACGCAGTCGGGAGAATCCTTCCGTTGCTTCTCTTGGCGCTGTTGGGGATTTTGGGAGTGAATGCCCTTTCATGGCTTGTTGCGCGTAAAGACAAAGTGGAGCGCGCAACCGGCTGGGGCATGATATTTGTTGCGGGATTTATTTTAGTGCTCGGGCTTTTCACGCATGACTGGTGGGTATATTCCGGCCAGCACACATTATTTGAAGACATCACTCGCGAGGAACAGATTGTCGGCGTGATCGCAGAAAAGCTCGGAGTATTGCCGGCGCACACGCATGGCATTCCCACGGGCGTTGGACTTTTCGGCCTGCCGCTCTGGCTTGGAAACTGGGCGCTTGCCGGTCTTTGGATCATTCCATTTTTCTGGTATCATTTCCGGAAAAAGAAAGAAGAGGGAGCAGTACCTCCCTACCGTTTGCCATTTTTCATCGCGCTCTCACTCCTTTTGGCATTGACGATTATCTGGGTAGTGCCGGATCGTTTCCTGAATCATATTTCACGTCCGGGGAGAGCGGCGCACGAAGAAATATCTCGCGCCCCGCATCTTGAAGGTGTCCACAGTTCGACTCGCTTCCATGAAGAAATTGAAATGCGGGAAGGACTTTCTGTGAATCTCAATGTGGCCCCAGTTTCGGTACGAGTCGGAACGTCGATGCGGTTTGATTTTTTGGTGAATGAAAAACCGGGCACTCGGCCGGTGGCGATCTCCGAACTGGAATTGGATCATACGAAGTTTATGCACGTCGTCGGGGTACGCGATGACCTGAATGAATTTTTTCATATCCATCCGGTGCCGACTGCGCGGTCGGGTTTCCTTTCATCCGTGCATATTTTTGAGAAGCCCGGCCGTTATAAAATTTGGTCGGAGATAAAAAGAGGCGGCGTCACTCATGTATTCGGTCATCCCGAAGTAGCGGTGACAGGAGAAGGTGCCGCGGCGAGAAAAGAGATTTTCTTCGGACGTTCGGCCATTGTCGGAGATTATCAAGTTTTACTTTCGTATGAGGACTCAATCATCAAAGGCAAAGAAGCCGATATTTCATTTGATATTCATGATCTCTTTGGCCGCGAGGTCGCGGTTGAGCCGTTTCTTGCCGCGGACATGCATCTTTCAATTATCAAAGACGATCTGAAAACATTCATCCACGCGCATCCGGAGAAAATTGAAGATCATCACGCGCATGCCCCCGCATTGATCGAGACCGCGTATGCGCACGAAGGGACGGAAGAACCGGCAGAAGGCCAAGACGAAAAAATATCTTTCCATATTGCATTTCCCGAAGCGGGCATTTATAAACTGTTTGCTCAATTCCGGCCGCAGGGAACGGTTTTTGCGGCAGACGACGAGGCCCTTACTGCGGCGTTTTGGATTAAAGTGGAGGAACCGGTGCTGCTCCGCGTTCCGCAGAGCGTCCTTGTTATTATCTCGCTCATTGCAATTGCGCTTTTGAGTTTGGCGGTAAAAAAGTTCTTGCTGGTACGTGAATAAGTATTTCATTCTTGTCGGCATCGGGGCTGTGATTGTCACTGGCGGCATCCTCTACCGCACTTTTTTACTGCCCGAAAAATCGGTGCCAGTGGTGACGGGCAAAGTGCGTGAGATTACGATTATCTCTAAAAAAGATACGTGGAGTTTTGTGCCGGAGGTTATTGAAGCCGAGCGCGGAGACAAAATCATCGCCACCATCATAAATAAAGACGACTACGACCACGGCATTGCCATTGACGCCTTTGGGGTTTCCCAGCGCATGCCGGCCAATGGTACAATTAAAGTTGAGTTCGTCGTTACCCAAGAGGGCGATTTCCCATTTTACTGTTCGGTGCCGTGTGGCGAAGGCGAAGTGAGTGGTGAAAAACGCGGCCACTTCGACATGGTGGGAAAATTGCATGTGCGGAGCGTAGTTTCGGCGACCCAATAAATATGGAAATTCCCCAACATAAAGTATTCTGGTATACGCTTAAGCCGTTAGAAAAGATTCCTCCGCTGATGGATGATATCATGGTAGATGTCGCAGTAATCGGAGGAGGGATGACGGGCTTGAGTGCGGTCCAGCGTCTGCGTGAAGCCGGACTCTCAGTTGCTCTTCTTGAAAAAGAATTCTGCGGCGCGGGCGCATCGGGCAAGAGCTCCGGTTTTATTAATCCCGATTCCGAATTTGAACTCGGACAGTTCATCCGTCGCTTCGGGCCGGAAAAAGCGAAACAACTTTGGGAGTTTGGCATATCGGGCGTTGAGTTAATCAGAAAAAATATCAGAGACTTCCGTATTGAATGCGATTATCAGATACAGGACTCGCTTTTTGTCGCAAATACCACGAGAGCATTCGCGGATGTTGAGGAGGGATATGAGGCGCGTCGCGAGCTCGGCTATGCAAGCACGCTTTATCAAAAAGACGATGTGGCGCGCGTGCTTGGATCCGCGGGATATACTGGAGCAGTGCGATATCCAAGTAGTTTCGGTATCATCTCCTATCTTTATTGCCGCGCGATGGGGGCTTTACTTCGCGACAAAGGCGTTCGGATCTATGAAGATACCGAGGTCACCGAAATTACCTCCGAGAACGTTTTTACTCCTCGCGGAAAAGTGCGTGCCGGGGCAGTAATTCTTGCGACAGACCGTTTTACTCCTGAGCTTGGGAAATTGTCAAAAACTATTTACCATGCGCAGACGTTTCTTTCAATATCCGCGCCCCTGAGCGACACCGAAGCGCATGCCATTTTTCCGCAACAGCCGCTTATGGTGTGGGATAGTGATTTGATCTATCAGTATTATCGGCTTATCGGCGGGAATCGTATGCTGTTGGGCGGCGGAAACATGTTCTCTACGTACGCAAAGAGAGAAGCGTTAGATATTCGCGGCATTGCGCGGAAACTGGCCTCATATTTTGAGAAAAAATTTCCACAGGTTTCAATTCGATGGGAATATCTTTGGCCCGGGCTGATCGGCATCACGAAAGATTTGCTTCCGGTTGCCGGACAGGATGAAAAGATGCCCCATGTTTATTACGCGGGTGCAGGAGCGGGTCTTCCGTGGTCTGCGGCATGCGGGCGGTATATCGCAGAAAAAATCATTGCAGGACGAAACGACTTTGATGTATTTTTCTCGCCCTCGCGCCGATTCTTTGTTCCCGATTCGGTACAGACAGTAATTGGCACGAAAGCCGCATTCGGTATTTCTAATTTCCGGACGGAGCACTACTAAAAAGGATAGCGGTTTCGCAATGGCGCGAGTATAACCACGCGCTTTGGAACACTTTATTATTTACTTGTTTTTGCACACTATGAAGAAAAAAATCATTTTTATCGTCATTGCAATAATTATTCTGCCAATCGCATGGTATCTCCTCTCGCCGCTTTTGAGGGTGGTTGAAGTTGATGAAGTATCCCCTTTGGCGACACCCCGAGAGGCCGTGGTGAAGGACGCGATGGACACCATGGATGCGGCGACTAAAATCGAATTTGAACAACAGGTCATGGAGGCGAGCAAGAATTTGAAGGAAATGAAGGAGGCAATGCCCGATACTGCGCGGCTCGTCGCGCGGGGCGATTTCCGTCCCCGTGCACACGATGTCGCGGGGAGAGCCCTTCTCATAGAGAAAGACGGTAAGTTGATCCTCCGCTTTGAAGATTTTGAAACCATCAATGGTCCTGATCTGCGCATCTTCCTTTCCTCGGAATTAGGAACTGACGATGCGATTTCTCTCGGGAGCATCCGCGCGACAAAGGGAAACGTCAATTATGAGTTGCCGGAAGGGGTGGATGTGAAGAAATACAATAAAGTATTGGTATGGTGCTATGCGTTCAGCATCCTCTTTAGTTACGCGGAGCTAAACTCGAGTTAGCCCCGCGCGGTGATTTGACAGGACGCCACGAGCGATTATAATAAGATTATAATATGTAATAATATAATTCTTATCTCAATGACCCAAAAAGTATTAAAAGTAGGCAGTTCGGCGGTGGTAACTCTCCCCAAAAAATCTCTTAAGGAGCTCGGCATTAAAATAGGCGATGAGGTGCGGGTTGACGTTGACGTAAAAAAAAGACGGGTCGTGGTTGAACCGGCTCGGAAGATTGATACGGAACTGCTTGAATGGACGGATCGTTTTATTGAACGATACCGTCCAGCACTGGAGGCGCTTGCAAAAAAATAGCATGCAGTTATGCATTATCTTACCACGGAAGAAATGCTCGTCATCCATGCACGGATTATTGATAAGACTGGCGGCATGCACGGCGTGCGCGATGTAAACCTTCTTGGTTCGCTCGCCGAGCGCCCGAAGATGCAATTCGGCGTGAAGGATCTCTATCAGACAGTTTTTGACAAAGCCGCAGCATACTTCGAATCGTGCGCGTATCACCATGTATTCACCGATGGAAACAAAAGGACCGCAATCGCCATTGCGGCACGTTTTCTTTTTTTGAACGGCTGGGAGTTGAGCGCATCAAATACAGCGGCAGAAAAGTTCGTGCTCGCCGCAGTAGGGAAGAAGTATCCTCTTAAGAAAATTGCTGAGTGGCTCCGCACTCATTCAAAGAAAATAAGAAAAGGCGTAAAATAGGGATAACCATGACCAAACTCGTTCTCAAAGTAAAGGGCATGCACTGCGCGGCATGCTCCACGCTGATTGATAAACTCATCGGGAAACAAGAGGGGGTGGTTTCGATTAAGACGAATTACGGCGCCGAAAAAACCGCGATTGAATTTGATGAGGAAAAAATTTCTCTTGAACGTGTTGATGAACTTTTACATAAACTTGGCTATGACTTGATCCGGCCGGATGAGCGAGGGGCGACGGTGGAAGAAGAAGAAAAGAAAGAAGCGCGACAGATTGCCGAAGTGCGTCGGAGGGCGATTGCAAGTTTCGTGCTCGCGGGGCCGATCATCATTTACTACATGCTGATTCATATGTTGAACCTTCAGCATGTGCATGCGATTACGCTTTTTGGCAGTTCGGTTGACCTCAATTACATCTACTGGATTCTCTCCACCCCGATTCAATTTGTCATCGCCTGGCCGTTCTATCGGAATTCGTTTACGGCAATGCGCGTTGGTTCGGCAAATATGGATGTGCTGGTGGTGCTCGGCACCACGGCGGCGTATCTTTATAGCGCAATCGGATTCCTTTTTTTCAACATAGACCATCCATTCTGGGAGTCGTCGGCAGCACTCCTTTCATTTATCGTCCTCGGTCGTTATTTTGAGGCGCGCGCAAAAGGCAGAGCGTCAGCCGCAATCAAAGAGTTATTGAAATTGGAGGCCAAGGAAGCGCACGTGATTCGGGATGGACAGGAGGTGACCGTGCCGATTGATCAAATTCAAAAAGGAGAGACCGTCGTTGTGCGGCCGGGAGAAAAGGTTCCGGTGGACGGTATCATTCTTGAAGGCAAGACGCATATTGACGAAAAAGTGGTCACCGGCGAATCATTCCCCATAGGGAAAACTGTCGGGGATGAAGTCATCGGCGCGACCGTTAATCAAGAGGGCTTTATTAAATTTCAGGCAACCAAAGTCGGGAAAGAAACCCTTTTATACCAAATCATCCAAATGGTTGAGGAGGCGCAGGCAACGCGCGCGCCGATCCAGAACCTCGTGGATAAAGTTTCTGAATACTTTGTGCCCGCGGTGATCGTGATGTCGGTGATTACCTTTGTTGTATGGTATTTCATTTATGCATTTCCGTTTCGGGCGGGACTCCTGCGTATGATCGCGCTCCTCGTTATTTCCTGCCCCTGCGCGATGGGGCTCGCGACGCCGACCGCGCTCATTGTCGGCATTGGCCGCGCGGCACGGTTCGGCATCATTTTGAAAGGCGGCGAGGCGCTGGAGAAGGCATACAAAATCGCGGCGATTGCGTTTGATAAAACGGGCACGCTCACGATCGGCAAGCCCATCGTTACCGACTTTGTGCCCGTCGGCGGGGAAAGCGTCAGTGAGGTTCTTTGTCTTGTCAGCGGAGTTGAATTTGGATCTGAACATCCGCTTGCGCGGGCAATCGTGGAAAAGGGAAAAGCCGCGTGTGGAGCGCTCCCCGAGGTGAAGGATTTCGAAGCAATCGCGGGGATGGGCGTTCGCGGGAATGTTTTAGGGAAAGATGTGGTCGTGGGCAATGCGGCATTTATGGATTCGTTGCGGATCAGCGTGAAAGAACATGCGCCTCTCGTGGAAAAACTTCAGCGCGAGGCAAAAACCGTGGTGTATGCCGCGATTGATAAAACGCCCGCGGCAGTGATCGCGCTTGCCGATACCTTGAAGCCCCACGCGCGCGAAGCCATTCAGGAATTGAAAAAGATGGGGCATGAAATAATTATGATTACCGGCGATAATCCGAAAACGGCGGAAGCAATCGCGCGGGAGCTGAACATTGACCGGGTGCTCGCGCAGGTCCTCCCGCGGCAGAAAGCGGATGTGATTGCGCGGCTTCAGCAGGAAGGAAAATCGGTTGCGATGGTGGGGGACGGCATCAATGATTCGCCCGCGCTCGCGCAGGCAGACGTGGGGATCGCGGTCGGGTCCGGCACGGACGTCGCGGTGCAAACCGGGCAGGTGATTTTGGTGAAGGACGATCTTCGCGACGTGGTCACCGCGATCCAGCTTTCCGGAAAGACGATCAAAAAAGTATGGCAGAATCTTTTCTGGGCGTTCATCTATAACGTCCTCGCGATTCCCGTTGCGGCGGGCGCTCTTTACCCGGACTACTCATTTATCCATCCGCTTCTCGGCTACCTCCCGTCCGGTTTCACCTTGCGTCCGGAAATCGCGGGATTTGCGATGGCATTCAGTTCTGTGTCGGTCGTCACGAACTCATTGCTCTTGCGGCGATATACGCCGCCGATTGAAAGAAGTACGACAAGAGTTTAAAATAATATTATAGCGGTATGGAAAAAATCGAATTAAAGATCGAAGGAATGCATTGCGGGGCTTGCGCGACCGGGATTCAGATGCTGGTGTCGCAGATGGAAGGGGTGAAGTCCGTGTTTGTTGATTATGAAGGAAAGAAAGGGATAGTAGAGTTTGATCCGGCACGAGTGAGTAAGGAAAAAATTATAGAAGAGATTGCGACGTTGGGCTATCGCGCATCGTAAGATGAACGTAGCACCAAAGCGCGACCTCCCTCACTAATATGATACGACAGATTGTTATATTTCTAGGCGCAATTACGGTACTGATAGTCATAGGTCAGGTTCCTTTACCGGCGGGCAAATTTTCTGCATCGGTTGGGGGGCACGGGGGAGGTGGGGGAAGCGGGGGAGGAGGACATGTCGCGGCCCCGGTGATCGGTAGTATCTTGATAACCAACGTCACGCATAATTCCGGAACAATCGTATGGACGACCGACGTTATCTCCAATTCCAAGATCGAGTACTGGATTGATAAAGTAACGGGAGATGCGGTATATGATCGCGCATTTGTCAAGAATCATTCGATTACCCTTACGGGTCTTATGGCGAGTACGACCTATACGTTTAATGTTCTTTCGAGCAGTGAGGACTATTGGACAAGTTCGGTAGCAAATCGTACGTTTACGACGACGACTGTTCCTCCGCTTCCCCCACCTCCGCTTCCTCCTCCTGTTATAACCACCCTTCCCCAAGCGGCCGCGACGACTACATCAACGCGTATAACTCCTTCAACAATTTCTTCAACGGCGCCTGTTTTGACTTCTCTTGAAAGTTCAAAATTGACTTTTCTTCGGACGCTCAAACGAGGAGTACGAGGTGATGATGTGAAGTACCTCCAGCAGATCCTTATTATTTACAAATTGCTTCCCGCGGGCGCCGATACTGGATTCTTTGGCACTGCGACTGAGGCAGCACTCAAGAAATTTCAGCGCGGATTTGGTCTGGAATCAACAGGAATAGTGGGGCTGCAGACCCGTAATATACTCAACACTCTAAAATAGAGCCTGTTCGGAAACCCTCACATGCTCGAGGAATTTTGGTGTATTCCTCTGTATCAATTGTATCCCGGCAGTTTTTGTGATATATTATTTCTCATATGACGTATCCTCTTTTGTATGCGATTGCCGGTGCGGCGGCATTGGGAGTGATTGCCCTTGTTGGGATATATAATGCTTTCGTGCGCAGGCGTACTCATGTTGAAGAAGCATGGTCAGATATTGAAGTGCAACTGAAGCGTCGGTACAATCTTATTCCGAATATCGTTGAAACGGTGAAGGGATATGCGGCTCATGAGCAAGGCGTTTTTGAGAAAGTGACCCGCGCGCGCACGGAAGCCATGGGCGTGCACACCGCAGGGGAGCACGCGCACGCGGAAAATATGCTCTCGGGCGCGCTGAAATCCCTTTTTGCGGTCGCCGAAAGTTATCCGGACCTAAAGGCAAACGTCAATTTTCTTGAACTTCAGCGCGAGCTTGCCGATGCGGAAAACAAAATTCAGGCGGCGCGGCGGTTCTATAACAGTACGGTCCGCGATCTGAATATAATGATTCAGTCATTTCCTTCAAATATAATTGCCCGCCTTTTTGGGTTCGCCGCGAAAGAATTTTTTGACCTCGAAGATGGCTCGCCCGCGCATGAGCCGGTTGCGGTAAAATTTTGATGATTTTGACGCATGGCAACTCTCTATACTCATACGTCGGCAAATATACGGAAAACGTGGCTTCTCATGGCCGCGTTTTTCGGCGTGGTGATCGGCGTCGGATGGATCGTCAGCCGTCTCTACGGAAACCCGGGGATTTTGTATCTTGCGGTGACAGTAAGTGTTGTCATGAATATCGCGAGCTATTGGTTTTCCGATAAATTGGTTCTCGCGCTTCATCACGCGTGTTCAGTGGATTTGAAATCGCATCCGGAGCTTTATCGCGTGCTTGAAAATCTGTCTATCGCGGCCGGACTCCCGATGCCGCGGCTCTATGTGATAACTGACCAGGCGCCGAATGCATTCGCTGCGGGGAGAAATCAGAAGCATGCGGTCATCGCAGTGACGACGGGCCTTGTCGAAAAGCTTGAGCGTTCCGAACTGGAAGGAGTGCTTGCGCATGAGCTTTCCCATATTGGCAATCGCGATATCTTGGTTTCAACCGTCGCAGTTGTGCTGGTTGGATTCATTTCAATTCTATCAGATATGTTTATGCGCTCGCTCTGGTTTGGAGGCATATCCGGCGATCGCGATCGTGAACGCGGAGGACACGCGTTTGTGTTTTTGATCGGCATTGCGTTTTCGATTCTTGCGCCGCTCATTGCATCGCTGATTCATCTTGCGATTTCGCGCCGCCGCGAATTTCTTGCCGACGCGTCAGGGGCGCTTCTTACGCGGTATCCTGAAGGACTCGCGTCCGCATTGGGGAAGATCGCCGCATACGGCCGGCCGCTTCGCACCGCCACCAATGCCACCGCCCATCTTTTTTTGGAGAATCCTTTTGGAGCGGATCATTCCCGCGGGGCAGGGACGCGCCGCACACCTTGGATCATCAGGATTTTTTCCACCCACCCGCCGATTGAAGAGCGAATTGCGGCTCTGCACGGCAGATAGAGAAGTAGAAGAAATATTGCAAGAAGCCAGAAATTTTGAGAATATTTTCCTTATGAATGATCAAAAGACCACCATCGGGGAGTTAAAAAGTCGGATTGCAAGATTCCAAAAAGAGCGGCATTGGAATCCGCATGCAAAAAATCTTGCCGTTTCAATCGCGATTGAAGCCGCGGAACTGCTTGAGCATTATCAATGGGATGATTATGAGGAATATCAAAAGCGGGAGGATGCGAAGAAAAAAGAGATAGAGAATGAACTTGCCGACGTTGTGATCTATTGTTTAGAGTTTGCCCTGAAGAATGGTACAGATGTCGCACAGGCCATCGAGCGGAAATTGGGGCTTGCCGAAAAGAAGTATCCCGCGCGCCTCTTTCGGGGGAAACGAGCGAGTGATCACTACTACAAAATCAAGTCCGCGTACCGAGCCAAGAAAACGGCATGAGTGTGGGATTATTGAAAAGTATAAAGAATGGAAGGGTGCAGGAGCGGTTTAACTGGCGGTCCTGGAAAGACCGTGTACCAGCAATGGTACCGCGAGTTCGAATCTCGCCCTCTCCGATGACAGCATTTTTTATCGAGAGATCGCCTCTATCGAGGCGGCTGCGAGACTGGGGCATCTTAAGTGAAATTGTTTTATGACAAACGATGAATTAAGAAACATATTAGAATGGATTGAGAACAAACGAGAATTTTTCTGGAGTGATCTTCAGTATTCTTTTAACTATGATGTTACAAAAATGACTTTAGTGCAAAACACGCTTCGCTCTAATATGCCCGTTAAAAACAACTTGGTTGATCATTTATATGTCAGTGACAAAAATCCAAATACTCTTGTATTAACGGCCAACGGAAGAGCTATGCTAATAAATCTTAAAAGAAACTCATCAAACAATGCTAGAATTTCCGCCGAAGGCCCCGTAACTGCAGGCGGAGATATTATTGTTGGAGGAAAAAAGATTATCAGTGAGAAAAATGTAAATCAGTTATCTAAAAATTAGGTAATTAGTGGTAATCGCAACCATGGATGATAAAATCATCGCATGGGTAT
>CAYIAH010000010.1:0-24368 GCA_964361495.1 uncultured Candidatus Saccharibacteria bacterium | reverse complement strand
CCGCGGCTGCAGCCGCCACGACTGATTACCAGTCACCAGTCACTGCGACCACGACGAGTACGACGACGGAAACAGCAAGCTCCACGGCGATAACTACCACGACGAGTACGATTGATACGGCCTCCACGACGCCGGTGACTTCTGATACGACTGCGACATCCACGCCTGCCACGAGCGAAACCGCGACAACCACCCCCCTATAAGAAAATCCTAAATTGAAAACTCTAAATCCTTTATGAAGTTCAACCTCGTAAACCTCGTAAAATGGATTTTCTGCTGAGTATAAAAGAAAACTAAAGAGCCGTCAGTATTGACAGCCCCTTAGACGTGGACCCGACGGGACTTGCACCCGTTTCGCTACGTGTCGATGGTAGTATGCTACTTCATGCACCACGGGTCCGGATCCACAAAAAAAGTATAAAACGAAAAGAACCCTTTCACAAGGATTCCTCTCGTTTGACACGTAGCTTTGACCTGCGGTGCAAGCCAACTACCTTATATAAAGTATAGAAGAAGTGCCGTATATGTGTCAAGGGGGATACCATGGGTAACTTTTATGTATAGATTAGATATTAGAAATTTGTAACAAAACGATATCCGCGACTCTCTTGTTGTACTAAATATGTGCGGCATTGTCGGATATATCGGGAGGCGGCGCGCGCTTCCCATCCTTTTGGGAGGAATTAAAAATCTTGAATACCGCGGCTATGATTCGGCGGGATTTGCGGTCGTGTCGCGGCGCGGCGTGGAGAGCCGCAAAGCAGTGGGCCGCGTCGCGCGCCTTGAGGAAAAAATCGGAGATCCGGACCGGTTTCCCGGGACCGCCGGCATTATTCACAGCCGCTGGTCAACGCACGGCGAGGTGACCGAAGCGAATGCGCATCCGCACGCGGACTGCCGCGGAAGAATTTGGCTTGCGCATAACGGCATCATTGAAAATTATAAAGAGCTCAAGCGCGCGCTTGCGCGCACGGGCCACACGTTTCATTCGGAAACGGACACGGAGGCGCTCGCGCATTTGATTGAGGAGTTCACTATTCGCACGCCCGGGCTTGCGATTGAAGAAGCGGTGCGGCTCGCGCTTCTTTCGGTGCGGGGGACTTACGGGCTGGTGGTACTGGACCGCGAGTCACCGGACAAGCTTGTCGCCGCGCGAAATTTCAGCCCGCTTCTTATCGGCATCGGCCGCGGAGAGTATCTGGTTGCCTCTGACGCGTCGGCAGTGCTCAAGCATACAAAAAATGTCATCTATCTTGATGACGGCGAGATGGCAGTACTCACGCCGCGCGAGCACACGGTGTGGGATTTACGCCGCAGGCCGCGCGAAAAACCTCTTCATGAGATTGAGTGGACGCTTGAACAGGCCCAGAAAGGAGGATATTCCCATTTCATGCTCAAGGAAATTTTTGAGCAGCCCGAGGCGATTGAGAATGCGCTGCGGGGGCGGCTCGTGCCCAAAGACGGGCATGCGCAGCTCGGCGGGCTTGAAACGGTTCATGAACGTCTTGCCGGAGCGGAGCGTCTCATCATTGCCGCATGCGGCACGGCATATCTTGCGGGCCGGGTGGGCAAATATATGCTTGAAGCGTGCGCGGGGATTCCGGTTGAAGTTGATGTCGCATCGGAATTTCGCTATCGCGCGCCGGTGTTTCGAAAAGGCGACGTGTTTCTCGCAATTTCCCAGTCGGGCGAGACCGCCGACACGCTTGCGGCATTGCGCGAGGCCCGTGAAAAAGGAGTGCCCACGTTCGGTATTGTCAATGTCGTCGGGTCGACCATTGCGCGTGAGACCGACGCGGGCATCTATCAGCACGCGGGACCGGAAATCGGCGTCGCATCAACCAAGGCATTCACCTCGCAAGTGGCGATTCTCGCGCTCCTCGCGTTATCGCTCGGACGGCAACGCGACTTGTCGCTCACGCAAGGACAGGAATTCGCGCGGGACCTTGCCCGGATTCCGGAGTTGATGCGCCGCACGCTCGGCGTTGACGATGAGGTGCGCCGGATTGCCGCCGCATGCCGCGATTTCAAAAATTTTCTCTTTTTGGGAAGAAAGTATAATTTGCCGGTTGCATTGGAAGGCGCTCTCAAGTTGAAAGAAGTTTCGTATGTCCATGCCGAAGGATACGGCGCCGGGGAAATGAAACATGGGCCGATTGCGATGATTGACGAGCGTTTTCCTTCGGTCTGCATTGCGCCGCGCGATTCGGTGTATGAAAAAATGGTTTCCAATATTGAAGAGATTAAAGCGCGGCGGGGGCCGGTGATTGCGATTGCGACCGAGGGCGACCAAGAGATGGGGGCGATTGCGGATCATACCATTTTTATCCCGAAAGCCGCCGAGATCTTCGTGCCGCTCCTTTCAGTAATTCCACTTCAACTCTTTGCATATTATTTTGGTGTGGAGCACGGGCATGACGTTGACCGGCCGAGGAATCTCGCAAAATCGGTGACCGTGGAATAAAACTTGAACCCATCTCAAAATTCGCGTACCCCGGCTTTGAAAGCGAATTTTGAGATGAGTTTTAAATATAATCCCTCGAAGTCGGACTTCGAGGGATTGCGTACAGGGGCTGGATTCCTGTAAAATTGCAGAGCTGTTACAGGGGCTGATGCGTTTGTTTTTTCCAGCCTTGAGGCGTGCGATGCCAGCTTTTGCCTTCAAGCGGCCGCGCGGGATTGCCGACGACGATCGCGTGCGGAGCGACGTCTTTTGTCACGACCGCTCCCGCGCCGACGCACGCCTCTTTTCCTATGGTTATCGGCGCAATAAAACTCGTGTTGATGCCGGGGAATGCGCCGTCTTGAAACACGGTGACGTTTTTCTCTTCGCCGTTGAAATTGCCGGTGACAAGTCCCGCGCCTGCGTTGACGTGCTCGCCCATGTACGTGTCGCCGATATAGCAAAGATGCTGGGCGGCGGAATGTGCGCCGATGTGCGAACGGGTGATTTCAGCAAATCTGCCGATCTTCGCGCCGTCCCCTATGATGACGTCAAAGAGCTGGGGTCTGCCAATGAATACATCATTGCCGATTTGCGCATTACAGATCGTGATGCCCGGGCCAATGGTGCATCGCTCCCCAATGGCGATGGCACCCAAAAGGCATACGTGCGGCGAGAGAATAGTTTTTTGTCCGATTATCATTTCAGGAGTAGTCACCGAAGAAACATACACTGCGTCAGGATCGGGGATGATAACGCCTGCATTCACGAATCGTTCATATTCTTGCCGCAAGAGAGACAGTTTTGTCATGCTTGCGTAAAGCCGCCGAAGTTCGTGCAGTTCCATTGGACCCCCTCGTAATTCTAAGGACATCGGGAAACCATAATTGAGCTCATTGTTGAAACGATGAAAACGCTTCGGAAGTTACATCAGAGATGACGGCAGGAATGATCAGAAAAAAAATTCGCGTAACGATCATATCAGATTTTGATGGCGTGCTTTTTGATATAGGCCGCTTCAAGCGCGATTATGCTCGAGTGTTTTCCGCCGCCGGCATTCCGATACGCGACTACGAGCGAACATACAAGAAAGCAAAAAAGGAGACAAGGGGAGTTTATGATATGGCGCAGCACGCGGCATTTTTGAAACAGAAGTATCCGGCGGCGCGCGATCTTCGTGTTCGGATCGCGGAGTTCCTCGCGCGAAGCCGGCAGTATCTGCACCGCGACGCGATGCCGTTTCTTCTCTGGTGCGCGAGCGAGCGCGTTCCCGTAGTGATCGTGAGCGCGGGGAGTTCATTCCAGCGAAAAAAAATTAACGAGAGCGGCATACGTTCCCGCGCGAGGTCTCTTTTTATTACCCGGACGCCGTCGAAAATAAACGCGTTGAGAGGGATCATGCGGCAGAATCCTCAAGATGTTTTTTTCTATCTTGATGACCTTCCCGCGGCGCTTGAAGAAGTGAGGAAGAATTTTCCGGAGATTAAAACAATCCGCATCAGCCGGAATCATAGGGAGAAGAAAAACCGAGGCATGGATATTGTGGCTTCAAATCTTTCCCGCGCCCGAAGCATTATTTCCTCTTTATTATATGAAGAAAGGAAAGAGAGATAGCGTGCCGAAAATTGTCGTTATCGGCGGGGGGACGGGGGTATTCACGGTCCTCTCGGGTTTAAAAAAATATCCGGCGGATCTCACTGCGGTGGTTTCAATGGCGGATGACGGCGGTTCAACCGGCGTGCTCTCCGAGGAATTCGGGATCCTGCCGCCGGGCGACATTCGACGGGCGCTCGTTGCGCTTGCGCATGCGGACCACCGGATTCTTTCGGAGTTATTTAACTATAGGTTTGACACCGGCGGGCTCAAGGGGCATGCATTCGGGAACATTATGCTCACCGCATTGGAACGTGTCACGGGGAGTTTTGAAAACGCGGTTGATGAAGCGGGCCGACTCCTCGGGATTTCGGGAGCGGTCGTGCCGGTGACGCTTGACCGCGTACGGCTTTGTGCGAAGCTCGAAGACGGGACGGTGATACGAGGAGAGACGAACATTGACATTCCGAAACATAACGGGGCGCTTCGGATCGCGCGCGTGTGGCTCGCGCCTGCCGGGCGTCTCAACACACGCGCGGCATCGGCCCTCGCCGAAGCGAACCTCATTGTCATCGGCCCGGGTGATTTATACACGAGTTTGGTGCCGAATCTTCTCATCAAGGGGGTTACCTCTCTCATACGCCGGTCGCGGGCAATGAAGGTCCTTGTCGCGAACATCACGACAAAGTGGGGAGAAACGCACGGCTTTACGGCGGCTGATTTTGTGCGTACGATTGAACAGTATCTGGGCGCTCGCGTTCTTGACTATGTTATCGTCAATACTTCGCGTCCCTCGCCGGAGCGGATGAGGCGGTATAGAAATGAACATGCGGAAATGGTGCTGCCGGGACTCTTGAGCGCGTCGCCGACTCCGGTATTTGGCGATTTTGTGCGTCACCGCGGCTTCGTACGCCACGATCCGGACGCGCTTGCAGCCGCGTTGATGAAACTGGTAACTGGTAACTAGTAACTGGTTACTAAACTACTGGCAACTAATTTTTGAATACGATTCTACTGGACGACTCTTCATATCACGCGGCACTGCTCCAGACCGAGCAGGTGATTCGCGCGGGCGGAATTGCGGCAGTGCCGACGGACACGATCTATGGACTCGCGGGCGATGCGACTGATGAAAGAGTTCTTGAAAAATTATTCGCGTTGAAGCAGCGGCCTAAGGAAAAACCATTTCCAATATTTGTGAAGGATATTGCAGCCGCACGCTGGTTCGCCTATATCTCCGATGCAAAAGCGCGATTTCTTGAAAAAGTGTGGCCCGGGGCGGTGACGGTTCTCTTTGACCATAAAGGAAAGCTCCCTATGGCGTTGACCGCGGGGCGCGGCTCCATTGGCATGAGAATTCCGGATCATCGTTTTGTGCGGGGACTGCTCGAGAAACTTCCGTTTCCGCTCGTCGAGACCTCGGCGAATGTGTCAGGTCGGCCGCCGGCAGAGAATTCGGCTGAGGTGAAATCATATTTTCCCGAAGCGGCAGGCGAATCCGATTTTTTTATTGTTGATGCGGGGCCGCTTGAAGCAGTTCCGTCGGCCGTGGTTGATTTTACGCGCGATGAACCGATTATTGTCCGCAGCGGCATGATGAGCAAAAAAGAACTTGATATGCTCTTGTATCCCGCGTGAGAGAGGCGATACGATACCATCAGGTTTAAAAAGTTTAAAACATTGACATAATGCTTCTTTCGCGCACGGCAATTTTGAGACATTTCAGGGACGGGAGGATCGTGATTGATCCCTTTGATGAGCGCAAGCTCAAGACCGCAAGTTACGATGTGTCTCTCGGCGAGTGGTTTTGGCGCGAGGGACATCCGGAGGGACGGGCGACCATCCATAATGTGTATGATGAGCGATCCACGCGCTCGGTCTGGCGCGGGCCGTATCAGGCAGAAGGCGCGCATGAAGTTGCGGCGCGGCTTGGCATTGCGTTTGATAACGTGAAGCCAAGCGACCGCGTAATTTTGCTGCGGCCCGGCGAGACGGTGCTTGCGCATACCGAAGAATTCATCGGCGGCCGCGAGCGAGTCGTCGCGAAGATGTATTCGCGCTCGTCCCTTGGCAGAAATTTCATTGAGGTCTGCAAAGACGCGGGTTGGGGAGACATCGGCTATTTCAACCGCTGGACCATGGAGATTACGAATAACGCGCAGTATTTCACAATACCGCTCGTGGTGGGGCGGCGCATCGGGCAGATGGTGTTTTACGAAGTGGAGCCGGTGCGCGATGCGCCCGATTACGTGGGTGAGGGGGGAAAATATCAAAAAACAAATGAACTCGAGGAATTAAAAAAGACATGGCATCCCGAGGCCATGATTCCGAAGATGCATTTGGATTGGGAGGTGGGCTCGGCATAGCGGTTGTTTCGAGCGCATCTTATTCGCTTTTTGCATGGATAAACTCACTTTTCTTAAGAAATCAGATCCGCAGCTTGCAAAATTAGCAGCCGCGGAGACGAAGCGCCAACAAGAGACGCTGGATTTGATTCCTTCGGAAAACATTGTATCGCCTGCGGTACTTGAAGCATTGGGATCCGCGTTGACAAATAAATACTCCGAGGGGTACCCCAAGAAGCGTTACTACGCGGGAAATGCGGTGGTGGATGAAATAGAATTATTGGCGCAGGAGCGGGCGCGGCGCGTTTTTCATTTATCAAAAAATTGGCACGTGAATGTCCAGGCGTATTCCGGCTCGCCGGCAAATTTTGCGGTGTATTGTGCGCTTCTTCACAATGGGGAGACGTTCGCGGGAATGTCCCTGCCGTTCGGAGGGCATCTGACGCATGGCTGGAAGGCATCGGCAACGGCGCGATTTTGGAAATCGGTGCAGTATGGCGTGGGAAAGGACGGATATATTGATTATGATGAAGTCGCCGCGCTTGTGCGCAAAGAAAAACCAAAAATCATTGTGACCGGCGCGACCGCCTATTCCCGCATTTTTGATTGGAAAAAATTTCGAAAGATCGCCGATGAGGCCGGAGCGTATCTCATGGCAGATATTGCGCATATCGCGGGACTGATTGCCGCGGGCGCGCATCCGTCGCCGTTTCCCCATGCGGACATCGCGACGATGACGACTCATAAAACACTGCGGGGACCGCGGGGGGCGATTATTTTTGCGAATCGCGAATCGCCCGCCGCCGAGTGCTACAAAATTGACATTGCAAAAGAAATTGACCGCGCGGTGTTTCCGGGATTGCAGGGCGGGCCGCATGACAATCAGACCGCGGCGATCGCGGCGTGCCTCGGAGAGGCGATGGGGCCCGCGTTCAAAAAATACGGGCGTCAAGTGGTAAAAAATGCGAAAGCTCTTGCGCGCGAGTTGATAAAACTTGGTTTCCGGCTGGTCTCCGGGGGCACGGATAACCATTTAATGCTGATTGATCTTACCGCGATGGGAATCTCCGGCCGCGAGGCGCAGGACCGTCTGGAGGAAGTAGGAATTGTGGTCAACCGCAATACTGTTCCGTATGATACGCGCTCGCCGTTTGATCCCTCCGGAGTCCGCATCGGCACTCCGTCCGTGACCACGCGCGGCATGAAGGAGAAAGAGATGAAAATGATTGCGGGGCTGATTCGCTCGGTGATTGCGGGATCGGATAATGCTCGAGCGATACATATGAAAGTGCGGGGTCTTTGTAGGGAGTTTCCGATATGATCATTTTAGATGGAAGAAAACTTGCGGAGAAGCTTCTTGAGGACATTCGGAAAGAAGCGGCGGAATTCGGGAAAAAACCGCGTCTCGCGGCGGTCGTTGTCGGAGACGATCCGGTGGTAAGAAAGTTTGTCGCGCAGAAAAAGAAAGCCGCTGAATCGGCGGGCATTGAGGTGCGCGTGTATGAATTTGAAAGTGCGATCACGACGAATGACCTCCGGCGGCGGCTTGTTGAAATTGTCCATGAAAAGAAAAATGACGGAGTCATCATTCAGCTCCCGCTGCCGTCGCAGGTGAATACCCAATACATTTTGAATGCCGTGACGCCGGAGAAAGACGTTGACGTGCTCTCGGCGCGTTCTCTCGGTAATTTTGTGGTCGGGAAAAGTCCGGTGATGCCGCCGGTTGCCGGAGCGATTAAAGCGATCTTTGAAGAGTACGGGATTCAATACGCGGGCCGGCGCATTGTGATCGCGGGTGCGGGAGCATTGGTGGGAAGGCCGGTCGCGCTGTGGCTTCTCAATGCAGGAGCGACGTTGAGCATCATCAGAAGTTCAACTCCTTCGCCCGAGGAATTTTTGCGGGCCGCCGATATCATCATTTCAGGAATGGGCAAGCCGCGGTTTATTACGGGTGATATGCTTAAAGAAGGAGTCATCATAATTGATGCAGGCACGTCGGAGTCAGAGGGAAAAATTGCGGGCGATATTGATTTTGAATCGGCCACACCCAAGGCCTCGTACATCACGCCGGTGCCCGGCGGGGTCGGGCCGGTGACGGTCGTGATGCTCTTGAAGAATGTAGTGATATTAGCGCGCGCACGATCATGATATTTTCCGGTTTTGATATCGCGGTGTTTCAATGGCTGAATGGCGGGGCAGGCATTTCTTTTTTCTGGGACTGGGCAATACTTTTTGGGGCAATTTATCTTTGGCATGCGATGGCGCTTGCCGTTATTGCCTTCGGCGCGGCTTCGTTTCTCCCGCGATTTCAAAAAGCGCGCGCAGTGAATCTGCGGTTTTTTGTTCACACTGTTTCTTCCGCGCTCGCCGCGCGTTATTTTGTGACGGAACTGATACGATTATTCTATAACAGGCCGCGGCCCTTTGAGGTGTTCCCTGATGCGGTAAAATTTATTTCTCATGCGCCGGGCCACGCGTTTCCTTCAGGACACGCGGCTCTTGCTTTTGCGGTTGCGGCCGCCGCCGCATTTTATTATCCGAAAACGAGCTTTTTTTTCTTTTTCGCCGCGCTCAGCATCGGGGTCGGCCGAGTTGCCGCGGGTGTGCATTGGCCGAGTGATATTGTTGCGGGCGCGGCAGTGGGCATTGCGAGCGCGTGGCTCATGCGGAAAATAATAAAAACTATTGAAGTCCGCTTCAATAGTTGAGTCCAATAGTTTAATGGGCGAGGTGGGACTCGAACCCACACGGGGTTTCCCC
Organism: uncultured Candidatus Saccharibacteria bacterium; assembly: GCA_964361495.1. Classification (GTDB taxonomy): domain Bacteria; phylum Patescibacteriota; class Minisyncoccia; order Sungbacterales; family HO2-52-23; genus CAYFJB01. Next base: position 15,227 of record CAYIAH010000010.1, on the reverse strand, counting down.
CATAGGTTTTTGAGACCTACACGTATACCATTCCGTCACCCGCCCCCGCTTTTAGTATAGCAGAAATTGGATAAATTTCAATTTGTCGTTGCATTGGGGGCATGGGTGTTTTACAATAAATGGATGACTCGGATTCTCGCGCTTTGCAATCAGAAAGGCGGCGTGGGGAAATCAACCTCAAGCCAGAATCTCGCCGTGTTTCTTGCGGCATTGGGCCGGAATGTTCTCGTTGTGGATCTTGATCCGCAGGCAAACACCACGTCCGGATTTGGAGCAAATCCGCGGCGGCTCAAAAAAAGCATTTATGACGTGTTGATTGATCGCGCGTCCGCGCGCGAGGCGATCCAGCATACGTCGATTCTCTCGGTTGATCTTCTTCCATCGGCGCCGGCGCTTGCGGGTGCGGCCATTGAACTTATTGACATGCCGCATCGGGAGTTTAAGCTGAAAGAAGTACTTGACGAGGTGCGGCATAACTACGATTTCATTATTATTGATTCACCGCCGAGCGTTGGGCTCCTCACCATCAATGCGCTCACTGCGGCTCAAAAAATCATCATTCCGGTGCAGTGCGAATATTATGCGCTCGAGGGTCTCGCGGATCTCTTGAGCACGATTCAGTTGGTCAATGTAAACTTGAAAAGCAAGGTTGCGATCATGGGAGCTCTTCTTACGATGTACGACCGGACGTCAAAACTTCATCGCGCAGTCGCGAAAGAAGTGCGTCGCCGCTTTCCCGGATATGTGTTTGAAGCAGTGATACCCCGCAATGTGAGTTTGGCCGAAGCGCCGTCGTTCGGAAAAACGATTTTACAGTACGATCCATACAGCCACGGCGCAAAAGCATACCGCCAATTTGCTGAAGAAGTATTAAAACTGGAAAAAATGAGTGTGGGATATAGGCATCGATCCCACAACTATTCTTAATATTATTTATGAATGACGCTTTGGGCAAAGGACTTTCCTCGCTCATACCAGATAAAAATTTAAGAGAAATACCGGGCGCGGTCGCGAAGGACGAGGTCGCGCGCCAAACCGCGGAACAGGCCGGAGAGACCGCACTTGCAGCTGCCGCGTCCGGATCGGGTGCCCGTTCATACACGGATCACTTTATGCCGCGCCGCGACGAGTCCATTTTTTGGATTGAACTGGAGAAAATAGAGCCGAATCCTTATCAGCCCCGCCGCGATTTCAATGAAGACGCGCTTGCGGATCTCGCGCGTTCAATTCGCGAACACGGATTGCTGCAGCCGATTGTCGTGACGAAGCGGGAAATTGAGACGCCGATGGGGCTCGAAGTGAAGTATCAGTTGATTGCGGGCGAACGGCGATGGCGCGCCGCGCGTATCGCGGGGCTCTCGCAGATTCCCGCGGTAATCCGCCGCGGAGTGCCCGATGACCGGCTCAAGCTTGAATTGGCGCTTATTGAAAACGTCCAGCGGGAAGATCTCAATGCGATAGAGCGGGCACGCGCGTTCAAGCAGTTGATTAGTGAATTCAAGCTCGTCCAGAAAGAGATTGCAGATCGAGTTGGCAAATCGCGCGAATTTGTGGCGAACACCATGCGGCTTTTACTGCTTCCGGCAGAAATTCAGGAGGCGGTTCGGGGCGGGATCATCACGGAAGGCCATGCACGCGCAGCGTTGATGGCAGGAGACACTTCAGACAAACAAATGCAGGTGTACCGCGCAATCATTGAGGATCGGCTGAACGTTCGTGGAGCGGAGAATCGCGCGCGCCAGATCGCGGGCCGCGTCTTCACGCCCCGAAAGCGTTTTTCCGTGGATCCGGAACTGCGCGAGTGGCAGCAGCGCCTTCAGGATAAATTCGGCGGGACAAAAGTCCTGCTTCAGCGCAGGGGAGGCCACGGAAAGATCGTTGTTGAGTTTTCTTCCGATGAGGAGCTGCGCGGGATTCTGGGCCAGCTCATTCACGAGGCATAATGCTGACTTCTCGCACTCCCTTGATTTCTTTGAGCCGCACCATGAGTTTTTCCAAATCCGCGCGGTTTCTGACCGGCACCTGCAGAGTGAGTATTGGATAGAGGCGGCGCTTGTGGTCCGTGACGACATTTTTTACATTGAATTTGTGACGCGCGACCACGGATGAGATATCGCGTAAGAGTCCGACGCGGTCGCGCGCGGCAATGCGCAGGTCAGCCGTTTCCCCGCGTCTTTTGGTAACCAATGATTTCCCCTCGCGTTCTTTTCTGAAGAATGCGAGGATTTTTTTTCGCGCGTGCGCGGAGCGCACAAAATGAAGCCAATCACTGCTTGGTTTTTTGTTTTTTTGGATAAGGATTTCAACCACATCGCCATTGCGGAGCTGAAAATCGAGCGGCACCATTTTGTTATTGACGCGTGCGCCCGCGGCCACTCTGCCGATGTCGGTGTGCACCTGATACGCGAAGTCAACGGGCGTCGCTCCTTCGGGGAGGTCCAAAACGTCTCCTTTGGGCGTGAGGACAAAGATTCTGTTTTTGAAGAAATCAATTTTGAGCGCCTCCAAAAATTCCTCCGGTTTTTTGAATTCTTTCTGCCACTCGCGCAGCTGCTGGATCCAGACGAGTTCCTTTCGGGGCGCAAATGACGCTTCGCGGCGCCGGTATGAAGTATCTCCTTTCCATTCAGAATATGCCCAGTGCGCGGCAATGCCGTTTTCCGCTTCCTCATGCATATCCCGCGTCCGTATCTGGCACTCAACGGTGTGTCCCTCGGGGCCAAAGACGGTCGTGTGAAGAGAGCGGTAGCCGTTTGGTTTCGGAAGCGCGATGTAATCTTTGACAAGTCCCGGAACCGGTTTCCAGAGTTTATGAATCACACCAAGGGCGGCGTAGCAGTGTTCAACAGTTTCGACAATGACACGAAGCGCGGCAAGGTCGTAGACCTTCGTGATATCCATATCGTATTTGAGGAGTTTTTTATAGAGTGAATAGAGATGCTTGGTGCGCGTGTGCACGCTTTCAAAAGGAATGCGCTCTCGCGCGAGCTCTTGGGTGACGAGCGGGGAGAGGTTTTCCATATAATAGCGGCGGCGGTCGTCGTGGTCTTTCATCATGCGAACGACCCACTCGTATTCCTTCGGATAGACATACGGAAACGCAAGATCTTCGAGTTGGCCTTTTAGTTCGCCGATGCCGAGCCGATACGCAAGCGGCGCATAAATCTCGAGGGTTTCGAGGGCGATTCGTTTCTGCTTTTCCGGAGGGATATGCGAAAGCGTCTCCATGTTGTGGAGACGGTCTACAAGTTTGATGAGGACGATTCGCACATCTTCAGCGACCGCAAGAAACATTTTGCGTAAACTCTCTGCGGAACGCTCCGTGCCGCGGTATCGGATCTTATCAAGTTTTGTCACTCCTTCAACAAGGAAGGCGATCTCATCTCCGAATGTTTTTGCGAGATCTTTCGCGGTGCAGGATGTATCCTCGCAGACGTCATGGAGAAGCGCGGCCGCGATGGTGGCGGTGTCAAGCCGCATTTCGGCAAGACGGAGGGCGGTTGAGAGGGGATGGGTGATATAAGGCGCGCCTGATTTTCGTTTCTGGCGTTCATGGGCTTTGGCTGCAAAATCATACGCGCGCCGGATGGAGAGAATCGCATCCGGCGAATATCCAAAACGGGCGAGCGTATTCAGCAAGTCATTGACATTCATAGAGTAATATTCTATCGTAATTCTTCTTTTATTTCAAGGGACACGCTTGTATTCTTTGCATTATTACTGATTACTGCGGTTTCTGCCATGAGGCGAAATCGCAGGCCGGATACCGAGAACATCCGTAGAACATTCTCCGGCGCTTGGTGAAGCGGGTGATGACATCGCCCTCTTTGCATTTCGGGCATTTGATGCCGATGGTTTCGGCGGGATTTTTGGCGGCAAGAGGCTTGGTATTTTTGCATTCCGGAAAGCCGGAGCAGGCGAGGAATTTGCCGAAACGTCCGAGTTTAACCCGCATTGGTTTGCCGCATATGCCGCATACCTCGTTGGTTGTCTCCTCAATCGTGATTTTCCCGACCTCTTTTTGTTTTTCTGCAACGCGAGCCGCAAAGGGGTCGTAAAATGAGCGGAGCACCGGCTGCCATTCTTTTTTCCCCGCGGCGATTTCGTCAAGATTGTCTTCCATGTTCGCGGTAAATTGCACGTCAACGATTTCCGGAAAATGTTGGACGAGAAGATCATTTACCACAAATCCGATTTCGGTCGGTTTAAGGTATCTTCGTTCGTGGCGCTCGACATAGCCGCGTTCTTGTATGGTTGCGATGGTCGGCGCGTATGTGGAGGGGCGCCCGATGCCGTTCTGTTCAAGGGTTTTGACGAGCGAGGCTTCGGTGTAGCGCGGCGGCGGTTCGGTGAAGTGCTGTTGCGGAAGAAGTTTTTGGAGAGCGAGGATCTCGCGGACATCAAGTGCGGGCAGAAGCGTTTCTTTGGTTTTTGCCGGCCATACTTTTAAGAAGCCATCAAAACGAATCGTCTGGCCCGAGGCGCGAAAGGTATATTTAGTAACTAGTAATTGACTACTGGCCGTTGGTGACTGGTCACTCGCTACTGCGGCGATGTCCACGGTCGTCGCATCAAAAATTGCCGGGGGCATTTGGCTCGCGATAAAGCGGCGCCAGATAAGATCATAAAGTTTGAACTGGCGGGGCGCAAGCAAATTTTTTATTGACTCGGGCGTGCGCAAGGGATCGGTCGGCCGGATTGCTTCATGCGCTTCCTGGGCGCCCTTGGTTTTGGTGGCGAACCGGCGCGGTGAGTGAAGAGCGTAGTTCGCGCCGAGATTTTTTTCAAGAAACATCACCGCGTTTTTCAGGGACTCTTCGGAGAGATTGACCGAGTCGGTGCGCATATAGGTGATAAGGCCGACAGACCCTTCCCCGAGCTCCACTCCTTCATAGAGCTGCTGGGCGAGGACCATGGTTTGTTTGGTTGAAAAGCCCAATCTGCGGAATGCGTCTTGCTGGAGGGTTGAAGTGGTGAAGGGCGGAAGCGGATTTTTGGAGACCGCGCGCTTCTCGACGTTTGCCACAGACCACTCGGTGTGCGCGAGCGCCGCAATTATTTTTTGTGCGGCATCTTGATTGGAGAGTGCGAATTTATCCAGCGGGGTCTCGCCGATTTTAAAAAGATGCGCCTCAAACGCGTCTTCATCCGCAGTTTTTGATTTTTGAAGGAGCGCGGATAATGTCCAGTATTCCTGCGGTTTGAAATTTTGAATTTCTCGTTCGCGTTCGGCGATGAGACGCACGGCAACCGATTGGACGCGGCCTGCAGAGAGGCCGCGGTACACTTTTTTCCAGAGAAACGGAGAGAGGGTATAGCCGACGATCCGGTCAAGAATCCGGCGCGCCTGCTGGGCGTTGACGAGCTTCAGGTCAATGCGGCGCGGGTGCGCGAGCGCGTCTTCAATGGCCCCCTTCGTAATTTCGTGAAAGACAATGCGATTGACTTGGGAAGATTTTGACGCGTCAAGGTCCAAGGCCTCGGCGAGGTGCCATGCAATCGCCTCTCCTTCACGATCTTCATCCGTTGCGAGAATGATGCGGTCTGCCCGTTGCGCCTCTTGTTTTAATTTTTTGACGACGGATTTTGCTTTCGGCGGGATCACATAGTGGGGCGTGAAGTTTTTGGCAACGTCAACGCCGAGTTTTGAGGCGGGCAGATCGCGGATATGGCCAAAACTTGATTCCACGACAAAATCGCTCCCGAGGAAGCGGGAGATGGTGCGGGCTTTTGTGGGCGATTCCACGATGACAAGATTTTTCATTTTGTGTGTCTCGTAAGAATTTTTTGGTACGTATCAATCGCGGTGTTTCTCACGAGGCCTTTGAGCTCAAGCAGTGATAACGCGGCGATGATAGTTGAGGTCTCAAATGCGGTATGGATTTTCAATTCGCTTACACTTCGCGGGTCGTCGAGGAGGGTCAACAGCGTGATCTCTTCTTTGGAGAGATTGTCGCGCGTGCGCGCGTCTGTTTCTTGAGTATACGATGCGCTGCCGAGTTCCTCCAAAATATCTTGTGCCGACGCCGCGAGTTTCGCGCCTTGTTTGATGAGCGCGTGAGGTCCGTGCGAGGTGGGCGAGAATGCGGGGCCGGGCACCGCGAAGACCTCTCGATTTGCGTCAAGGGCGAAACGCGCGGTGATGAGGGCGCCCGATTTTTCCCGCGCCTCAACGACAACGGTTCCCGCGGCGAGTCCCGCAATGATCCGGTTTCTCTGGGGGAAATAGGCCTTGCGCGCGTGCTCGCCGGGAGGATATTCGGAGATCACCGCACCCCCCGAGGCGGCGATTCGCCGCGCGAGACCGCAATTTTCCGCGGGAAAAATTGACGCATCATCCGCGCCGGAGCCGAGGACCGCGATCGTGGCGCCGCCCGCGTCCAAGGCGGCTTTGTGCGCGGCAGTATCAATGCCGGTCGCAAGGCCGCTCACGATTGCAACTCCTGCATCCACGAGTTGAGAAACTAACGTTTCCGTGACTTCAAGTCCATACCGCGTCGGTCTGCGCGTGCCGACAACCGCCACGGATAATGAATTTTTGGGAAAGACGCCGCGGCAGTAGAGCCGGCGGGGCGGGGAGGAAATTTCTTTGAGTAAAGGCGGGTATGAGGGATCGTCCGAAGTAAGGGACGAAATCGCATCGTCGTGTTCCATGTGTATCACGATACCGCAGAAAACAAGGATGACACAAGCGGAAAGCAGGGTCAAATTGACAGTGTCTTCTATATATAGGTAGGGTGAGGGCACGGGAGTTCGTTGAAAAAATAATAAAAAAGACAGAATCTATAGGTCCGAGAGGACTGATAGAATTGATGGGGGGAGTTATGATATCGCGAGATGAATACTTGGAATTTCAGAAAGATTTTTTGGAGCGGTTCGCCGAAGCGCGGCGCGAGATTCACAAGCGCGTGGTGGGGCTGGAGGATTTGATCCGCGTGTTTTTCGGGTGCGTGCTCGGACGAGGGCATTGTGCGGTGCAGGCCTCCCCGGGAATGGGAAAGACCACGGCGATCATGACCATGGCAGGAATTCTTGATGCCAATTTTGTACGCATCCCGTTTGTGCCGACCATGCAGCCGCAGGATCTTGGGCTGCAGCCGATTCCCATTGAGGGCGGCATGGGGATGACGTCGCGCTGGACGATTAAGGAAGGGCCGCTTTTTCGCGCCGATATCTTTTTCGGCAACGAATTCAATCGCGCGCCGGAGAAAGTGCAGTCCGCACTGCTCTCGGCGCTTGAGGAATATGAGTATCAGTATCTTGGCGAGATGAAGAAACTCCGTCCGTTTTTCACGGCGGTGATTGATTACAATACGCTGGAGAGCGCGGGAACCTACGGGTTCTCCGAGGCGGCGTTTGACCGCTTCATGGCAACGGTTGACATTCGCGATTATGACTCCCAAACGCTTCGGGAGATCATCGCGACGAGCGAACGGAAAAAGATGGAACCCGACGTGGTGAACCTCAAAAAAATTTTCACCACGGAAGAATTGTTGGTGTCTGCCGCGAAGCTCTATCAGTATTTTAAGTGGTATGACGATCCGTCGAGTTGGCTCGTGCGGTATTTGGAAGCAGTGTTGAGTGCGGTGCGAAGCGACGATGACGTGTCGCGCGATCCGAGGAATAAACAGGCGGTCGGCCCTTCGCCCCGCGGCGCGGAAGATGCGAAGGCCTTAAGCCGCGTGTTCGCATTTCTTGACGGCGAAGATCTCATTTGGCCGGAGCATGCGAAAGAAGCGATCCGCTACGCCTTTGCCGGTAAATTCTTCGTCAAGCCAAAAGCGATGAATAAAGGCATTGTTGAAGAGATGGTGATCGAGCGGGCGCTTCGGCGTACGCCGATCCCGGGAGTGCGGCGATGAAGAAATGGCGATTGCTGCTCGTCTTGAGAGAATTCGCGTCGTCGCTGTATCCGGGCCGGCATGCCTCGCGGTTCAAGAGCTCCTACGGCTTGGGAGTTGAGGGAGTGAAGCCGTTTGATTTTGACGATGCGTTCTCAAGTTTTGATTTCGTCCGGTATATCATCACCGATGAAGAATATGTGGTTGAGCGGCCTTCTGACCGGACTGCACGGATCTATTTATTTCTGGACCGGTCGCGTTCCATGGAGATCGGCTGGGGCGGCAGAACGCGGCTCGAGGCATCGCTGCATCTTGCCTCCCTTTTTATTGAAGGCCTTGCGGATGAGGGGAATCAGATTGGGATCGGCGTGGTTACGGACCGGATTGAATTTGTGCCGATTCTTAAAAGCGGAGGACGGGCGCTTCGATCGGAACTTGAGAATGCTATCCAGAAGCGCTGTGCCGGACAGGAAACCGATTTTCGCGCGATCCGCGATTTTCTTTTCGCGGACGCGCCGCCCGGATCAGTGGTGTTTATTATCTCCGACTGGGAAAGTTCAACGCTCTCGCGGGAATTGCTTGAAGATATTGACGATATATGTTGGCTGATTCCGATCGTCTTTCTTGAGCGCGCGGAAGAAAACGAAAAGTGGTTGTTGGGGGACGCCGCGGTAATTGACGCCGAGACGGGAGACCAGATCGTCTGCGGCGGGATTATCAACGATCACCGTTTCCGCGAGGTCTTTGAGAGCGCGGGCATTGAGGCAATTGAATTATTCACGGGAGACAACGATGAAGCATGGAAAGCCGCGATTGAAGAATTTTTCGAGGCGCGGAAGAAAATGCGTCTGCAAAGGAGGAAGAGATGAAGCAAAAAAACCGCCGCGTATTTTGGGTCATCGCGGGAATTATTCTCGCGTGCAGTTTTTCTGTCGGATCAGTAAATGGAGCAGGCGTCTCCCGTCGAGACGAGCCTCCTGAATTTATTCGCGCAGGGATCTCGGCGGCGGAGCCGGTATTGCCCGGAGAGACCGCCGTTTTCATGGGATATGTCGTCTACGATCAGCGGTTCTCCCTCCATTGGGAAGGGTTGGAGAAATATGCGTCTCCTCCTTTTGTCATGGCGCGTTATCGTGTTGGGGCGCCGCGAATTGCCGAAGGCGAGGAGGGTTTGTTCTATAACATCGCGCGGTTCCGGATGATTATTTCCGTCCCTGCGGCCGTGACAGAATTCAGACAGTATGCGCTGGCGTCTCTGCATCTTTCCTATTCATATCTTGCGGGCGACAAACGCATAGCGCGAGAGCTCGTGATTCCGTTCCCGGAGCTTGTGATTGTGCCGGCGCGGATTGAAGCGCTGCTTGAAAAAGATGCGGTCCGGATTGGAGAAGAGAATCGCCTGCTCCTGCGGATTTATCACTTGTCGCATCTGCGCGTGCTCAATGAATATATAGGTATTCTGAAAGACGAGAAGGCGGGCGAGGCTGAGAAAAGCGAGGTGCGCCGATGGCTTGAATCTTTGGAGGTGCGTCATCTTCTCGCCCTTAACCTCGAGGATCCTGAATTGAAGCCGTTTGTCGTCAAACAAAAGTCGCACGGCCGTTCTCAAGAGGGAAACGTCGTGCGGAGCGACTATGCCTATACGTTCAGCATTTTTGAGCTTCCGGGCATCCGGACGCTCGGCCCTTTTTCTCTCTGGATGATAGAGAAAGGCGGGAGTGTTCCGCAAGAATTGTCAGCCGGTCCGTATGCGGTTCATGTGCAGACAGGGCTTTCGCCGGAACGATCTGAATTTGAATGGGTGAAGGATCCGAAGAGTGCGGGAACCATGTTTCCTCTTTGGTACGCGTATCCTTTATTTATCAGCGGAGGGTGTGTCGCAGCCGCAGGATTCGTGATGGCGGCCAAGAGCGTATATGGATGGGCTATGCGGTCGTCATCAGGAGAAAGACAACAGTTGGTGCGGCGGCGATCTGCCCGAGTATTGCGTCGCGATCTCGTGCGCATGCTCGTGCCTGCCGCTCGTGTCGGGGATGTTTCTGTTGTGTATGCGGCGGCAGTGCGGGAGGCGCTGTGGGCATACGCGGCGGCATTGCGGCATGATCTCGCGATCTGTCCGGAAGCCCAGAGTGCGGCCGAAGTATGTGCCGCATGCGCGCATCGCTTTGGCGAAGCCGCGGACGAGCGTGTGAGAGAAGCGGTTCGCACTCTGGAACTTGCGCATGTATCGGGCGAGGCGCGTTTTCTTCCAAGACATGCAGTCGCGCTTCTGAAGTGTATGCGTAAAAAGTAAACATCCCCCGCGGGTTGCCTCGCCTGTTCGGCGAGGAGGCGCGCCTGCGGGGGTTCTTTCTTGGTGAAGGAGGAGGTGATCTTCAATGGATTTCGGAGCACTGGAGTTTTTTTGGCTATTGATTCCAGTCGTCATCGTTTTTTTCTTTTTAAGAATTCTTGAGCGGAGGCGTTTTCTTGCAATCGCCGCGAAGCGTTTTGGGCGAAAAAGAGGGATACGCGTGCTTACGCGATGGGCTCCCAAAGCGTTGTGGCTCGCGCTTCTCGTTTCTTTGATCCTCTATTTCGCGGATCCCCTCGTGGAAAGTTCGCGGGAGAGTATTATCGTCAGCGGGCGGGTCATGTGTCTTGTGATTGATCTTTCTTCGAGCATGCGTGGGACGTCTCTTTCGCGGTCGAGGCGTTCGTCGTTTTCGGTGATTCAGGAGCTGTCGCAGGTCTTCGTGAAGCGGCGCGCGGCGACTGACTTTGTGTGTCTCGCCGTCTTCGGGGGAAGAAGTATGTCGCCCTGGGAAGGAGAGGCGAGCATTGTGCGGCTTCCGACAAACCAGCCCCGCATTCTTGAGGCGAGTTTGAAAAGCATCTATCCGGGGATGGTTGGGATATATACGTCAATCGGCGAGGGAATGCTCGTGGCATTTTTCGCCCTGCTTGATGAGGAATTGCGCGCGCATCATATTGATCGCTACCTCCTGCGCGAACAGCTCGAACAGGGAGATATGCGTTATATCCGTTTTATGGTTGACGCGATCGGGAGAGCGCCGAATCGCCGGGCGGTGCTCTTCACCGACGGAAAAAATAATGCGGGCATTGAGCCCTCAAAGATTTTTCCTCTGTATCGCGCGTTCGGCATAAAGGTGGATTTCATCGAGCTTGAATCCACGAGTTCAACGGGATTGAGCTTGGATGAGGGACAGATCTCGCAGGAGAAAATTATCCGGGGAGTTCGGGAGACCGGCGGAGAATATTTCTTTGCGCAAAAAGTGGAAGATGTGGAAGCGCATTATGATGCGATCGATCGCCTGGAGCGCGCAGAAATCAAGACGACGGAACATCGGGTTTTAAATTCGCATCGGGAGGAACTGCTCATTGCGGCGTTTATCCTCTCGGTCGCGCTCGCGATCTGGTCTCTTGTATTTCGTACGCGGCCCTAAAAAGGGGAGCCGCACTTGAAAGGAGAAGGAGCGATGAAAGAGTTTATCCGGGGATTTGCGGCGTTCATCATCGGGGTGCTGTTGCTATACGGAGGTTTTTCGTATCGCGGCTATATCCTGTTTGACGAGGCCGCGCGAGCGAGCTGGAAAAACGGAAATTACCTCGCGTCGGAGAAGCTTATGAACGCGTATGAGGAGTCGTTCGGATATCGCGGACTTTCATTTTTCTCGCGCGGAAAGGATGCGTTTTTGTACCGGAAGGCATGGGTCGCTTTGGCGCTCGGCGATACGGAGCGAGCGGCGAAAGAATTTCTCGGATTGGCGAATTCTCCGAGCGAGGGCGCGGACGCGCTCTTTGCCTATGGTGTGCTCAAATTGAACCCGAACGATCTTTCCATTTCCAAAGACGCCTTTCAAAAAACGCTCACGCGCGCCCCGGATCACTATGCGGCTCGCGTGAATCTTGAACTTTTGCTTTTTGAGCAGGAGAGACAGGACGCGGCGCGCAAGGAGCTCGAGCGGCAGGAAAAGAAGGGTGACAAGCCGAAGGATCGCGATCGGACGAGAGACCTGTTTCGTTTCAAGGATCTTCCGAATCAGGAATCCGGAAGCGATGCGGGCGGGGTGAGGTATTAGGCGGAGATGGATATGGGTACGGTGATTTTTGGACGGCCGGATCTTTGGTGGTGGGCAGTTGGAGGAGTTTTCGCAGTCATAATTTCACTCTCTTGGGCAGTGATCGCGGGACGTCTTTGGATTCTGAAGAAAGGGGGACGGGCGCGTCTCATGAGTCAGGGATCCCGCATTCCCCATGTGATGCGTGATGCGATATGGATATTTTGGTATGCGGCGGGAGTCTTAGGGCTTGCCGCGGCAGTGCTTCAGCCGATCGGTAAAGGGTTTTCATCAGTGCCGATCTATGATTCAGCGGTCGTGATTGTCGCGCTTGATGTGTCCCGTTCATGCCTCGCAGAAGATGTGGTGAACGAGCAGGGCATGCATATTTCCCGATGCGAATTTGAGAAGCTCATTTTGAGGGGCCTCGCGCCGCATCTGAAAGATGATCAGATCGGAGTGCTTATTTTCGCCCAGAGCGCGATCGCGCTTGAGGCGATGCTTTTGTCGGGAGAAGAGCAAATATGGTTGTATGATTCTTTGCGGTTCATTGACGAATTTTTCATCGAGTATGTCATGCCGCAGGGTTCTAACATTCCGGCGGCAGTCATGAAAGCGATTGAATTGTCGGAGAAAACTGCCAAGAAAAAGATTTTTCTTTTTCTGTCGGATGGAGAAAACACGGAAGATCCGGAAGAAACGAAACAGTCGTTCGCAGAGGCGAAAAAGTCGCTCGACAAATTCAGGGCGCAGGGGCATACGGTCGCCTTTATCATCGGAGGCATCGGGAATTCGGAGGGTGCCGGCGCTCCCATGCCGCGGCGGGGAGCTGACGGAAAAATTATCGGATGTTACGAGGATAATGAAAAGAAGGGGCCGGACGGGAGTTCCCCGTGTAAATTGACACGTCCTGATTCGCGGTTCATGTCAGGCATGGCGCAGCTTTTGGGCGGCACCTATATACATATCAGGGACCGTGAAGACGTCGTTAAAGATCTGGTGCCGCTCCTCGCGAGCGTTCATGAGGTGATTGGCTGGAAGCGGCAGGAGACCGTTTCGGATTATTCTTTTTGGCTGGTACTCGCGGCATTTGCGATATTCTTGGGAAGTCCCCTATTGCGAGTTCCTTAAGTGTACGGTACATACCCTGCGTTTTCTTGGCGCGGGGTTTTTTAATCTCACTGCGAGACTCGATTTATAGATGCAGCGGCAAGTAAAGCAGTCCGGTTGACGCTATTCATATATACAGGGTATGGTTATATGAGAAGACAAAGGAAGGATCTTTGAAAAAAGGAGCAGGTCATGAAATGGGAACGGACTTTATTGATAAGCATCTTTGCGGTGCTATTCGCGGCACTTGGCAGTTCTGCTGATACGAAGACCTTAGCCATATCTTCGGAGCGTGGAATCCCCGCGCAGGCAGAAGAGGCGCTCACGAAAAGTCAGGGGCGCGTGCGAACGATAACTCCTTTGGTCTGGGGCGGGATGCAGATTAAAGAAGGAATGGGACTCCTTGTGGATGAAGAGGGATGGGTGGTCACTGCGCTTCATCTTTTGCCGAAAGACATTGATGCGGCGCATAAAATCGGGCGCATTCTTTTCAACGGGGCGCCGGCACTCCTTGAATTCTTTGATCCCGCCACAAATTTTGCCGTTTTGAGGGTTCGGCCGGTATCATCGGGAATTAAGCCGGTGTTGTTTGCTTCGGAAATCACGCGCGGAATGCGCGTCTTCTCGCAGCTTACCGGTTGCTACATGGATACCGAAGATGTGGAGAACTCAAAGGGGACGTGTTTTAAAACAGGATTGGCCTATGAGGCAACGGTGGCGGGAATCGCGTCATCAATTACCATCGTTGATGATGCGCCGGTTGAGGAGTCCCGGATTTATCTTGATCGCGCGATGAAATCGGAATTTGCCGGAGCGCTCGTTGTAGACAGCGAAGGACGCGGCATTGGCATGGCGCAGGACATTGATGGAGGATACTCGATTGTCTTGGGCGCGTCGTCAATTCAGGCGAGAGTGAAAATAGTCAAGCGCGAGTATCAAGATCGCATCGCGAAGGGAGAACTCACGCACGAAGAGATGTTTCAATTGGATCTCCAGAAGAAGGTTTTTGAACAAATCATGTGGCTGTATGCGATGAAAGCCCTTCAGCGTCCCCCGGATCTTCGGCAATGCGCGTATGAGATGTTCGCCGTGCAGGAGAGGGGTAGTTGTCGCGACCGTTTCTCGTACTATCTTAACCCGAAAGAAGTAAGAGATGCGGCGGCACGGCTGGAAGGGGCGTACGAAGGGATCGGGCTTGAGTTGACCATGCAGGACGGCAGGGTGACGGTTGTCTCTGCGTTTCCCGGGGGCCCGGCAGAACGCGCGGGTCTTGAACCGAGAGACGTGATCATTGAAGTGAACGGGGGAAAAGTAAAGACCTTATTTGAGGCGGTCTCCCGCATCAGGGGACCCGCGGGTACAGAGGTGACGGTCGTGGTGAGTCGTCTTGTGGACGAGGCGCCCGTGACGCTTTCGTTCACTTTGATGCGCGAGAAGGTGTCGGTTCATTCGGTGACCTCGCACATTTTTACGGATGCGGCGGGAAGTGTGGGCGTGATAAAGACCAAATTTTTTCAGAACCACACCTTTGAAGAATTTGAAAAAGAAATGCGCGGGCTTATCCGTCATGGAATCCGCGACGTGGCCATCGATCTCACGAATAATCCGGGCGGACTGCTTGATGAGGTCTTGCGTTTCATCGCGCTCTTTTTGAATGAGCATGACATTGCGATGGTCCTTCGCGATCGCACTCAAGAAGCGGTCTACGATAGAAAGTTTTTAGAGAAATATTTTTTTGAAAGAGGATATCCCGAAGTCGCCTTCGGCGCATTCAGAAATCTCAATGTGATATTCATGGTGAATAAAGGAAGCGCTTCTGCATCGGAGATTCTCGCCGGCGCGCTTCAGGAGTTTTATCCGGTCGTGGGAGAGCGCACTTTCGGAAAAGGCGTCGGGCAGACGGTATTTCCGCTTGCTGACGGCTCCCAATTGTTTTTGACGACGTTTGAGTTTCTTGTGGGCAACAGGAAAACGCAGATTCGCGATCAGGGAGTGACGCCGGATGTGGCGATACCCACGGCAAATCATGAAGAACTTTTGAAGAAAACGATTGAAGTTCTGCGAGGACGATAATTTTTTTTCAGAGGCGCATGCAGTGTGCCTCTTTTTTGTGCGCGCGGTTGCCCGCCCCGTTTTTTGAAAAAGGTATACGCGTTTCCCCTCACTCCGCCTTTAATCCAAAAGTATGAGCGGGTCCCTCTCGCCCCATCCTTTT
>CAYIAH010000009.1:14084-26729 GCA_964361495.1 uncultured Candidatus Saccharibacteria bacterium | reverse complement strand
TCACTTAAAACTCTGATGCGTGACGTTGCCGATGTGCTCGGGAGGGATGAGTCGTCTTTTTTTGAGGCGGGGATTGATCGCGAGTATGCGCTTCGGCGCATGTCGAGCCGCGTATTTCTTGCGCACAATATCACAAGGGAAGAGATTGTCGCGTTGGCGGCGCGGGGCGACGCGCTCCCCGGGATTGAGATTATCGAGGGATACCGGCGCGTGTATCGGGACCCCTTTGCCTATGCGCATCTTCTTGGATTTGTCGGGAAGATCGGGGATGAGGAACTTCGCGCGCGGCCGGAACTTCGCGGCGAGGATTCAGTGGGGAAAGCGGGCATTGAGGCGCAGTATGATATGATCGTGCGGGGGACCGGAGGAAAACGCATTATTGAAGTTGATTCACGCGGGGCTGATTCGCATGTGCGTTTCAGCACCGAACCGAAAGAAGGAGCGGGGCTTCGTCTCGCGATTGACGGCGCATTGCAGGAGACGATTTATTCATTGCTCAAAAATTATACGAGCGCACGCCACGGCGCGAGCGCGGTCGCGCTTGATCCGCGGGACGGGGCGGTGCGCGCACTCGTGAGTTTTCCGGGATTTGATGCGACGCGGCTCGGGAGCGCGATGCCGCCAAAAGAATTTGAAGCGATCCTTAAAAATCCGCTCAAGCCATTTTTTAACCGCGCGATTTCAGGCGAGTTTCCCGCGGGTTCGACGATGAAGCCCGTGATTGCGGCCGCGGCGCTTGAGGAGCATATCATTAACAACCCCGACGATCGGATCTATGATCCGGGATTTCTGGAGATTCCGAATCCATATAAACCCGGAGAAATGAGCGTATTCAAAGATTGGCGCGCGCACGGATGGATTGATTTTTACGACGCGTTAGCCGTTTCCGCGAATGTCTATTTTTATATTGTCGGCGGCGGGTATCGCGACCAAAAAGGGCTTGGGATTGATCGGATAAAAGAGTACGCGGAACGATTTGGTCTCGGGGCGAAACTCGGGATTGATCTTCCGGGCGAGAAGGGCGGATTGATTCCCGACCCCTCGTCAAAAAGAAAGGCGGAGCCGCAGGACCCGGTGTGGCGGGTGGGGGATACGTATAATGTTTCAATCGGACAAGGGGGCGTGCGGGTCACGCCTTTGCAGATGGCGGCCGTTACCGCCGCGATCGCGAATGGCGGCGTGCTGTATCAGCCGCGGATTGTCGAGACGGCGCTCGAGACGAAAAATGGACGCGAGAAAAAGTATGAATCAAAACGTATCCGTGACAGCATCGTACGCGAAGAGAATATCCGCGAGGTGGCAAAAGGGATGCGCCAAGCGGTCACCACAGGTACGGCGCGGCTGTTGCAGGAAGTGCCGGTTGCCGTTGCGGCAAAAACCGGCACGGCGCAGGCGGGTTCCGGACTTCCTCATGCGTGGGTGATTGCATTCGCGCCGCTGGAGCATCCGGAAATTGCGCTTGCGGTGATGGTGGAGCATGCGGGCGAGGGCGCCACCGTCGCCGTGCCGATTACCAATGAGATACTTAAGTGGTACTTCGAGCATAAGAAGAACGCGACGCCTTGACATTAAATTACCATCAAGTATATTTAATGAAATAAAAAATCATATGCCTGAATATATTTCGCGAGAGGGGCTTGAGAAGCTGAAGCAAGAGCTTTACGAGCTCAAAACGAAAAAACGTCAGGAACTTGCGGCGCGTCTTGAGCACGCAAAGTCGCTCGGCGATCTTTCGGAGAACGCCGAGTATCAGGAAACGAAAGAAGAACAGTCGCTTGTTGAGGCACAGATTGCGGAGCTCGAAGATAAACTGCGCAATGCGGTGATTATCGGAAACGAGCGGGGGACCGATCGCGTCTTAATCGGCTCGACGGTGCGGGTGAAGTCCGCGCGCGGCGAGGAGACCTTTACTATTGTCGGTTCGGAAGAAGCCGATCCGATGGGCGGCAAAATTTCAAATGAATCGCCTCTCGGCAAAACATTTTTGGGGCGCCGCGTTAGGGAATCAGTTGAAGTGAAAACGCCTGCCGGAATGATGGCATATGAAATTATGGAGATACAATAAGGAAGCGTTTGATATTTCTTTTTTCTGAAGATTTAATAACGTCCCCGCCTGTGCCGGGGACGTATTGTCTATTTGTCTGAAGTTTTGATATTATCATGGTATGTCTCTTGAAGATATCCGCCGCGAGCGGCTTAAAAAAATAGAAGCCCTTCACCAACGGAAGGTCGAGGTCTATCCGGCGACCACGGCGCGGACCCACGCTCTTGCGGAAGTTATTCGGACGTTTGACGCGCTTGTGACAGAAAAAAAGAGTGTCGTGATCGCGGGCCGCGTGATGGCAAAACGCGAGCATGGCGGCGCCGCATTTTTTGATCTCTTTGACGGCAGCGGACGAATGCAGATTCATGCAAAAGAGGACGTGCTCGGGAAAGAGTATGACGAATTGCGCGCGGCAGCTGATATCGGCGATTTCGTGGAAATTGAAGGGACGCTTTTTGAAACGAAACGCGGCGAGAAGACTCTTGAAATTGCGCGTTGGACGATGCTTGCAAAATCGCTTCGGCCTCTGCCCGAGAAATGGCACGGCTTGCAGGACGCGGAGGAACGTTTCCGCAAGCGGTATCTTGATCTTCTTCTCAATAAAGAAGTGCGGGCGCGCTTTGAGCGCCGGGCCGAGATTCTTGGAATGATTCGCGCGTTCCACGAAAAAAATTGTTTCCTTGAAGTGGAGACGCCGATGCTCCATCCGATTCCCGGCGGGGCGCTCGCGCGTCCGTTTATGACGCGTCACCACGCATTGGAGCGTGACTTTTATCTTCGCGTGGCGCCCGAGCTTTATTTGAAACGGCTGCTTGTCGGCGGTTTTGAGCGGATATTTGAGATCGGGAAATCATTTCGCAATGAGGGCATTGACGCGCAGCATAATCCGGAGTTTACCATGCTTGAGTCCTATGCGGCGTATTGGGATGAAGCGCGCATGATGAGTTTTACGGAAGACCTTTTTCTGATGCTCGCCGAGGCGGCGGGGAAGAACGGCGTGATTGAATTTCAGGGGACGAAGATTGAATTCAAAAAACCGTTCAGCCGTGTTTCATTCAAAGACGTGCTTAGGCGCGACGCGGGTATTAGGGAGTATGATGCCGAAAATTCTGATGCAGTGCGTGCGCGCGCAAAAGACCTTGGTCTTTCAGTGGATGCGGGAATGTCAAAAGTGCAGATCGCGGATGAGTTGTATAGAAAAATCTGCCGGCCGAAGATTCTTCAGCCGACGTTTGTCACCAATCACCCTGCAGAAATTTCTCCGCTTGCAAAACATGCGGAGGATCGCAGGGAGGTGCGCCGGTTTCAGCTTATAGCCGGGGGGCTCGAACTCACGAATGCGTTTGCGGAACTTAATGATCCGATTGAACAGCGCCGCCGGTTTGAGGAGCAGGAACAGGGGCGGGCGCAGGGCGACGCAGAGGCGCATCGGATTGACGAGGACTATATTGAGGCGCTGGAATACGGAATGCCGCCTGCCGCGGGCCTTGGGATCGGGATTGATCGCGTAGTGATGCTTTTGACGAATGCGCGAAACATCCGTGAGGTCGTATTATTTCCAACCCTGCGGCCGAAAAATGAGTATGCTTGATATAAAATTCATCCGTGATAATCCGGAGAAAGTGAAAGACGCCGCCGAGAAGCGCGGAGCGGCAGTTGATGTGGGGCGTCTCTTGGAGATTGACCGGCTGCGGCGCGCAAAAATTCAGGAGGTTGAGAGCATGCGGACACAGCAGAATGAATTTTCCGGCGAGATCGCGAATCTTCGCGGCACTAAACGGACACGGGCGATTGAGGAATCGCGGCGCGTGAAAGCGGGGCTCGGCATTGCCGAGGCGGAGCTTGTTGTGCTCGAAGAGCAGTTTTTCATACTGATGCGCAAGATTCCCAATATTCCCGATTCCGACGTTCCCGCGGGGGGAGACGAGCGCGATAATAAAGTACTGCGCGAGGTCGGGGAGCGGCCGCGATTTGATTTTCAGCCGCGCGATTACATGGAGCTCGCGACGAGGCTCGGCCTCGTCGATACTGAACGGGCGGGAAAGGTGTCGGGATCGCGATTCGGCTATTTAAAAAATGAAGCGGTGTTTCTTGAATTTGCGCTCGTGCAATTTGCATTTGAGATGCTTGTGAAAAAGCACCAGTTTATTCTGGTCATCCCGCCGGTGCTCATTAAAGAGGAGATGATGCGCGGGATGGGGTACATTGATTCGGAGAAAGATCGGGACGAACGGTATTTTTTTGAAAAAGACAAATTATTTTTGGTGGGAACGTCCGAGCAATCAATCGGCCCCCTGCATGCGGATGAAATTCTGAACGCGGGCGATTTGCCGAAGCGTTATGCCGGTTTCTCCACATGTTTCCGCAGAGAGGCGGGATCGTATGGGAAAGACACGTATGGGATTTTGCGTGTGCATCAGTTTGATAAAATGGAAATGGTGATTTTCTCGCGTCCCGAAGAATCAAAGAGAGAACACGAATTGCTTCTTCGGATTGAAGAAGAATTGATGCAGGCGCTGAAAATTCCTTATCGAGTCGTCGCGCTCTCTACGGGGGATCTCTCGGCACCCGCGGCGGCGACGTTTGATATTGAGGCATGGCTTCCGGGACAAAATGGGGGAAAGGGAGAGTATCGCGAAACGCATTCTTGTTCCAACACCACTGATTTCCAGACGCGCCGTCTCAACATAAAAATGAGGACTGACGGCGGGAAAATCGTATATGCGCACCTCTTGAACGGCACCGCGTTCGCGATCGGCCGCACCTTGATCGCGATTTTGGAAAATTACCAACAAGAGGACGGCTCGGTGCTCATACCGGAAGCGTTGCGGGAGTATATGGGAGGACGCGAGGTGATACCAGTAAAAAAGAACAAATAAAACTTCCTCAAAGAAGAAAATCCCTCGAAGTCCGACTTCGAGGGATTCAATGGATTATGTTCTTAGAGATAGGTTGCGGGTGGAGCTCTCCATCTCTTTTTCTAGCGCCTTGACTATGTGATCAATCGGTCTTCGGTCACGGAAGAAAAGGAGCCATGCGCGATTGAGATAATGCGCGCGGTCATCGTCGAACCATACTTTTTTTCGTTGAAGGAGTTCCTCGACTCCGTGAATAAGGCGCGGGGGCGTGATGAGTTTCGAGTTGTTGTTCTCTCCGGCCGGCACTTCAAGGCGATACGTTGAAGCGCGCTCTAATTCCGTGATTTGAGCTTCTGCGGTTTCAAGCATCGTGTTGATGCGGACAAAATCGCTCCAGGGGAGAGGTGCGGTAGTGAGCGCATTGATCACATCATTCAGCGAATCCATGAGATGCCGTTCGGGGTCGCATACGGCGTGATGCTCCCGGATCATAGCGATCATAGCCAGGGTCTGTTCGCACAGACGCTGGGTCAATTGCTCATGCGCGCGCAGGTTTTTGAGCGGCAGAAGTTCGCCGATAGTGTGAAGCGCCGTCTTGAGTTGGAAGAGAGGGGGGTTCGGTGTTTTCTCGGATGATGTCTGCGTAGGTTCCTGACGCGGAGCCTCGGGTTTTTTCCTTTGAAGACGCGGACCCAGCGGTTTTCTCAGCCGGATCACTTCTTTGATTCTATTCGTCTCAGTGAGGTATTTCAAGACATAGTGACATTTATTTTGAAATTGTACCTCGGTAAAAGCCGCATTGCCCACTGCTTTGACAATTGCCGAAATAGTTCGGTGGCCTTGGGTCCACGCGGCGTCAATGGCTTTTTGACGCGCTGCGATTTCTTCCTTACTCGGTCTTTGAAATTTTTTCCTCATAGAAAATCTCCTTTTGATGAGGTTCTTCGGGAGCGGTTGCCGTTGTTAACGAACTTTTTTATCATACATCTAAACATTAATGTGTCAAGTCCAATAAGAGAAGAACGAGTGGTATAGTGAGAAAAACATTATGTTGCCCCCGGCACATCTTCGTACCTGGATTGAGATTGATAGAGACGCCCTTCGGCATAACGTCGGGCAATTTTTGCGTCTGATTCCGGCGGCAACCCGGTTCATGGGTGTGATCAAATCAAATGCATACGGCCACGGATTGCTGCAGGTTGCAAAAGCGCTGTCCGACATGTTTAGAGGTTCAACCTCTAAACATAAACATTGGTGCGGTGTTGATTCTCTCGTGGAGGCATTGGCGCTCCGCCGCGAAGGAATAGAAAACCCTATTTTGGTTTTCGGATATACGCTTCCGGCTCGCATTGCTGAAGCGGCGGCAAAAGATGTTACACTGACGATTTCAAATTTTGATGCATTACACGCGCTCGCGGCCGCGCCGCGGCGGCCGCCTTTTCATATTAAAATTGATACGGGAATGCACCGTCAGGGTTTTTTGCCGCACGACTTTCTTAAACTTTTGAAACTTCTTAAACATTCTTCCCTCGCGCCCGCAGGCGTCTACACGCATTTCGCTTCTGCCAAAGATCCGCATGACCCCGTCTCTACCGCTTTGCAGTTGAAAAGATTTACTGCCGTATGTGGGATATTGAATGAGGCGGGATTCTCTAAGATTTTGCGTCACGCGTCAGCAAGCGGCGGCACGCTCCTTTTTCCGGAGAGCCATCTGGATATGGTGCGGGTGGGAATGGGGATGTACGGATATTTGCCATCTGAAGAAATTAAAAAATCACCAATTAAAGAGGTGATACTGAAACCGGCGCTTGCATGGAAAACCATTGTTTCTGAAGCGAAGATAATTCCCGCAGGATCTTCTGTGGGATATGATGGAACGGAGCGCGTGAAGCGATCCGCAAAAATCGCGGTACTGCCGATCGGCTACTGGCATGGGTATGACCGTGGTCTTTCTTCAAAAGGAGAAGTATTGATACGCGGTCGGCGGTGTCGGGTACTCGGAAGAGTTTCAATGGATATGACGGTTGTTGATGTGACCGATCTTGCGCGTGTGCGCGTCGGCGATGAGGCGGTGCTCATCGGAAAACAGGGACGAGATGCGATATGGGCGGATGAGACGGCAGAAAAAATTGGCACCACGCCCTATGAATTTCTGACTCGTCTCAATCCGTTGATCGAGCGGATTGTTTTGCCCCAAACTTAGTTTGGGGCGCATTGAGAGAACTGCCCTTTCATGAGTGACCGGATTCTTTATACGCCGCGAAAACCGTTTGTCGCGGGATCGGCGAGAAAACGCCGATGGTTTTTTGTTATCGGCGTTGCCGTTGCGGGAACACTTTTCGCCGGCGTCGCTTTTCTGCCGTTTGGCCGCGTCACGCATGTTGAACTCAATCTGCCGGCTTTTTTGAATGAATCGGCAATTCGAGCCCAGATTCTCGCGGCGCTTGAGGGAAGATATGGCCACCTCATCCCGCGTTCATTCCTTCTCGCGGCACCCGTCCGGGAAATAGGAACGGCGCTCAAGGCCGCGTTTCCGCGGGTTGAGGACGTTTCTTTTGAAAGAAAATTCCCCGATACGCTTGTGGTGACGGTGATTGAACGGACTTTTTTTTCGGTATTATGCGGCGAAAAAGGAGAAGACGAATCCCCGCCGCAGTGCGTTTCTGTCGACCAGAAAGGCGTCGCATATGAAACGGCGCCCCATGTGGAGGGCGCGCTTATTGCACGAATTGAAAGCGATTTCTCGGGAATCCGTATGGGGTCGCGAGTGATTGACGAAAAAACGATTGCGGCAATGCGTTCTTTATCCGATGGACTTGAAGAGATCGCAGGGATCAAGACAGTTGGTTATAGGATATCTTCACGGGTTCCCAGCGAAATACGGCTGCGCGCCGCCGCAGGATTTACGGTGATTTTCAAAAGAGATGATGACGCGAAGATCGCAGCCGCCATTTTAAAAAATGTGCTTGACGGAGAAATTCGCGAGAAGCAGAATCGCCTTGACTATGTTGACCTGCGTTTCGGGAGAAAAGTGTTTTATAAATATCGTTTCTAGAGTATATTTTGAAAGAGGGTTTTTGGAACACGCTTCAAAATGATCACGATCAAGCATTGAGGAGAAGCGTGCGCAGGTGAGTGATGCGTTTATTGACGAGGTTCTCGGTGCCGATATCGCGGCGGTGGTAGACGATTCCCGAAACGCGTTGCGCCACGTCTTCGGCAATGCGCTCCGCGCCCGCGAGCGTCTTATCAATACCGACGCACGCGAGCGTCCGGGAGCCGGTAAGATAGAGCCCATCAGGGCGCGCGTCAACGCCGCCATAATAGAGTTTCCGGTGTTCGTCAGGCGCGGGCATGTCTCTGAAAGTGATCGGCATATTTTTGAGGGGATTAAGCGGGTATCCTTTGGGGACGACATATTTACAAACGACTGCTTCGCGCCGGAAAGTGATGGGAAGAAGATGCAGTGTTCCGCGCAGGAGAGCGTCGCAGACCGCGATGAAATCGGTGTCAAGCAGGGGAAGCGCATTCATGATCTCTGGGTCCCCGAAACGCGCGTTGCATTCCAAAAGAAAGATGCGGTATTTTTCAAGAAGTTTTCTGCAGAATGCTTTACTGGATTCAATGCGCGCGAGTTTGTACGAAGGACCTATACAGGGAATATCAAGCGTCAGAAGCGCATCCACGATTCCCTGCGCAAGCGGCTCTTCCGGTCCGATGATCGCAAAATCGGGCTGAACCCTTTGGGCAAATTCCATGGCATGTCTTATATCTTCAGGGTGTCCGATTTCAAGGATGTCCGATAGATCACGCATAACCGGATTATTACCGGGGAAAAGGGTATATAATTTTTTCGGCTGAGGGCTTCGGTTGAGCGTCTCTGCAATGCAATGAAGTCGTGCAGATTTTCCGATGAGAAGAATTTTGGTCATGCATTACTCCTTTTTTTGAAAGATCGGATATAATAAGATTACTCCATGTATCGGGGAATTGCTACATTTACGCTTGACTATGGGACATGTCCGAGATGGCTTTTTGAACGAATGGTGCGATTGGGGAGAGAGATGGTCTATGTGCTGATTGATGAATATGGATCTGATGAGTTTATCAGGCGGATTTCTGATCCGGTCTGGTTTCAGGCGCTCGGCACGGTGTTGGCGTTTGATTGGAATGCAAGCGGTCTTACCACAATTCTTACTGCCGCGCTCAAAGAGGCAATCAGGAATGAGGAATATGATCTCGGTCTGTTTATCTGCGGGGGGAAGGGGAAGACATCGCGCAAAACCCCCGAAGAGATTCGGGAATGGGGAACTCGGGCTTCATTTCCCGAATCGTCGGTGGGGAATCTTGTGTATAATTCACGGATGAGCGCAAAAGTTGATTCGGCGCTCGTGCAGGACGGATTTCAGATTTATCACCACAGTTTCTTTTTCTCGAAAAGCGGGGCGTGGGCGGTTGTACAGCAGGGGATGAACGAGCATCTGGGGACGGCGCGCCGATACCACTGGTTTTCCGAAAATGTGAATGATCTTGTGTGTGAGCCGCACGCCGGCTTCTTTTCCGAGACGTCGCCTCCTCGCGTGCTTGACCTCACGGCGCGTAAGAGCGAAAAGAATAGAGCCCTTTCAGTGGATCTCGTGCACGCGGGCTACGCGTCGCTCATGAAAGAGATCCGACTGCTGCGCGCCTACGCAACGCCGGTGTCCCGAATGGCATCATTTGAGAGAAAAGGAGAACAGCTGACGCTTTTAGAGCTTGATGACGCGGAATTTCTCACGCATCCGGTCGTCACCGAAGATTTTTCAAAAAGCAAATACCTCGAGCGCGTTCTTAGCCGCCTTGCTGAAGAGAAACCGCGCACGTATGAACAATTAGTCGCGACTGCGGGGGTTGGCCCAAAGACGGTTCGTGCGCTTGCGCTCGTGGGCGAGGTCATTTATGGCGCGCCGCCTTCCTATGAGGACCCGGCTCGTTATAGTTTTGCGCATGGGGGCAAGGACGCGACGCCCTACCCAGTAGATCGCGCGGTCTATGATGAAACCATTGAGATGCTTGGGAACGCGGCGCGGCGCGCGCGTATTTCTTTTCAAGAAAGGAGTGCCATATTAAGAAAATTGGGCGAAACTGTGGATAAGTGACGCTTTTCTCTTGGTATTCCTTACGGTATACTAATTTTACTTATCAACCGGACCCGGCGGAATAGAGCGTCCCGGTTTTCTGCTGGTATACTTTATTTTATCGGGCAAGGTTTCTAAAATTTTTATGGAGGGAGGAAATTTTATGAAGTGGGGCGGGGTACTTATTGCCCTTGTGGTCGGCGCGGGCATTGGCTACTACGCCGGCAACAGCATTGGTTACAACAAAGGAATGGATGCGGGGGTTGCAGAGGAGAAGGCAGCGGGACAAGCGCGCAAGAAAGAAGTTGAAAAAGAGGCGGCAAAAGCGGTAAATCCGTTTGAGCAGGCAGTAAAAAATCCGCTTGAGAACGTCACCTCAAATCCTTTTGAGAATCTACAGGTTAATCCATTTAAATAATTCTTAAATTAATAAGGGCCTTCCATGAAGGAGGGCCTTTATGGCTTTCATCATGTCTAAAAGTATCATATCCATCACGACGGTTTCGTTGGCGGCAGCGATGGTAGTATTATTTTTTGCCGCAGGAGGCGTCTCTGCGAGTTCGCTTTTTGATATCGAATTCCCGATTGCCGAACTCGGAGGGTGCCTCGATAAAGAAACATGCAAAGCATACTGTGACGATTCGAGTCATGGAAAAGAATGTTTCGAGTTTGCAAAAAAACATGGCCTTGTGGAAGAGCGTGAGGCGGATTTGGTTGAGGCAGTACAGAATCAGGGTGGGCCCGGCGGCTGTCAGGATGAAGCAGCGTGCCGCTCATATTGCGATGATCCGTCGCATGAACAGGAGTGTATTGATTTTGCAGTCAAAAATGGATTTATGACGCAGGATGAGGCGAATCGTCTCTTGAAACCGGGACCCGGCGGATGCCGCGGGAAATCGTGTCAGCAATATTGTGAAGATGCGGCACACCGCGACGAGTGCTTTGACTATGCGGTTGAAAACGGTTTTATTTCCAAGGAAGAGGAGGCGCGCATCAGAAAGTTAAAAGAAATTGAAACAGGCCCCGGCGGATGCAAAGGAGAAGATCAGTGCCGCGCGTATTGCGAAGACCCCGCGCGCATTGAGGAGTGTCTTGACTTTGCGGAACAGCACGGCTTTGTTTCAAAGGATGACGCCAAGCGTCTTAAGAAAGCGGGCATTGCAGGAGGCCCGGGCGGATGCAAAGGAGAAGATCAGTGCCGCGCTTTCTGCGAAAATCCCGACAATCAATCGTTTTGTATTGAGTGGGCCGTGGAAAATGATTTTATGTCAAAGGAAGAGGCGGAGCGGGCGCGAAAATTTGCAGGGAAAACAGGCCCCGGCGGATGCCGCGGAGAAGAATGTAGAACTTTCTGCGAGAATCCAGATAATTCGGAGGCCTGTCTTGAATTTGCAGAACGCGAGGGCTTGATGCCTAAAGAAGAAGTTGAGCGCGCGAAAAAATTCATGAAAGCGTCGCAACAAGGGGGTCCCGGCGGATGCCGCGGCATAGAATGCCGTGATTACTGTGAAGATCCGACGCACGGAGAAGAATGCTTCACTTTTGCAAAAGGTCAGGGGCTGATCACCGCAGAAGAAGAACAAGAGTTTGAGGTGGGAATGAAAATTAGAGAAACCGTGGAGAAGAGCGGAGGCCCCGGCGGATGCAAGGATGATAATGAGTGCCGTGCGTATTGCAGTGATCCGTCGCATGTTGAGGAGTGCGTCGCATTCGGCGCAACGCATGGAGGGATTCCTCCTGAACAGGTGCGTCAAATGCTGCAGCAGTTTACGCAAGGCCGCTTTGAGGCGCAAGGAGAATTTGGTCCGCCTCAGGACTTTAGGCGGTTTGAGGAAGAAGCGCGGCGGCGGTTTGAGGAATTTAGCGTTTTGGAAACAGAATTTCGAGGAAAATTCCCGGGAGGAGGATTTCCGGGCGGGCCTCCGGGCGGGTTCCCCGGCGGTCCGGGAGAATTTCCCGGCGGAGCACCCGGCGGATTTCCTGGAGGTCCGGGCGGAGCGGCATTTCTTGGTCCGGGGGGTTGTACATCGCCATCAGAATGCATCGGCTATTGCGCATCGCATAAAGAGGAATGTTTTGGCGGCGGCGGAGGACCGCAAGGGGGTCCTCCGGGAGGCGGATTTGGAGGATTTGGAGATCATGATTTTGGACCCCCGCCGCAGCTTCGCGGAAATTTGATTCAGGAATTTAATCAGGATGATCTTCCGGAAGGTTTTCATGAGCTTCCGTCGGAACAGCGCGAACAGCTTTTTAGGCAGCAATTTGAACAACAGTTTGAAGAGCAGATAAGAAGTCAGGGAGGACTTCCTGTCGGAGGAGAGCATGGTTTTCCCGGCTTTGGAGAGTTTCCAGGACAACCTCCCGGACAGTTCCCCGGGCGTCCTCCGGGAGAATTCCCCGGAGCAACAGGACAATTTCCGGGAACATCGGGCGAATTTCCTTCACATGCGCCCGAAGGATTTCCGGGACAGCAGGGAACTTTTCCTCCGGAAGGATTTAGGACTCCCGAGGGAGGATTCCATCCTCCTGAAGGCGGATTCCAGCAGCCGGGTTCTCTCACGCCAGAAAGCGCAGTCCAGCAGCAGGTACAGCAACAAATAATACAGCAGCAAATTCAGCAACAGAC
>CAYIAH010000009.1:0-13984 GCA_964361495.1 uncultured Candidatus Saccharibacteria bacterium | reverse complement strand
GGAACAACCGGAACTTTCCAGCCGCCTCCGCCGACCGGTACTTTTGACACGTTCCATCAGCCCCCTCCAACCGGCACGACAGAACAGAGCTTTACTCAACCGTCAACCGTTGCACCGCCCCCATCTGGAACATTTACCCCGCCACCGACAACGACTCCTCCGCCCCCGGCTCCTGCGCCACCGCCTCCGCCGCCTTCAGGATCTGCCCCGATTCAGCGATTCTTCGGAGCGCTTCTTGATCTTTTCCGCAGGTAGTTGACTCGCATTTAATCCGAGGTTATCTTATGGTTGATATACTTGGACAATATGATGGCCGCCCCGAAACGCCGAATGTCCCCCAATGGTCTGGTCCCGCTCAAGAAGGATTTCTGCTTCGATTGCTCACGAAACTTTCCGGCGGAAAGATACGCGATGCGCGTCAGGCAAACTATTTGCTTGTTGGTCTTGCGGTGATCGTAATACTTATTTCTTCTTGGGTTTTCTTTCGTCAAGCGCGGCCATCAGGATCAGGAGGGGATGTATTGAGCAATACTCCCATGCAGGGGGTGCGTCCGGGCGGCACCGAATAAAAAATTTCTGATTATGCATCTTTTACGTTCTCGACGGCAATCTTCTTTGGGTTTTACTCTTATTGAGCTTCTCGTGGTGATCTCCATTATCAGCCTCTTGAGCTCAATGATTCTTGCGGTATTTAACACTGCGCGCGGCCGCGCACGCGATGCGCGCCGTATTTCAGATTTGAAGTCAATTGCAACGGCGCTGGAACTTTATTTTGATGACAATGTGGGGTATCCGGCGCCTGCGCAGGGACTCGGGAATTGGAGTGGGCACTGTGATCCGTGGGGGAATAATGATACCTACATCACGGGTATTTCGCGGTATCTTGCGACGCTTCCTCGCGATCCGAGATTTGATTCCAATACGCTTTGCTATGCGTATAATTCAAACGGCACTGATTATATGCTCGTTGCGCGCGGCACGATGGAAGCAGTGGTCGGAGGAGATGCGTCTGCGGCGGGAAATCCTCCCCACATTCAGGCGCTTGATCGAGTGTGCTGTACTGAGCCAACGATTGCGATCTATACCCCGGGCGCGCGCGGATGGTAAATATTTTCTCTGTAAAATCTGTAAAACATGTCCGGGAAGTCATCCTTTGGTAGTTTAAGGGATGACTTCTTTAATTTATATGAAAAAAGGTTTTGGCATGAGCATGTTTCTTCTTGTGCTTGCGGGGATAGGCGTGATTCTCTCGTTGGTTTTTCGTGTGATTCCTTCTCCGGCTCCGAAGAAAGAGCAGAAATTTCCAGAAATCAGACCGCAGGAAATGTTGGTTTCCGGTGAGGAAATTACCGAATCACTATCTTCTGTGGAATCCGCGACGACGGCGAGTGAAGATCGTCTGGAAGTGCCGCCCTCGCCGCCAAAGACATTCTCGAAAATTTCTCCTGATGAGGATAAGGTTTTTTCGCCGCCGCCAATTCCTGCTCCATTGCCGCCACCCGCTCCAAAATCTGTGCCGTCGCCCGCGCCGATTCCTGCTTTGTTGCCGCCGCTGAATGTTGAGGCGCTTCTCAATGCGGTGGTGAAGATTGAATGTCCCTCCGCCGACGGGTTGGGGAAGTATACCGGTTCGGGATTTGTGATAAACGGTTCGCGTGTGGTGACGGCGGCGCATGTGATCATGGATTCGGGAAGCGAGGTCTGCACGGTCATTTTTCCGCGTGAACGCCAGCCCGCGCACTATCTTCGCGGGACCATCATTGATTTTAAGGACGTGCGCAGCCGTCATGATGAAAAGGGGATTGACGTCGCGGTGCTTGCCATTCCCGAGATTGACGCATATCCGGAGGCGCGCGCCATCTTCAAGGAGTATCCTTCAATTCCGTATCCTCTTTGTACTGATCCCGTGATGCTGAAGGATGTGCTTCTTCATTTTGGATATCCTTCGAATTACACAGATCAGAATTATCTTTCAATGCTGTCGGGCGAGGCGGTGCTCTACGCGGATATCACCGGCATTCGGGAGCGTCTCTCCGAAGACAGCACGTACACATTCAAAACGCCGGTGTTTTCATATACGCGGGACGAATCAGGACTGCATGCATATATGGTAAGCCGCGTCGCATCGTTTTACGGAGATTCCGGAGGACTTGCATTTAATAAAACAAAACAATGCGTCATCGGCCCGCATCGCGGGGGCACGATCGGCGGACGCGCGGGAGAAAATTACTCCGTCTTTATGGTGTTGGGATGGGAGAATCTGCGGCCTCTTATTGAACCGTGACTCGGGGTTGTGTTATGGTTTGGAGATATCCGTTCGTTGATAATTAACGAGTCATTGATGAATGGGGTGCTTCTATGGCGCAGATAATGGTTGTTGATTTTGGTTCGCAGTATACGCAGGTGCTTGGTCGCAGGTTGAGAGATATCGGAGTTCGCAGCGAGATTATCTCGCCTTCGCGCGTGTCTTCATGGCTTGAGAAGAATACGCCCAAAGGAATTATTTTCTCTGGCGGGCCTCGGAGCGTCTATGAAGAAGGCGCGCCAACGGTTCCGCGAGCACTGCTTGAGCAAAACATCCCGATACTCGGCATCTGCTATGGAATGCAATGGATCGTGCACGCTCTTGGCGGGAAAGTGGCCCCGGTGGGATCGGGCCGCGGCTATGGACGGGCGCAGTTCAGGCGGACTGATTGGGATCCGTTATTTGACGGAATTCCCCCGGGTTTTGACAGCATCACCGCAGTGCCGATCGATCCAATGACCGTGTGGGAAAGTCACGGTGACAGTATTGCGGCGTTACCGGAAGGATTTGTGATCACCGGCGTGACGAATGGAGATACGGTTGCGTCTATCTGGTTTCCGGAGCGATGTCTTTTTGGAATTCAATTTCATCCTGAAGTGAACGAGACCGAATACGGGAGGCAGATTCTTTATAATTTTTTGACGCTGTGCGGGGTTGAATACGATTGGAGGGCTGACAACGAGATCAAACGTCTGCGCGATGAAGTACGGAGCGCGATTCCGCGCGGGGAGGAAAGCGTTCTTATGCTCTCCGGCGGCGTTGATTCAACAACCCTCGCGGCTCTGTTGAAGCCGGTGCTCGGCGATCGCATGATGTGTGTGACGATTGACACGGGAAATCTTCGGGAACGCGAGCTTGAGGAAATTTCGATGCATGCATATTACGTCCGTTCCTCTTTGACCGTCGTGCATGCGGAGGAGCAATTTCTTGCGGCGCTCTCGAATGTTGTTGATGCCAATGAGAAACGCCGCATATTCCGGCGGGTCTATAAAGAAGTGCTCGAGCGCACTGCCTGTGATTTCGGCGCGCGGTTTGTTCTTCAAGGGACATTGGCGCCTGACGTTATTGAATCCGGACAGATCGGCGAGGCGGATGTTATCACGGAACATCATAACGTCGGGTTTGAGTCAGAGTGCTTCACGCGGCTTGATCCGTTCGCGCATCTTTTCAAAGACGAGGTGCGCGATATTGCGCGGCATCTCGGATTGCCGGCGAGTGTCACCGAACGAATGCCGTTTCCGGGGCCGGGGTTATTTGTGCGGATTGTCGGAGTTCCGGTGACACGGGAACGATTGGAAGTTGTTCGGTGGGCAGATGCGCGAGTGCGCGCGATCGTGCGCGACGCGGGACTTGAGCCGGAAATTTCCCAGATTGTGGTCGCGCTTCTTGGCGTTCGGTTAAAAGGCGTTGCGGGCGACAAAGGGGTTTATGAGTATCCGATTGCGGTGCACGCGGTGCAGACGAGCGACTTTATGACGGCAAAGGGATACGAGTTTCCTTCAGGGGTCCGGGAGAAAATAAAACGGGAACTCCGCAAAGATCCGCGGATCATCGGGACGCTCTTTGACGAAGAGGATAAGCCGAAACGCAGGATTGAATTTGAGTGAATAAGGTCATGGTGGTAATGTATTCTCGCATTGCTGGTCCTTCCCGCCCGCACTTCGCACGAAAACACGCTATGAATTTCCCTAGTTGATTTGCCAGATGAGTAATCATCTGGTATTTTTGTTGACATGGCTCTTGCGGGGAAAGGCGGGCAGATCGGACAACGGTCCCGGCGGATCATCGCGGCGGGAATTTTTGTTGCGGGGATGCTCGCGGGCGTGTTTGACGCGCCTGCATTTTTCACCTCTTTTTTTGAATCCGCGGGCATTCCGTTTATTGCTTCTCAATTTCAGTCCCTCAATTCAAAGTTTCCTTATCGTTTAGGTCTTGATCTGCAGGGGGGGACGCATCTCGTGTATGAGGCGGACATGAGCGCGGTTTCTTTTTCGGACCGCGCATCGTTGATGGACGCCCTGCGTGATGTCATTGAGCGGCGTGTGAATCTTTTTGGCATTGCCGAACCCGTGGTGCAGGCAGATCGGTCAGGCGACGCATGGCGCCTTATCGTGGAACTTGCGGGCGTCAAAGATACGAACGCGGCGATTCGTCTCATCGGAGAGACGCCGTTTCTTGAATTTCGCGAAGAACGTCCGGAGAAAGAGCGTGAAGAAATTCTTAAAGCCCGCGAGGGCAAAGAGCATTTTAATGAAGATCCTTATTTTTCTCCGACGCCGCTGACCGGCAGATATGTCAAACGCGCAGAACTCGATTTTGATTCAACAACCTATCAGCCGCTCATCGCGCTTGAACTTACTGACGAGGGAGCGGGAATTTTTGCGGAGTTGACCAAAAAGAATGTGGGCAAGCCGCTTGCGATCTACCTTGACGGCGCGCCGATCTCTGCGCCGGTGGTCCAGCAGGAAATTACCGGCGGAAAAGCTCAAATCAGCGGCGATTTTACTCCCGCCTCGGCAAGAGAGCTTGCGGGGCGCCTCAATGCGGGCGCATTGCCGATTCCCATTGTTCTTATTGCGCAACAGTCGGTGGAGGCGTCTTTAGGGAGCGAGTCGCTCGCGATGAGCATTCGCGCGGGACTCTTCGGTTTTATTGCGGTCGCGGTCTTTATGATTATGTGGTATCGGCTCCCCGGCGCGATTTCGGTCGCGGCGCTTTCGTTGTATGTGGTCTTCGTTCTCGCGGCGCTCAAGTGGATTTCGGTGACGCTCACCGCGGCGGGGATTGCCGGTTTTATTCTTTCAATCGGTATGGCAGTTGACGCGAATGTCCTCATTTTTGAGCGGCTTAAAGAGGAGTTGAGGCGCGGCAAAATTCTTGATGAGGCGCTTCGCGAAGGATTTCGTCGCGCATGGACTTCCATTCGCGATTCCAATGCGTCCAGTCTCATCACGGCGGTGATTCTTTATTGGTTCGGGACGAGTATGGTAAAAGGATTTGCGTTGACGCTTGGCATCGGCGTCGTGGTCAGCATGGTGACCGCAATCAGCGTGACGAGGACTCTGCTTCTTGCGGTTCAGACGCGGCGGCTGGAAAAAGCGAAAGGATTGTTTTTGAGCGGATTGGCGCGTTGATGAATTGATAATTGGGAATTTTTTATGGATATTATTCGGCACAAATATGTATTTCTGGGTTTCTCCGCAGCACTCGTGTTGGCAAGTATAGCCGCTCTTTCGGTGTGGGGATTGCGTCTTGGCATTGATTTTACCGGCGGATCGCTTCTTGACGTTGCATTTGAAAAGGAACGTCCTTCGGTAGAGGCGTTGCACGAAACGCTTTCGTCCCTTGAACTCGGAACGGTGACGATACAGCCGGCGGGCGAGCGGAATATGCTCCTGCGGTTTCGGCACGTTGAAGAAGCGGTGCATCAAAACATTCTCTCCCGGCTTTCAGAGCTCGCTCCGGTTCAGGAAAAACGTTTTGATACCATTGGTCCGACCATCGGAAAAGAGTTAAAGACGCGTTCAGCCATTGCGCTTATTATCGCCGCGGCCGCTATTATTTTGTATATCGCATGGGCCTTCAGGGCGGTATCAAAACCGGTCGCATCGTGGAAATACGGGATCGCCGCCATTATCGCGCTTGTTCATGATGTGGTGATTCCGACCGGCATCTTTTCATTTCTGGGTCATTTCTACGATGTGGAAGTTGACGCGCTGTTCATAACTGCGCTCTTGACAATTTTAGGGTTTTCGGTGCACGATACCATTGTGGTCTTTGACCGAATCCGCGAGCATTTGCGGATGGCAAAAGGCAGGGAGGCATTTGTTGATATTCTTAACCGGAGCGTCTACGAAACAGTAACGCGTTCCATTAATACATCGTTGACCGTTCTTGTGGTTCTCGTCGCGATCGCGCTTGCGGGGGGAGCGACGACGCAGTTCTTCGCAGTTGCGTTGATTCTCGGGATTGTTTTTGGGACATACTCTTCCATCTTCATTGCAACCCCGCTCCTTACTTTTTTTATCAGGCGAAACCAATAAATTAATTATCTTTTTATTCGCATGAACGATATTTATCGCGAAATTCCCGTCGCAGTTCAGAATGCCGTGACACTTCTTCTTAAAGATCTTCCGGCGAGACGCATGCGGGATGTGATTGAGAAGCGCTTTGGGTTGAAAGGCGGAGTGCGGCGCACCCTTGAGACGATCGGCACGGAATACAAAATCACGCGTGAGCGCGTGCGTCAGATTGAGGCGGATGCGCTCGCGCATCTGCGTAAAAATACCTCTCTTTCTGAAGTGGAAATGGCGCTTGCGACGCTCAAAGAATACTGCGAGAAGCGCGGTGGCGTTGTTGCCGAGCGCGATTTTATGGCCGGGCTTGCCGCTGCGTCTCGTCTGCATCCTTATATAACTCTCCTTATGACCACGGGGAAGAATTTTGATGTGCTTGAGGAAACGGATGACGCTCATCGCCGGTGGACGACCAACAATGATACGGCGGGGAAAGCGGATCGTGTGCTTCAAGCCGTCGTTGCCGCGCTCAAAGAACGGAATGCTCCCGTTTCGCAGGAGGAGCTCCGCGCGCTCATTGCCGAGAACGCAAAAGCGGTATTCGGAACAGTCCTGTCTTCGGAGGCGCTTGACGCATACGGCGCGATTTCAAAACGCATCGGCAGAAATCCCTATGGGGAGTTCGGATTGGTGGAATGGCCGGCGATTACTCCCTCGGGAATCAGAGATAAAGCGTATCATGCGTTTGCAAAGAAAGGCGCGCCGCTCCATTTTCGCGAAGTCGCTGACGCGATCACCAAAGCGGGATGGTCAAAAAAGAAGGCGCATCCGCAGACGGTTCACAATGAATTAATCAAAGATTCCCGGTTTGTCCTTGTCGGCCGGGGGTTGTATGCGTTGCGCGAATGGGGATATGAGCCCGGCGCGGTGCGCGACGTGATGACCGCGGTTTTGAAGGCATCGGCGCGGCCGCTCGCAAAAGGCGAGTTGATTGAACGGGTCCTTGCGAAGCGCGTCGTCAAGGTGCCGACGATTCTCCTGAATCTTCAGGATAAGACGCGGTTTAAAAAAACAGAGGAAGGAAAATATACGATCGTATAATTGAAAATTGAAAATTCGTTCGTGTCTCTTGATCTTCTCTTTCTCGAACTTTTCAACTACTTTCAGCCATGGGGTTCTCTCTTTTTGGATCTTTGGTGGCTGTGGCTTTTTATTGCTCTCGCGATTTTGACGCCCCAGTTATGGCTCACGTATGCGCGGGAGTCTTATAAAAAAGCAAACAGCTGGATGCTCCTTGAGTTTAAAGTGCCGCGGGAGGTGCGCAGAAATCCCCGCGCGATGGAGCAGGTATTCATGGCGATGCATGCGGTGCGCAACAGTCCTTCAAATTTTGAAGAAAAATGGTGGGACGGAGAGGTGGCGTTGTGGTATTCCTGCGAGGTGGTGAGCTTCGGCGGCGAGATCCATTTTTATATGTGGGTTCCCCGGAAGCACCGCAATATTATGGAGGCCACGTTGTATGCCCAATATCCTGACATTGAGATTGATGAAGTTGAGGACTATATCACTCGTCTGCCCCCGACATACGCCGAGCTCTCGACGGCCGGCTATCAGCTTTTCGGGAACGAATTGGCGCTGGAGAAGCCTGACGTGTATCCAATAAGGACCTACACGGACTTTGAAGAGAAAGAGGAGGAATGGCAACTTGACCCGGTTGCCGCGCTTTTGGAAACCCTTGCGAAAGTGAAGCCGCAAGAGCATCTGTGGGTTCAGATTGTGGTGCGTCCCACGTTGAGTGACGCGTGGCGGGAAGAAGGAGAACGAGAATTGGCAAATCTTAAATTGAAGGCGCGCACGCTTCAGAAGGTGACGGACCAAGGCGTTGAAGAATTGCTGGGGGTTCCCTCGCCCGGCGAGGTTGAGCTTATGAAGGCGATTGACCGCAATGTCGGGAAGCCCGGGTTTGAAACATTTATCCGTTATATTTATATTTCGCCGAAAGACCTCTATGACAGCAATTTTGGCCAGCGCGCGGTGTTTTCCGCGTTCAATCAATATGCATCAGTTGCGCTCAATCGTTTCAGGAATAATTTCAAGGTATGGACGCGCGCGAGCAAGTGGTTTTTTCCGTACGTGTTTCCGACGAAACGCGTATGGGCGCGGCGGGTGAAAATATATGAGAGTTACCGCGCCCGAAGAACATACAGCGAATCGTTCACGAGTTCTCTTTTGAACGTCAAGGCGTTTCATTTTGGGATTAAGGCGGAACGGCTCTATAAATATATTCTCAACGTGGAGGAGCTCGCGACTATTTTTCATCTCCCCACCAATGTCGTTTTGACCGGGCCTCTTATTAAACGAGTCGAGGCGCGCAAGGTCGGACCGCCGGCAGGACTGCCGATCTATGGAGATGGCAAAGACGAATTGCCGTTGCCGCAATGAGAAAGTAGTGCTCATTTAAAAGGGAGATCAATCATGAGCATGGATGGTTGTTTTGAGGGAGTGCCGTGCGGCACGTGTATGGAGCCGTGCGAGACGACTGATGTATATTGCAGTTCGTGCGGAACGAAAAATGCGATTTTCGATGCTGATGAATTTCAGATAATGTATGGACGGTCGCCGGATGAGGCGCGCATCTTTTACTGCACTCAAGGGGATTATCACCTCGGCCTTCTGCGCGGAGTAGTACTTCTTGGTGATGCCGTGATTTACTTCTGTCATTTTTGCGGAGGACAAATTATCTAGGACATTTTAATGCGGGTCTCTCACCCGCTTTTTTCTTGGCATTCGATGTGATATAATAAGAACATAATGGCCTTTGAACAGGAACAAAGCGTGGTATATGTGGGGAAATGTAACTTTCGGGGGAACGAAAGGGTTTTCGGCATCAAGACGAAAGATCGACGCCAGCATGTTTATGTGATCGGAAAAACCGGAACCGGCAAAACCACGCTTCTTGAAAATATGGTGTTGCAGGATATCCGCGCGGGTCGAGGGGTGGGGATTATTGATCCGCACGGCGAGTTTGTGGAACAGCACGTGCTCCCGCAGATTCCCCTCGAGCGTATCAATGACGTGGTCTATTTCAATCCGGTTGATGCCGACTATCCGATCGGGTTCAACGTGCTTGAAGTTCCGGACGTGCGATACAAGCATCTTATTGTTTCGAATCTCCTCGGTATTTTTACCAAAATCTGGGCGGGTGTGTGGTCAGCGCGCATGGAATACATTTTGCAAAACTGCATTCTTGCCCTGATGGATACGCCGGGAACCACGCTTCTGGGGATTCCGCGGCTTCTCGTGGATCGCGAATATAGGGAAAAGATCGTCGCGGATGCGAAAGACCCTGTGGTGAGGTCTTTCTGGATTGATGAGTATGAAAAGTGGCGCGATCAGTTTCGCAATGAAGCGATCGTTCCTATCCAGAATAAGGTCAATCAATTTTTGAATACCGGATTCA
Organism: uncultured Candidatus Saccharibacteria bacterium; assembly: GCA_964361495.1. Lineage (GTDB taxonomy): Bacteria > Patescibacteriota > Minisyncoccia > Sungbacterales > HO2-52-23 > CAYFJB01. The sequence continues at coordinate 4,203 of CAYIAH010000009.1, read as the reverse complement.
TCCGCAATATCGTGGGGCAGGCGAAGTCAACGTTCAATATCCCCGATCTGATGAATGAGAGAAAAATTCTTCTCGTGAACGTGTCAAAGGGAAGGGTCGGGGAGGATAATTCAGCGCTTCTTGGCGCGATGATTATTACGACGGTGCAGCTTGCCGCAATGGAGCGCGTTCGCATTCCGGAAGAGGATCGGCGCGATTTCTATCTCTACGTTGACGAGTTTCAAAATTTTGCGACCGATTCGTTCGCGTCAATTCTCTCCGAGGCGCGCAAATACCGTCTCAATCTTATCATCGCCCATCAATATACCGGACAGCTCGTCACCGATGTCTCCACAAAGGTTCGCGATGCGGTGTTCGGAAATGTGGGCACGATGATTGCTTTTCGGGTCGGCGCGGGAGACGCGGAATTTCTTGAGAAAGAATTTATGCCGGAATTCGTTCAGCAGGATTTGATTGGGCTGCCTAACTATGAAGTCTATCTTAAACTTATGGTTGAGGGGGTGACATCCCGTCCTTTTTCGGCGACGACGCTCCCTCCTTTGAAATTTGAAAGAGATCCGGCGATTAAAGAGAAAATTATGAAGGCATCGCGCGCCCGATATGGCCGGTCTCGAATAGATGTTGAAGCAGAGATTACGGCGTGGAGCGGGATGGGCAAAGGCGAAGGAACGGGGCGGGCCACGGGAGATGAACGTAAAATGTATGAGGCAGTATGCGGGAGCTGTGGAAAGCAGACGATGGTCCCGTTCAAGCCGGATGGCAAGCGGCCGGTGTACTGTCTTGCGTGTCTGAAGCGCATTGAGGAAGAAAAGTTAACTGCGCCGTTTGAGCAAATCCCATCTGTTTCGAAACCAGCCGGGGAGCGCCCTCGTCGTCCTGACCGTACAGGTTTGAAGCCGCGTCCTCCTTTATCTCTTGGACGGGCAAGCGGACTGGTGACAGATTCTGACCGGACAAGCAGTCAGCGATTTTCACCGAGCGAGATCACTCATTCCAAGCCCGTGACCCGCACGCCCGAATCAGTAAAGCCCATTTCTCTTTCCGAACTTTCAGAGAAAGGGCGATCTTCTCCCCATGATCCTTCTGTTGACGCCGCCCTCGCGCCGTCAAAACGGAGTCAGCCGGCGAGAGAATTGAGGCGCGCACGGGAAAAACCTTCCGTTGATTCCGCGGGTCTTAAAAAAGTTCTTGAAGAAGCGCTTGCGGGGGATAAAAAAGACGTTCCCGAAGAACGTCTCGAAGATAAACCTATAAAAATTGAGAGGATAGAGGGAGGCCATAAGGTTATAGAACCGGGGGAGTCGGTGCGGTTTCCATAAGCAGTGCGAGCACGTCTTCCATTTGAGATTTTCTCAATGAGTCTTTTTCTCGCGTCGCGGCTTTCAGAAGCGCGTGTTTCAATGATGCACTGATATCCGTACTTTCATGACTCAGTACTTCGGCAACCGCCGAGAAGGCAAGCCATTCCATGCCGTGGGCATGTCTATATTTTTTCTGGCTCAATGCCTTTTCGAAAAAATCGAGAAGCATGGGCGCTGATTTTTTATAGCGCGCCAATTCATTAATGGTCTTATACCATTCCTCGTCTCCGTGTATTGCAGTATGAATGAGGATTGCGGCAATCTGTTTTTTGGTCAATGCATCCGCGCCAATTTTTGAAGCGAGCGATCGCAAAGCAATGAATGCCCAGTAGTGGAGATAGAAAAGATCATCATTTTTCAGGATGTCCTCAAGGGCGCGCGCAGGATTTAATCCTTCTTTTGCGAATTGGGCAGAGACTTCAGAAAAATTAGCTTGGCCGGTGGCATGGTACTGTTTAATTTTGTTTTTCAGAAGTTCAACTGCGCGTTCAGCGGTGTCTTGCCTCGTAGGCATTTGTCTTCCTCCTATTCGTATGTTCCGTACCCCGCTTGTCTCTTGTCTTATGGATATAAGTTGACAAGGTACGACATGATAGCTACGGACATGATAGGCCTCTTTGTAAAAGATAGCAATTTATCCCATGTTCATCAAGCTTTCTCCGTTCGCTCGACATATTCCCCCGATTCCGTATTGACCCGCACAGTATCTCCGGTATTGATAAAAAGCGGCACCTGAATAATGGTTCCGGTTTCAAGTGTTGCCGCTTTGGTGCCTGCCTGCGCCCGGTTGCCCGCAACACCCGGCGGCGCATCAACCACCTTGAAATCCATTTTGATGGGGAGGCGAAAATTGAGCAGCGAGCCCTTGTAGAAGAGGGCCGTGACTTCAGTGTTGGGCGTGAGCCATTTTTTGTTTTCACCGATCATTTCCTCCTTGAGGGGGAAACGATTTTCCCGATGCAGATGATCCGCAAAAACATATTCTCCGCGATGGTGATAGAGAAGGACGAGTGTCCGTTTTTCAATTTCAGCCTCTTCAAATTGGTCGCTCGGCTGGAAAGTGACGTCAAAAATTTTTTCCGTGGAAAGATTTTTTATTTTTGCCGAGACGACTGCTTTTCTCTGCTGCATCCGTGAAAAACTTGATTCCAGGACTTCATAGGGATCCCCATTTCGCACAAAAAGCACGCCTTTAATGAGATCGGTGTAAGATAACATGAGAGTTGTGGATAACTATTCTTATCATATCGTCGCCAGAGTACTATAATAAAATGAAGTAGTCAATGAATGATAAAGGTCGATCCCATACGTAAAGGGATAGAAACGTACTAATTTTTTGCTTATGATACTTCAAACATGGGGGGATGTGATTATCGCATCTCTTCAGCAAGTATGGACATCGGTCGCAAACTTTGTTCCGCTTCTCGTCGGCGCAGTCATTATATTTATTATCGGGTGGATTGTTGCGGTTGCGCTCGGAAAGGTGGTGGAGCAGGTGGTGCGCGCGGTGCGTCTGGATAAGCTTCTTGCGCAGCTTGAAATTGAAAAAATGCTGGAGCGGGCGGGATGGAAGATTGATGCAAGCGCCCTTATTGGACATTTGGTAAAATGGTTTGTGATTGTTGCGTTTCTGCTTGCGGCGACCAATATCCTTGGATTGACGCAAGTGTCTGATTTTCTGAGCGATGTACTTCTTTATATTCCGAATGTCGTCATTGCGGCTCTGATTCTGATTATTGCTGCGGTTGTTTCTGACGTTGTGGAACGGCTCACGAAAAGCACGCTTCAAACGTTTGGACACAGCGGCGCAATAGCGGGCGTGGTAGTGCGCTGGTCAATTTGGATTTTTGCTTTTACGGCAGTATTGATGCAGGTTGGCATTGCGGTTACGCTCATCCAAACGCTCATTACCGGTCTTGTTGCCGCAATTGCGATTGCCGCGGGAATCGCATTTGGACTCGGAGGCAAAGAGGCGGCTGCGGGATTTATTGAAAAAGTGAGGGGAGAGCTTAAAAAATAACCCTCATTTTCTATTGTTACTGAAAGGAAACCACCCCGATGTACATCGGGGTGGTTTCCACTGTTTTTCCACATGTGTGCTTGACAGGATAAAAGACATTCCTTTATACTTCTTTTGATGGAAAATATTGTTGCCATATGTATAAAAGCGGCTTTCTTTCGAGGAGAAGCTGACAGTACCTCGCTGTGACTGTAAGTTTTTTGAGATAAAGATGTGATGCAAAGCCGCTAAAAAAGCGGTTTTCTTTTTCCTGCATATCGGTCATCCAATGTCCTTTATATATATGAGTAATGATCATGAGGATATTGGATGGTTGATAATGGACAGAAGTTTGAAAACTTAATAACACAGGTAAAATAAAACCCATATCAGACGTAATGTGCGTTGATGTGGGCAGGTAAAATTATAAGGGCATATGGTGGATGCCTTGGCTTCGAATGGCGATGAAGGACGCGGCGTGCCGGCGATACGCCTCGGGGAGGTGGCGAGCAACCTTTGATCCGGGGATGTCCGAATGGGGAAACCCCACCGTGCAAAACACGGTGAGCCGTGCTTTGCACGGAGTTACTAGTTACTAATAACTGGTTATTCCGTGCAGAGCGCGGTGGCGTACCCGCTGAAGTGAAACATCTCAGTAAGCGGAGGAAAAGAAAAAAATCGCGAAGCAATTTTTTTCTAACTTACAACCTACAACTTACAACCGACAACATTTTGTTGTTAGTTGTTTGTTGTGAGTTGTGAGTTAGGGAATTTTGCCTTCGCAAAATTCCCTGAGTAGCGGCGAGCGAAACGGGAGGAGCCTAAACCAGTTCGGATGTCGGA
>CAYIAH010000008.1:0-26856 GCA_964361495.1 uncultured Candidatus Saccharibacteria bacterium | reverse complement strand
GCCGATGTTTTTCTCCGGGTTCTTTTGCGGTTTTGAGCGGTGCGGCTCCGCCGCATTTTCGGATTGTTTTCGCGGGGGGACTTCCTCGCCCGCGACTTCAGTCGGGGCGAAATGCGTTCGGACTAATTCAAGAATACTGCCGACGGGAGGGATCGAACCTCCGACCTAGGGCTTATGAGTCCCTCGCTCTGCCACTGAGCTACGCCGGCGCGAATTTCTATCTATAGAATACACGATTTTGAAGCGCTGGACAAGAGAAATTCGCGCTTGCCTTCGCCTATAGTTTTGCGTTATACTTCCATCGCGGGATGGACGAGAAGTACGTCGCAGGGCTCATAACCCTGAGGCCCGGGTGCAATTCCCGGTCCCGCAATCAAGAAAAACAAAACACCCGTTTACAAATGGGTGTTTTGTTTTTCTTTCAATGTGCGATGGGAATTGCAGGGTATCGCAAAAAAGTTGCGGCTGACCTTAAGTAAAAGAGGTTCATGAGGAACCTCTTTTTATAATTATAACACGCCGAGCTCCTTGAATGCTTGCTCATACGAGCGCAGGGCATAGAGGATTGTCTCGCGCGTATGCTGTTCCAACGGATCGTGCGCAATGGCATTGCGCAGTCGGTGCGCAGACCAGGCGCGGTCAAGCGACGGAAGTTTTGTTGCGTCAACAATCGCAAGTCGTTCCGCAATGGTCTCGCCTTCGTAGCCAAGATCGGCGAGCGCATCTTCAAGAAGCGCGTCCGCGCGGAGCACCGCCATATTCCAATCAGACGGATTTGATGAATTGGCGAGTTCCCGAATGTGCTCCCAATTCTCGCGGACTTCCGTCTGCACCGTCACCTCATGGGACACGACCTCCGTTTCCGCCAAAACGGGTTTTTTATTGAGCCGTCTCAGACGGCGCGCGATCGTGCCAATGCACCAGACAAACGCGAGGTCAATGATAATGAAAATAATCGCCGCGATGGCTTTTACGCGCTCCCAATCAAGTCCGTAGAACCATTCAAGAAAATTTCTATATCGTTCAAACGCGCCAAGTATATAGACGCCGATGAGGGTGCTCGCGAGCGTCACGAGCGTTACCGCCGTGATGATTTCAACCGCCGTATTGGAAAGATGGTCTTTATCTAATTCCATGCTCAATCAATAATGCAATCTCTAATAACTTCTCGTCGGCCATCCGCGGACCAATAAGCTGCAGGCCCGCGGGAAGGGCTTTTCCGTCGCGCACCACATTTCCTGCGGGAATTGAGATCGCGGGCACGCCCGCGAGATTCGCCGCAACCGTATACATATCCGCGCGGTACATCTCAAGCGGATCCCGGGCGCGCTCGCCGAGACGAAACGCGGGTGTGGGCGTCGTGGGACCCGCAATGACATCAACACGCCCAAACGCGTGATCAAAATCCTGTTTAACGAGGGTCCTGATTTTTTGCGCCTTTACATAATATGCGTCGTAGTATCCCGCGGAGAGCGCGTACGTGCCAAGCATAATGCGTCTCTTAACTTCCTGCCCAAATCCCTCCGCGCGGGATTTCGCATACGCGTCATAAAGGGTGGAAACTGGGGACTGGAGACTGGAAGCCACATGAGCTCCATACCGAATGCCGTCATATCGCGCGAGATTTGCCGAGACCTCCGACGGCACCACAATATAATATGCGGGGAGGGCATATTCTGCGTGTGGCAAGCTCACTTCCTCAACGTGCGCCCCCGCATCTTCGCATTTTTTGAGCGCGCCGCGAATCACTTCCTCAACATCAGAATCAAGTCCTGCCCCAAAATACTCTTTTGGTATCCCAATTTTAATACTGCCTAAATCGGATGCGGGGTGCGGGGTGCGGGGTGCGGGGTGCTGGATTGTAGTCGCATCAAACGCATCCGGACCCTGTATCGCCTTAAAAACAAGACGCGCATCCTCCACTGTTTTTGTGATGGGCCCGATCTCGTCCAGAGAAGACGCCATTGCAATCAATCCATGACGGCTCACGCGGCCGTATGTCGGCTTGAACCCGACAATGCCGGTGAATGATGCGGGCTGGCGAATGGAACCGCCGGTGTCGGAACCGAGCGCGGCAACGCATAAATGCCCCGCCACCGCGGCGGCCGATCCCCCGGATGAGCCGCCCGGGACACGCGAAATATCGTAAGGATTCTTTGTCGGCCCGAATGCGGAATACTCCGTTGAAGATCCCATCGCAAATTCATCCATGTTCGTTTTGCCAAGAAAAATCGCCCCGTGCGCCTTCAATTTTTGAATCACTGCCGCATCGTATGAAGCCGTATATCTCTCAAGCATCTTTGATCCTGCGGTGCATCTTTTTCCTTCAATCAAGATATTATCCTTAATCGCAAAAGGAATTCCTAAAAGCGGCGGCGAAATCCCTTCATGGCCGTGAAGCATTTCCTGAACTTTTCCTGCCTCTTGCATCGCATCGCGTGCGATCTCCAGATACGCATGGAGCTCCGGATTTCTCTTCTCAATCGCATCAATGCAGTCCGAAACAAGCTCGGTCACTGAAAATTCTTTGGCGCGCAGCCCTTCTGCGGCTTGCGCAATAGTCAATTCATTCAAATTCATAGAGATTTCATGGAGCGATCTATTGAAAAATCTTTTTTACTTTCACCCAGCCCTCTTTTTTCTCGGCTGCGGCATCCAAAAGCGCTGCTGCCCCGCCTTCCAGCGCGTCATCAACAATCCCATCCTCGCGCATGCGATTCTCAAGCGCAGTCCCTCCTGTCATTAGCTCAACTCCTTCGGTGTCAACCGCATTGAGCGTCTCAATGAACCCCAAAATTGCCGAGAGTTCACGCCCGAATTTCTCTTTCTCTCCTTCGGAAAGCTCGATTCGCGAAAGAGAAGCAATGTGTTCAACGTCTTTCAATGATATTGACATATTTTTTCTTATCAACGCAACGGATCTATTTGAGCACACGTATTAATTCTTTCTCATCAATTATTTTTATGCCCAGTTTTTTTGCGCGTTCAAGCTTTGACCCGGGCCGAGACCCCGCGACCACATAGCCGATTTTTTTGCTCACTGACTCCGCGATATCCCCTCCGTGCTCCCGAATCCTGCGTTTTGCTTCATCCCGCGTCATGACCTCAAGCCCGCCGGTGAGCAAAAAGGTGACACCGCGCAACTTCCCACGCGCCATTTTGACCGATTTCACTTTCACGCCCGCCTGCAATAATCTTTTGACCACTCCGCGATTCTCATTATTTTTGAACCATTCATAGATACTCCGCGCGACGACATCTCCGATATTCGGCACCGCAATAAGTTCTTCAAGCGATGCGCGCTCGAGATTCTTCGGCGCGCCGAAATGCCGCGCGAGATCCAACGCCGTCTCCTCCCCTACATGCAAAATGCCAAGCGCATAGATAAAACGCGGGAATTCAATTTCTTTCTTTGCCTGAATGGAGCGCACGAGATTCTGAGCGGATTTTTCCGCAAACCGCGGAACCTCCTCAATATCCCTTTCGGTGATGAGAAAAAGATCCGCGGGTTCCGAGACAAGCCCTTCATCATACAATCCGTCAATAATTTTCGGCCCCAATCCTTGAATATCAAATGCGCCTTTTGATACAAAGTGATACAATTTTTCGCGCGTCACAAGTTCGCACTTTTCCGGATGCAGAATTCGATGCGCGACTTCGCCGCGGCGGCGGATCACGGATTGACCGCAAAACATCCGAGGCATCCTGAATTTCTTCGCCCTGCGCGGCCGCAAATCTTTCAATACCCGCACCACATCGGGAATGACATCTCCGGCGCGCTGAAGAATGACGGTGTCGCCAATCCGGACGCCAAGCCGCTCAATCTCATCCATGTTATGCAGAGTTGCGCGTGAAACGGTCACGCCTCCCACGGACACCGGTTCAAGCGCCGCAACCGGCGTCAGCACACCCGTGCGGCCGATCTGAATGATGATACTCTTTACGATGGTCGTTGCCTCTTTTGCAGGAAATTTGAAAGCGACCGCTCCGCGCGGGGCTTTGCCGACGATTCCAAGCCGATCGAAAATCGTTCCGGAATTCACCTGCACCACAATGCCATCGATAAGCAGAGGCAATTTCTCGCGCTCGGCATGCACCCGTTTCCAAAACGCCATCACCGCATCGGTATCCCGGCAAATTTCCGCGAGCCCCATGGTTTTGAATCCAAAAAGTTTTGCGATCACATGTTCTTCTTCATGCGTCTCCTGCCCAAGATCAGCGACGAGGTCATATGCGAGAAAATCAAGTTTGCGCGCTGCCGTGATCTTTGGATCCAACTGACGCACCGACCCGGCTGCAATGTTGCGCGGATTCGCAAACCGCGCCTCCCCCTTTTTATCCTGCTCGCGATTCACTTCCTCAAACGCTTTCTTGGTCATATAGACCTCGCCGCGCACTTCCAATCTCCGCGGAGTTGCGGCGGTTGCGGCCGCGGCGCGGGGAAATTTCTTCAGAATTTTCTCTACGTCCCGTTCATGCATAAAAACTGCGGGGTTCTGCAGGCGCAGAGGAATTGATTCAATCGTTTTCAGGTTGTCCGTCACATCCTCTCCAATCACGCCGTCACCGCGCGTCGAACCGTTTACCAAAACACCGTTTTCATACAGCAAAGAAACCGCGAAGCCGTCCACTTTGATTTCCGCAAAATACTCGGGCGCGTCTCTGCCGGTCAATTTCTTAATGCGCCCTTCCCATTCTTTGAGCTCTTCTTCGGAAAACGCATCGTTAAGCGAGAGCATGGCTGTCTCGTGGCGCACTTTTTTGAAACCGGGAAGGAGCGCACCGGCGACCCGCTGTGTCGGCGAATCCGGAGTAATCAATTCGGGAAACTCCTTTTCAATCCGTGCGAGCTCATGTTTTAAAGAATCGAGTGCTACATCAGAGATCTCCTCGCGATCGAGCACATGATAAAGATACCGGTGATGGTCAATCTCTTTCCGGAGCTTGAGAATCCGTTCCTGTGCTTCTTTTTTTGTCATAATCAAAAGGACGTCTTTAATATTCCACTTCAAATGAACGCCGCACCACACGCGAAGGCGCAGCGCAGCGATATTCGCCGGTCACCTTCATCGTCGTCAAAGGCGCTGCGGTCTTCGTCACTATAAATTCGTAGCATCCCCCCGACTTCGCATCAATCCGCCCGGAGCTCGACATAGTGCACGGCGCCGCGCACAGCTCCCGGAGAACCCGATCGCGATAGAGCAGTTTTTCAAGCCCCTCATCAGCCGCATAGAGCGCCCGGAACGAATCGCTCACTTCGCCGGAAATGAGAATTTGGCCAAACACGACATTAAAAATGCCGACGCTGATGGTGAGAAGCGCGGAAAGCAATACCACCACCAAAAGCAAAGTAATCCCCTGCTCTTTATCAAAGAGGAATGGTATTTTCCGGATTTTGAACTCTGCAATCATCTTATTATAAATTTATAAATCCCGGAGCCGCTGTGTCACCGTGGTCTGAAGCGCCATCACCGTCTCCGGACCGAACCGCGCCTCTCGCGCCTTCACGCGAAAACTCAATGTCACGCGCGGCTGACCGTCTGCCGCGCCTCGCGCCGCCCCCTCAATGCCGATCCAAAATTTTTCAACAATAACTTCTTCTGCCGTAAACTGCCGCGCGGACCCGCAATCAATGGAACCCGGACTCCCCATCGCAACCCGCATGATCGCATCAGGAACCCCGTCGCCATCAGTATCCCCATGATAGTAATACCGTTCCTGCAAAACGCCCTGATTCACGCCCGTAAACTGCAGTCCGGAACCGATGATGCCGGAGCACGAAAGCGCCACTGATTTATAATTACTCCCCGTGCGAAGCTCTTTTGTAATGAGTTCCAAACTGAAACGAACGTTATCCTGAATGACCTGCAGCGAGGCCGCTTTCAACTGGGCATTCGATACCCCGAGCGTGATTCCGATTGAGGCGATGACGAGCACGGAAAAAAGACCGATGGAAATTACCATCTCAAGCAACGTAAACCCATCTGAACTTCTAAAACTTTCCATTATTTCCAATTATACAGCCGCTCCCTGACTTCAAAATTCCGCGGCGTTCCCTTCTCATTCCACTCCACCCGCGAGATTACTTCCATGATATCCTGTTTCGGAATTGAACCCTCGTCCGCCACGGGCCTCACGACGTCTACGCACCTCGTAAAAATGGTCGGCGCGCCGCTCACATGATTGTATCGGCCCGCTGCATCAATCCGCAATCCGGTCGTGCCGCAATTTCCTCCGCGGCGCGGATTCTTTACGGTCACGCCCGATACGCATGAACGCGTAAACATGTCAACGGCGTCAATCGTTTTCGGACCCGCGCTCGTCAAGGTCCCCGTTCCGTCAAAATCAGTATCCCATTTCGTACCCGACCCCCCTTTAATCGCGCACATAACATTTTGTTCCCTGATGAGACGGATCAACTCAACGCCTTCTTCCGCAAGATTTGCGGCAATGAGCCGATTCTTGGAAAACGAGGAACCAAAGATTCCGCGCGTCACGAGCGTGACCGGACCGCCGAGCGCCGCGAGGATGACCGCGAGCGCCACCAACGTCTCGAGCAATGTAAAAGCCTCGTTATTTACTATTTTCATTATGTACTATTTCATCTTATTTGATGCTGATCTGTCCGTTTGCGCGGACAATAATTTTTCTCGTCGACTCCGATGACGTGCGAAGTTCAATGGTCAAAGGATCGTCAGTAATCGGCGTGCCGTCTTCTTTCGTGATCGTCAATACCGCCTCGGGCGCGGCAAAAAGTATATGGACGATGGAATATGACCGAGATGAACGATCTTTCAATGACGCAATCCTCACATTTCTCTCAAACGTCTTACGCTCCAATCCGGGAATCGCCACATCGGGAGGAATCGTATCAGTGCGGTACCTGAAATCGCGAAACACATCCGCAAAAAGCATGTAGGAATTCGCATCTGCCGCGGCAGTGGACAGCCGCATACCGACGGGCGTACTTGCGGGCACGCCGCGAACGATCGCCACGGCGAGCGACATATTCTGGGCTTGGCGCAACGCGAGCGCGAGTTCCCGCGCCGCGCGCGGAAGCGCCGCGCTCCCGCCAATCCCCGTAAAACTGATAAGCACCTGCGCGCTAATCGCCGTGATGATTCCAAGCATCACCACCGCCTCGACCATCGTAAATCCTTTTTTTCCCTCCATGTTTCCAGTATACCGCAACAACGCAATACAAAAACAGCCTTCCGGCTGTTCTGGGGTTTCCCTAGCGCTCGCTCTTTTCAAATGTAAACGTATAACGATCTCCCGCTTTAATCATTAGGGTTTCAAGCGGAACATCAATGTCTTTATCGTTCCAACGTATTTTCCAAATGCCCAGAGGCGTGCCCACGCCTCCTATATGCCGCACAGATCCCTTCTTAAATGCGAGCGCAAGTTTTCTCTCCCGCGCGACTGTTTCAAGCAAGGGCTTGACGAGATATTGATGATGGCCAACGTCACCCTCAAAAACCCGCCGGCGGCCATTGCCGAAATCAATTTCAATCCATGCTCTCGTGAGCGCGGGCGTTGCGACCCGTATTTCCTGCACAAAATCTATTTCCCGATCAAGATTTTTTGTCGCATGCCATATCCAACCGAGCACAAAAACGCACGAAGCGGCGCACACCACCCAATATGTGGCCGCGGATTCGGGCGTTCGCACTCTCCGCGACAATAATCGATGTGTAGAGCTCACCATAGGTGAAACAGTATCGCAAAAAAATGATCGGAGAAATAATATGCGGCGACGGTTCCCGCAAGAATAAATGGCCCAAAGGGAATACGGCTTTTTGCAGTCGCATACCCCGCAGCGAGCAGTCCCGCGCCGGCAACACCTCCAATCCAGAATGAAAAAAGAAGACCTGCGAGGGACGCGGGGAACCCGAGAATAAGGGATGTTGCGCCAATAAGTTTTGCGTCGCCGAAACCAATCCAGCGCCCCCGCGAAAAAAACCAAAGTCCCGCCAAAAAGAGTGCGATGCCAATCGCCGCAGCGCCGTCCTCACCCATTCCGGCGCTATTTCCGCCTCCCAATCCGAACACAAAGAATTCTCTGCGACGGAATGTTTCTGCAATCCCCACTGCCAAAAGCGTCCCTACTGCGGCATTCGGAATAATCTGAAATCGCAGATCGGAAATCAATACCACGATTCCTGCGCTCAATCCTATAAAGAGGTTCGCAAGTATAAGCGCGGTCAGGAAAAATCCGTCGGCCCCGGGGAGAAATAACCACATGGCCGTTCCGAAAAGCGCCGCGGTGCCCAATTCCGTGAGAGGATATTGCCATGAAAGGGCGGCGCCGCACCTGCGGCACCGCCCTTTCTGGATCAGAAAACTTGCTACGGGAATCAGCTCTTTCCATGAGAGCGCGTGCCGGCACGATTCACAATATGATCTTCCCCCCGCTAACTCGCCTCTCCCGCGCCTCATTGCAATCACGTTAAGGAAACTCCCCATGACACACCCAAACATCCCTGCAATAACCACAATCAAAACAGCAGGAAAAATCATGGAGGATCCTTCTTTACGGCACCACGTCGTAGCACGCCTCATCACCCGTTCCTGCCGCGCAATCACCGGTCGCGCCGTTGAATCCGCCGCTTCCGCTGTACTCCGTTGTGCTGTTGAAGTCGCGATCGGTCTTCAATGCCTGATGTCCGCTGTCTTCAAGAATCCCGCCCAAATGATACGCATTTCGCGTTACCGTTCCGCCGGGCGCGCCGTAGAGGTAGCAATTATTCGGAGTCACTCTTGTCGGATCACGAGGCACTTGCGGAATATAGTTTGGCGCGAGCACATTGAGTCCGAATCCATTCGCCGTGCAATCCGCATTATACGCGGGATACTGCGGCGGGGTTTGCGCATCATAATAGAGTTCAAGCGCGAGCTGCAACTGTTTGATATCAGTCACTCGCCGCGCATCGCGGGATTTCCGCCGCGCGGTATTGAGCGATGCAAGCACAATTGAAGCAAGCACTCCGATAATCGCAATCACGACGAGAAGTTCAATAAGAGTAAAACCGCCTTTGCCGACTCGAATTCGACGATTGTTAAATGATATTTTCTGAAAAACCATATACATAAATTAAAGATTAAAAAGCCAGTATCGACCTCCTGTTGATTCTACCACATTCTTATCGCACCCCGCACCAAGAATTTATCCACACCCCGTCTCATCCTTTGTGCGGAGAATTATCAGACTAAAACGTCCCCACAAGATTATAGAGCGGCACGAGAATGGAAGCAACCAGAATCCCGATTCCTACCCCGAGAAATACAATGAGGAGCGGCTCGATGAGCGCCACGAGGTTCTCAAGGGCCGAGTCAACTTCTTTTTGGTAAAACTTTGCGACGCTCCCGAGCATAAACTCGAGCCGCCCCGAGGATTCTCCCACTTTCACCATCTGGGTGACGAGCACCGGCATTTCATGAATTCGCTCGAATGCCGACGAGATGGATCCCCCCCCTTTTACCGCCTCAATCGCCTGCTCAAGCGCGCGCTGGTACACCGCATTGCCGACGACATCGCTCGTCACCGCGAGCGCTTTCATGATGGGAATACCGCCCGCGATGAGCGTCCGGAGATTATCGGCGAGCCGCGCCATGAAAAGTTTTTGATAAATCGCGCCGAAAACGGGGACGCGAAGCTGCAGCCGGTGAAAAAAAAGACGACCGGCGCCAGACCGCGACCATCGCCAGACAAAAACGGCTCCGGCCGCGGCGGCAACTACGAGCGCAATCCCCCATTGCCGCAGGAATATCGACATATAGATAATGATTTGCGTGTAAATAGGGAGTGTCGCGCCCGCTTCTTCAAAAATCGAGACGAGCCGCGGGATTACCACCGTGAGCATGACGATAATGACGCCGACAAACGCAATAAGCACAAACGCGGGATAGATCATGGAATTGCGCGCCTTGACCGTGAGGTAATATGAACGCTCAAGATAGTCGGCGAGATATGAAAAGATCTCCTGCAATTTCCCGGTCTCCTCCCCCGAACGAATGAGATTCACATAGAATGAAGAGAAGGCCCCCGGATGTTTTCCGAATGCTTGCGAGAGGGCGAGTCCTCCACTCACGTCATTCATAATTTCGGCAAGTATCGTTTTGAATGCGGGTTTTCTGGTCTCGTCAATAAGAGTTTTTAACGCATAGACCGCGGGCACTTGCGCTTCGAGGAGCGTTGACAGCTGCCGCGAAAAAATGACGATTTCTTTCTGGGAAATGTGCCCTCCAAATATGCCTCCGGCGAGAAGCGGTTTTTGATACTCTCGCAAAGAGATAATAACAAGATTATTCCGCTGGAGCAGATCCAGAGCGGCTTCCTGTGATGAGGTCTCAACGACGCCGGTGCGCGTCTCGCCTTCAGGCGTGCGCGCACGGTATTCAAAAAGAGGCATGCCGAAAAGGAGTGTTATTTCACAAGGAGTGTACGCAGTTCGTCGGGCTGAAGCGAGAAAATAAGCGCATTCTCCATACTGATCTCGCCTTTGCGCACAAGATCCGCAAGCGCCCGGTTCAAACTGATCATACCCTCTTCCGAGCCGGTTTCAATCACCATATCAATCTCGTACGTCCTTCCTTCGCGAATAAGATTACGCACTGCGGGTGTGACGATAAGCACCTCGGCCGCGGGAACCAACCCTCCCGAAAGACGAGGGATCAGACGCTGTGACATGATTCCGATCAATGTTGAAGAAAGCTGAAGCCGTATCTGATTTTGTTGTTCCGGAGCGAATGAATCAATAATCCGGTCAATCGTCTGGGCCGCATTATTCGTGTGCAGCGTCGAGAGAATTAAATGGCCGGTCTCGGCAGCCGTCACCGCGGTCGCAATGGTCTCGGCGTCCCGCATCTCGCCAATCATCGCGACGTCCACATCCTCGCGAAACATGGAACGAAGAGGCCGGTGAAAATCAGCCGTATCAATGCCCACTTCCCGCTGGTCAATGATTGATCGATCTGACGCAAACAGATATTCAATCGGATCTTCAATCGTAATGATATGTTTCGCTTCTGTCTTATTGACATATTCAACCATTGCCGCAAGGGTCGTCGATTTTCCATGGCCCGTTGGCCCGACGACGAGAAAAAAACCTTGCGGACGGGTACAGAGCTCCTTAAGAATCGGCGGGAGACTGAGTTCCTCAAAACTCCTCATCTTTGAAGGAATCAAACGCAGTGCCGCGCCCATAAATCCCCTTTGGAAAAAGATATTGACGCGAAACCGCGCTCGATCGCGAAAATTATACGCAAGATCTAATTCTTTTGCGGCGAGAAACTCTTTCTTCTGTTCTTCGGTGATAAGAGAAAACACAAACTCTTGAGAGGCTTCGGGCGCAACCACATCTTCTTTGACAAGAGGCGTCAACGTGCCCTCAACTCGTATCGTGGGGTGCCGCCCCACGGTCACGTGAAGGTCTGATGCGTTCTCCTTCGCCACTATAGACAATAGTTTTTCCAGATACGCGCTGTTACTTGTTGTCATGGAGAGAACTTTTATTAAGCACCTCATGCACTTTTTCAACGACCTCCGAGGGCGTGAAATGCGCTTTGATAATGTACTCGTCAGCGCCGAGTTTGAAGCCCCGTTCCACGTCTTCTTTTTGACCGAAATTCGTAAGGAAAATAACGCGAAAAGGGCGCGTTTCCTGATCTTTTTTGAGTTGGGCCATCACGTCAAAACCATCCATTGCGGGCATCACCACATCAAGAAGCACCACGTCGGGAAGAAAAGAATGAACTTTTTCGACGCCCTCTTTGCCGTTACGCGCGACGTCAATCTCGAACCCTTCTTCCTTGAACTTGATCACGTACATGTCAAGAATGAAAGGATCGTCGTCAATAATGAGAATTTTTGGATGCGTTGTTTCCATATTTCTTTTACTTTTAGAATATACACATGCGCTTTATAAATCAAACGATCTCAAAAAGCTGTTCAAGGCCAATCACTCCTTTCAATACCTTCAGTATCCCATCCTGCTTCATGGTGATCATTCCCTGCCGCCGCGCTTCCTCTGCAATTTTTGTCTCGGACGGCCCCGTGAGAATGATTGATTCCAGCTCCGGCGTCATCGAAAGCGCCTCAAAAATGCCGATTCTCCCGCGAGTTCCTTTCGGGCATTCGGAAGAAACTTCCGCCTCATAAATCTCCTGCGGCACTTTTTTTGATGCACCAAGAGTATCAGGAAGTGCAGCGAGTTCGCTCGTGATGATATCTTTAATCCTGCCCGCGACTTTTACTTTTTTTCGCGACTCGGGACAGAGCGTGCGCGCAAGACGCTGGCCAATTGCGAGAATCAGCGTCGCCGGAAGCAAAAATGGATCAACTCCCATGTCAATAAGCCGCGGGATCACGCCAATCGCATTATTCGTATGAAGCGTTGAGAGAACAAGATGCCCCGTGAGCGCCGCATGGATCGCAAGCGCAGCAGTTTCTTTATCGCGAATTTCTCCTACCATAATAATATCGGGGTCCTGCCGCACCACATGCCTGAGACCGGTTGCAAAATCATAATTGATTTCCGGCCGCACCTGCGACTGATTCACGCCGGCAATATAGTACTCAATCGGGTCTTCCAAGCTTACCACATTGACCCCTTCTTTATTGATAATCTGCAGAATCGCATAGAGCGTGGTTGATTTTCCCGAGCCCGTCGGGCCGGTAATCAAAATCATGCCGTATGGCCGGCGCACGCCCTGTTCCACCACTGCAAGATTTCTTCCATCCAATCCCAGACTCGCGAGATCCCCCTTACCGGCGGCCGGATCAAGAATCCGTATCACCACTTTTTCACCGAACGCCGTGGGGAACGTGGAGACGCGAAAATCAATCTCCCGTCCGGCAAGCTCCGCATGAAATCGGCCATCCTGCGGAATCCTTGTTTCGTCAATTTTCAAATTGGTCATTACCTTGATGCGGGTGACGAGCGCGGGCGCGATATCAAGCGGCAGAATCAAACTCGTATGAAGCACCCCGTCAACGCGAAACCGCACGCGCACTTTGTCGCGACCGGGCTCAATGTGAATATCTGACCCCCTTCCCTCAACCGCGTGACGGAGAATCACTGCAAAAATTTTGGTCACCGGCGCCTCCTCCACAATGCGCGCGCCCTCCGGACGCACCTGGGCGATCTGCTTTTCAAGCGCCTGAAATTCTTTTTCAAACTCGCCAACCGCCTTCTTCACTTCTCCAGTCAGCCCTTTGTATTCCTGAAGGATCGCGCTGAAATCCGAAGGCGTGATAATGAATATACGCACAGGGAGATTGATCCGCGCCGCGATGAAACGGAGTGCCTCCTGCGCCGTCACCTCTTCGGGAACAAGCATCCCCACATCAAAATATCCCTCATCTTTGCCGAGAGGAATCATTTTGTAATGACGCGCCGACTCTTCGGGAATTTCGTGAAGCACTTCAAACCGCACCGGCGCGCCCGCGAGATATTTTACGGGATAACCGGTCAGCTCGCTTTTTGCTTCCGCAACGTCCCGTTCGTTTATGCCCCGCGCATAGAGCACGTCCTCAAGGCCCACATTTTTCTCTTTCGCCTCCTGACGAATCGCGGGAAGGTCGCCCGCGTTGAGCACGTTTTTTGCGGTGAGGATATCAAGAATCGATTTCGGCATAAGCGGTGTCAAAACATACCTAAAACCCTAATCTATCAAAAAGGAATATAGGGATTTTCTCTTCCGGGCGCCGCTTCTGGCGTCGGATTCGGAGGCAGGGGCTTGAGCGAACGAAAAAGGGCGCTCTGAAAAAGTTCAGTGTTCAGTTGTATCGTCTTCACCCGCTCAAGCGCTGCGACGACGGGAATCTCTGCAACCTCAGGGGCTCCCTCTTTTACCGAAGGAGCCGCTTGCCGCTGCCAAAACACATACGACACGAGGCCAAGCACAAGAACCACAAAGATAAGAATGATGGTGCGGTTGGTCATACTACGGTTGATAATATGTCTTCATCAAGATTTTAAACTCCAAAGGAACTGCTGATCCCTTTTCCGCGCCGACCGAACCAAAAGAAAGCTGCTTCGCGTCAATAATACGCACACTCTTCTCAAGCGCATCAAGAAACTGTTTGAATTGATCATAAAATCCAAGCACGATCATCTGCACTTCAACCTCGCCGAGAGCCCCCTTGCTCACCGCTGAACGCGGAGCGCCTCCGGTCCGGGGAGCCGGCTGACGAGGGCCTCCTGCGGGCAGTGACGGCGCCGCCTGCTGGGTGATAAACCCTATCGTATCAAGATTTTTCAATATCAGTCCTTTACTTATCGCGAGCGCTTCGAGCGATGCAAGAAAGGGGGCGCGCGCCGGAATGCCGGGAAGCGCGGATTCAAGAAGTTCAAGATCATCATTAGAAACGGCATTCACCTTTCTAAACAGTTCGTCGCGGATAAGAAATAAATCATCCATCTTCGCACTTACCGCCTGAAGCCCCTCGGCCTCGCGCCGAAGTCCGCCAAAACGCGTCCATTCCGGACCAAGATATAAAATACCGATCACGCCGGTACCGAAAAAAAGTAAAAGAGTGACGAAAAGTTGAACCACGGCTGAATAGTATATTTAAATGTTTAACTATTTTATAGCGACGGCGATGCGGCGCCAAACTGGAGCATTGAAGGCGCCAATACAAGAGACGCCTTAAAATTAATGACATTGGTCTGCCCGAGCGACAAGCCGCCGAATTCCACGCGCTCTATTAAGGGTTCGCCCTCGAAAAACACAATCTGGCGCGCAAGAACGCCGTAGCTCGCCGCCTCGCCGGTCAAATCAAGTTTCCGATCTCCGGGCGTAAAGTTAAAGTTGGTAAAACGCACCTGCGGATGCGTGAGACGCTCAAGAAGCGCGAGCGGTCCGGTTGACACGACGTGACTATCCAGAAGCGTCCTGAAATTCTTAAGACGCTCTTCAAGCGCCGTAATTTCGTTCAACAATTCAGGACGAACATTTTCTTCTTTGAGACGCACCTCCTCCTGTAATTCATCGCGCGCACCCTCCTGCGCCCGGTTTAACAACAAAAGGCCCCCATAACCCGCAAGCATGAAAAAAAATATAATGAGCGCTCCGTATACAAACAACGATCTCCCCTCACTCATGTTGAGTCGGGCGGCAGGCGATGGACTTTTAAGGATATCAGCCATTTAGAATGTCGCTTTTTGAAACACCTATTATTATCGTGATGCAATTTCCCGCAGCGCGAGCCCCGTGGCGATCGCAAATCCCGGTCCGATTTCACGAAGAGCTGGCTGGAGGAATGCCGGTGCGACCACGCGAGAAAAAGGATTCCCCCTCGCCACCTCAATCCCGAAATGTGTTGCCGCAATTTCCACGATTCCTTTAAGATTCGCGCCACCGCCCGCAAGAATGATCCGTTGAATTTTACGGCTGGCCCGCCGATTATATCCTGCAGTGACGCGCCCGAGCTCTGCGAAGAGCGTATCAAGAAACGGCTCGATAAGGGACGATGTTTCGCGCTCCTCAATTCGCTCGCTCACACCGATCTCGCGTTTCAGGGTCTCGGCGCGCGGCCGTTCAATCCCAAGTCCACGCTCTAACGCCGCGGTAATTTCCTGCGAGCCGCGGGTGAAATGATGCGACCGACGCACCCGCCCTTTATCCACCACGGTCAAGGTCGTCGTCTGATGTCCTAAAATCACGAGCGCGAGCGGTATCAGTTCATTCCCCGCGAGTGATCGCACTGCACTGATCACCTCAACTTCAACCGCACGAAGTGAAAGCCCCGCAAGAGAGGCAATACGCTTAAATTTTTCAAGAATCTCTTTCGGCACCACGACAAGAAGCACTTCTATCGTACCACGCTCTTCATCCGTCTCCAAGATATCCCAATCAAGAACCACCTCCGATAAAGGGACAGGTACGTATTTTCGCGCCTCAAAAGGCACTGCCTGCTCTATTTCTTTGTAGGAGAGCCGCGGCAATGCTACAGTGATGACAAAACTTGAGGCCGCGGGAATTGAAAATATCGCGTCGCGAGAGGTCACCTTCACCTCGCGTATCACATCTTTGAGGAGTGCCGCGATATCGGCATCCGAATACCGCAAGAATCCGCTGCCCGTTGCCTGCGCGCCCTTAAAGTATCCCTCGTTGAGGAGTTCCCCATACGTTTCAAGAATCGCCCGCTCCCCCGCATACCGCAATTGTACTACTTTCGTAGACCACGCACCAATGTCAATCCCCACTACCGCATTCGGTCTCCCCCCGAGGCGCCATGAGAAAAAGGGAGCGGCCAATTTTTTAAAAAAGGGAATCACGGCCATCATAATTACTATATCATAATAAAATGTGGCGCGCACTCAAAGAACAGGTTCTCAACATTCTCTTTCCGCTCTGCTGTATCGGCTGCGGACGCGAGGGAGAACTTACCTGCGCGCAGTGTCAAGAAACGCTGCAGTTCCTGCCTCCGTGCTGTTTTGTCTGCGGCCGGCTTGCGCCCGAGCGCGACGAAGCGTGTCCGGGACGAACCTGCGTCCCCTGCAGAAAAAAGACCGCACTCTGGGCATTCCTATCTCCATTTCAGTACGAAATGCCGCTCATACATACGCTTATCAAAAACCTGAAGTATAAAAATGCGCGGATACTCGGACGAACCGCAGCGCTTCTCCTCGCCCGCTATACTCCGCGTCTCTATGCGCTCCCTGCCGATGAAATGATCCTCGTCCCGATACCTCTCCATCCGCGCCGCAGACGCCGGCGCGGCTTCAATCAAGCCGCTCTCATTGCCCAAGAATATGCCCTGCTCACATCTCTCCCTGTTCACACAGACCTCCTCCAACGCATCCGCTCCACATATTCACAAACGACACTCTCCCATGAAGAACGCCTCGCAAACATAAAAGGCGCGTTTCGCGTCACAAAACCAGAACATGCCGCAGGCAAAACAATCCTTCTCGTCGACGATGTCAAAACAACGGGCGCGACCCTTGAGGAAGCCGCCCGCACATTGAGAAAAGCGGGAGCGCGAAAAGTTTCAGCGCTCACACTCGCGCGCTGAAGAATTTATCGTACAGGGACGTTTAGAAGTCGTTTAGAGGTCGAACCTCTAAACAAACTTAAACAGTCAACTGTTTACTCGCTCGTCACGCGGAGCACCTCTTCAATGGAAGTCACTTTTTCTGCCGCGCGGATAAAACCCTCTTCAAGCATGGTGAGCATGCCCTCGTCGCGCGCCTGTTTCTCGATCGCGTCGCTTGTCGCATTCTTCACGACAAGTTCTTTAATGGATTCAGACATCTCAAGCACTTCGTGAATTCCGATTCTCCCTTTGTAGCCATCCGGACACTGCTCGGATTGTCCGGGACGCGCCCATTCTATTTCTTCAAGCGCGACTGAAGGTGCGATTATTTTCTCGCGAAGAAGAACTTCTCTGATTTCATCAAGATTTACGTCTTTTTTAATACTCACGATCTCATCCCCTGATAACCGATACTCTGCCCGCGCGTCAGGACACAACCGCCGCACGAGCCGCTGGGAAATAATTGCGGTCACGGTTGATGCAATAAGGAACGGCTCTACTTTCATGTCAATGAGCCGCGGGAGGGCGCCCGCCGCCGAATTCGTATGAAGCGTTGAGAGAACAAGATGCCCTGTGAGCGCCGCATTGATTGCGAGCGACGCGGTCTCGTTGTCCCGAATCTCCCCCACCATGATGATATTCGGGTCCTGCCGGAGCAATGAACGAAGCCCGTTTGCAAATGAGAGGCCGATGTCGGGCCGCACTTGCGTTTGATTGATGCGGGGAATCCGATACTCAATCGGGTCTTCAATCGTGGAGATATTTACCCGCGGGGTATTCAGCATCTCAAGCATGGTATAGAGCGTCGTGGTCTTTCCCGAGCCCGTCGGGCCGGTCGCGAGGATGATGCCCGTCGGCCTCCTGATCGCGCGCTGGACCCGCTCAAGATTACTTCCCCAGAAACCAAGTTCTTCCAGCGTATACCCTTTTACGGTCTCCGGAAGCAGGCGCATCACCACCTTTTCGCCATCAAACACCGGCAAAACGGATACGCGAAACGAGATTCGATACTCGTCGGTCTCAATCTTAAAACGGCCGTCCTGCGGAAGCCGGTGTTCATCAAGCTTCAAATTGGCCATGACTTTTATCCGCGCGACTACCCCGGCCGCAATCTGTACCGGCAGGGTCATCGCATCGCGAAGAATCCCGTCAATCCGATAACGCACCAACACCTCTTTTTCCGCAGGCTCGATGTGAATATCGGATGCGCTCTGAAGAATCGCATGGCGAATGAGCGTGTCAACAATTCTCACGACCGGAAGATCTTCAGCAAGCTTTTTCAATTCCTCAAGCTCTTCGGGCTCTGCGCCTTCCTTCGCAACCGCAAGTGTCTCTGTTTCGCCTTTGATGATTTGCGCAAACTCCGCCTCCAGCGTTTTTTGATACTGCGCGAGAACGTGCTGAATTGATTCGGGCGTGGTCAGACGCGGAAGAATCCGCAATCCCGCCTTCTTTTTTATAAAATCAATGGTCGCAAGATCATCCGGATCAAGCATCGCGACCTGCAAATCGTTTCCGCTTTTTTTGAATGCGACGATGTGGTGGGTGCGCGCGATCGGCTCCGGGATGATCTGAAGCACTTCATGAGGAACGGTCTCGCGCGAGAGATCAACAAAAGGAATCCCCAGAATATACGCCTCAAGACGGCGCAAATCGTCCTCTTTCACGTACTCGCGCGCAAGGAGTATGTCGCGGAGCCGCGTGTCCGATTTCACCGCCTCCTGTTCGGCTTTTTTCAAATCCTCCGGTTTGACAAGCCCCGAATCAAGAAGAAATGCCTTAAGTTGTGCATCTTCGATTCGCATAACAAAAATCTATTGAACCACTCTACCCCAAAACATATTCCGAAAGAGAATTTCGGAACATGTTCTGCCTTAATGGATCGCCTGCTTCACTTTCTCAATCACTTCTTCGAGCCGATAGTTCGTTTTGACGAGGTATGTCGTCGCGCCCAGTGCCAATGCCCGCTCAACATCAGCGCTTCCCTCCAAATTCGTGAGCACAATAACAGGAATTGATATGGTTTTTGGATTTGCCTTGAGCAAAGACAACACCTCAAAACCATCAATTCTGGGCAGAATAAGATCAAGAAGAATCAAATCCGGAAGTTCACTTTCCGCACTCTTGAGACCGGTCTCTCCATCAATCGCCGAAACTACTTCAAATCCTTCCTCGCTCAGGACTTGAGTAATGGTGCGCTGAAGGGCTGATTCATCCTCGATGAAAAGAATTTTTTTCATAAAATCATAAAATAATTTATTACTTTGTTACTGAGATGACCTCACTATCACTATACCATAACTAAAATATCAGCCGCGAGAGCATATTCTGAAATCCTCTTTCGGGGTTTCTGAATATGCTCTAGAGCGGCAGCGTACACCAAAAAATGCTGCCTCTCCCCTCCTCTGATTCAAATCCGATCGCGCCTCCTGCTGCCTCCACAATGGCCTTTGCAAGATACAAACCGATGCCCGTTCCTTCGGTCTGAAACCGTTTTGAATTTTCCGCGCGGAAAAATTTCTGGAAGATAAATTCCTGCTGGGATGCCGGGATCCCGACGCCTTGATCTCGCACCTCCATATATATCGCGCTCCCCTGCCTTTTCATCGCCACCCGGATCGTACCGCCGCGCATACTGTATCGGATCGCATTATCCACGAAACTCTGTATGACCATCATAATGCGGTCGCGGTCGCCGACGAGCTCCGAGAGCCCGCTTTCAATGTCGAGCTCAATCGCCACATTCGAGGCCCGCGCATAGGTCTCAAAATTTTTGACCACATATCGGATCAATCCCTCCAATGAAAATCTTTCGTGTTTCAAAATGAGCATCCCTTCTTCAATGCGGCTTATATCAAGAAACGTATTCACCAAACGTATCATGTATTCGGTTGTGTCGCGAAGCGTCCACAGAAAAGATCGGGACTCTTCTCTGCCATCAGGCCGCGCGCTCACGCGTTCAAGCATGTCAATCGTCCACTTAAAAATAGAGAGCGGCGAACGCAGCTGATGCGAAACGATCGAAATGAATTCTGATTTCATCCGGTGCGCCTCGGCAAGGCGATTAAATCCGGCGATGATGAGATGCCCGAGGACAAAGAGAAAGATCGTTTCAACAATGACGATGAGTGCCGCGACTTCCGGCTCCTCCGTGTAGCGGGTCGCGATGACATACGTCAAGATCATCGCAATAATCGTGACGAGACCAATCACCATAAACAGAAACGGCGGACATTGCCACAGTCCCAGCCGCACGGACCGGCACTCTTTGAAAAAATAGTATCCTCGCGAATCTCCTGCCATGTATCCAGTATACGCTCTTGCGAGAATCCAGAAAATAGAATAGAGTAATGAGGTTCATTCACAAAGTTCCGTTCAACAGGAGGCACGTCAATGACAATAGATTCGTCCTTCGACCAGATCATTATCCAAGACGCGAATGCGCTCACCGATGACTATATCAGCCGGCATCGGAATTTCATCGCCCCAAGTACCTTAAATTACGCGCACCGCATCGTTCTTTGCCGCGCGGAGGGAACGCGTTTCTGGGATGTACGGGGTAAAGAATACCTTGATTTTGACGCAAGCGTTGCGGTTGCAGGCATCGGCCACAATCACCCATGGATCGCAGAGATGGACCGGAAACAGCAGGAAACGCTTGATTTTGCCGAATCCGGCGGACGGTTATGGTGCTTCACTATTGAGATCGCGGGAACGAAATATGAAGTGTCGGAAGCCGCATTTGCCGAAGTGCTCATTCCTCTCGTGTTTCCCAAGGCAACATGCGTCCATAAAGTAATCCCCTCGGTGAGCGGCAAGCAGGCGGTTGAAATTGCCGCGGCCCTTACGTTTAAGTCGCACGCCATACGCCCCGGCAAAAATTGCTTTGTTGCCTTTGAAAAACAGTTCAGCGGACGGCTCGGGTGGGCCGGCGCATTCTCTTATTCAAAGCCGGTTCAAAAAAAGGATTTTCCGCATCCGGGATTCACGATCTACCATCTCCCCTTTCCCGAAACATACGAGGACTTCAAACGAGCCGAGGATCTGTTGAATTTCATTCCACTCGATTCGGTCAGTGCGGTGCTCTATGAATACATTCAGGGCGAGGGCGGCATGAATTCTCCGGCACAGCCGTTCTTCCATGATCTTCTTACCCTTTTCAGGGAACGCGGGGCGTGGCTCATCTGCGATGAAATACAATCAGGCCTCGGGAGAACCGGAAAATGGTTCAGTTTCCAGCACGATACGATCATCCCTGATATTGTTCTTGTCGGCAAAGCTCTTGGCGCGGGCATTCCCCTGTCTGCGGTGGTGTATTGCGCTTCCCTCTTTGAGGAAAAACATGACGAGATTCTGGAGTCAGGATGGCTTGGCGGCACATTCCACGGCTATCCAAAAGGAATTGCGCGCGCACTCCTCGTACTTGACATAATGAAAAAAGAGCGTCTTGTTCCGTATGCCGCGCGTATGGGGAAAAAATTAGGCGATGCGCTCCATGCCGCGAGGCGTGCAGTCCTCGGAAATTTTCTGTGTATTCCCAAGGGATTAGGCCTGATGCGGGGGCTGGAATTCAAAAAACCCTCACGCGCGCCGGAGTCCGATCGGCGAAACAAAGCTCTTGAAAAACTCCTCGCCGCAGATCCCATCGGCATCCTTACCCTTCCGGCAGGACTGGACGGGATGAACCCCACGATTCGATTCCTGCCGCCGCTTATCGTGCGTCCAGATGAGATTAAATATGTTCAGGAAAAACTGTCTCAAATCCTTGGCTCTTTGTAACCTCGCCACAACTCCCGCCCTGCTCGCGGGAGCTTTTATTCCACAGGGACTTGACACGAAATGAGCTCCCGCGTTATAGTGTTATTACTCTCGCGGTCCGTGGAAACGGACCTTTTATAAAATTTCAATTTTACAATCTTCAATCAATCCATCAATTTTTTGTTTTCGATGTTTGAAAATTGAGAATTGATAATTGAAAATTTCGGAAATGGACCTCAAATCCTTTACCCAAGCGATCCAACAGATTGCCGACGAAAAAGGCATTTCAAAAGAACAAATTCTCGAGACCATTGAGATGGCGCTCGCCGCTGCCTATAAACGCGACTATGGGAAGCGGGGACAAATTGTACGCGCAAAACTGGATCCCGACACCGGAAAAGTTGCCATGGATCAGATCAAAATTGTTGTTGACGAAACCATGATTAAGTCCGAAGAAGAGATTGCCGCAGAAGAAGCCGCACGCCTCGCCGGCGCAGAAATCGAAAAGCACGAGACGCCGGCGCGCTCCCCGACTCTCGCCGAAACCGGAACGCGCAAAGACCGCGCTCAAACGTCCGGCGCCCCTCTCGCCGAAAAGGCAGCCGAAACGGATGTCATAAAAGTCCGCTTCAATCCGGAAAAACACATCATGCTTGGGGAGGCGATCGCGATCAAACCAGACGCGAAGCTCGGCGACGAGCTTGTCTTTCCGCTTGAGACCGCCGAACAGTACGGACGGATCGCCGCCCAAACCGCAAAACAGGTGGTCATCCAGCGAATCCGCGAAGCTGAACGGGAAGCCGTCTTTAATGAATACAAAGGCCGCGAGGGAGAACTCGTGAGCGGAATCATACAGCGGATTGAAGGCCGCAATATATTTGTAGATATCGGACGCACGACGGGAATGCTGCCCCCGGAAGAACAAATCCCCATTGAACGCTACCGGATCGGGAGCAGAATCAAAACACTCATCATGCTCGTCGAGAAGAATCCGAGGGGACCAGGCATTTTTCTTTCCCGATCGCACCCGCGGCTCCTCAAAAAACTTTTTGAAATCGAGGTGCCCGAGATCGCGTCGGGAACTGTGGAGCTCAAAGCCATTGCGCGGGAACCCGGATCCCGTTCAAAGGTCGCCGCAGTCTCCCTTGATCCAAATGTTGATCCCGTGGGCTCGCTTGTCGGACAGAAAGGAGTGCGCGTGACAACCGTCATACAGGAACTCGGCGGAGAAAAAATCGATATTATTGAATGGTCGGAAGACCCGGCTGAATTCATCGCGCACGCGCTCGCGCCCGCAAAAGTCGCCGCAGTTGAACTCAATGAAAATCGGCGGGAAGCATATGTGACCGTGCCGGATCAGCAGCTGTCGCTCGCGATCGGCCGCGCAGGACAAAACGTCCGTCTTGCCGCGAAACTCACCGGCTGGAAAATTGAGGTGCGCCCGCCCCCCGCGAAACCGGAGACCGCCGAACCGCACACCGAAAACGAAACCGCCGCCCCTCCGGCATCAAAAGAAATAGAACAAATATCAGAACAATAAAAATTCTACTTTATGATTCTTTTCCCTATTATCGCATCGCTCCTTTCTATCATATTTGCGCTCGTGCTCATTTATTTTATAAAGCAGTATCCGGCAGGCGCCGGCGCACAGATTGAGATCTGGCGCGCCATCAAAGAAGGATCGCACGCGTACCTGCGCCGCCAAAATTACACGGTCGGCGCGGTTGCCGTCCCCCTTGCCTTTATCATCTGGATTATTCCTTCCCTCGGAGGATTGGTCGCGCTCGGATTTCTGGTCGGCGCCTTCTCCTCCGCCCTTGCCGGGTATCTGGGCATGATGACCGCGACTGACGCGAACGTGCGGACCGCCGAGGCGGCGCGCCGCGGACTCGCATCTGCGTTCCGGGTCGCATTTCTTGGCGGTTCAGTCACCGGCTTTCTCGTGGTGGGCCTCGGCCTTTTTTCGGTCAGTTTTTTCTATTACCTCACGCGCGACGTGTCCTCGCTTATTGGCCTTGCATTCGGCGGATCGCTCATCTCGGTCTTTGCGCGTCTGGGCGGCGGGATTTACACCAAAGGTGCGGATGTCGGCGCGGACCTCGTCGGGAAATTGGAAGCAGGCATCCCCGAAGATGACCCCCGCAACCCCGCAGTGATTGCGGACAACGTGGGCGATAACGTCGGCGACTGCGCGGGCATGGCTGCGGACCTTTTTGAAACATACGCCGTGACCCTTATCGCAACAATGCTTCTCGGCTCCCTTCTCTTCCCCGGCGAAGAGCTTCTCACGCTTCTTCCCTTGCTCATCGGCGGTATGTCAATACTCGCCTGCATTGCCGGAAGTTTTGTCGTGCGCATCCGCGAAACAGGATCAATCATGGGCGGGCTCTATCGCGGATTCATCGCCTCCTCCTTCCTCGCAGGAGTCGCGCTCTGGCCGCTGTTTTCACTCGCGGGCATCGCCGATCGTGTCCTGCCTTCATATATCGGCGCCGCACTCACAGGCCTCGCCGTCACTGCGGGAATCATCCTTATCACCGAGTATTACACTTCAAAAAAGTTCCGGCCCGTGCGCCAGATTGCCCGTTCGTCCCTCTCGGGGCATGGCACCAACATTATTATCGGCCTCGCCTATTCCATGGAAGCAACCGCCCTGCCCATTATCATTATTTCGGCGGGAATGCTTTTTGCATTTCTTTTCGCGGGGCTCTATGGTGTGGCGCTCGCGGCAGTCACCATGATCTCCATGGCCGGCATCATTGTCGCCATTGACGCGTTTGGTCCCATCACCGATAACGCAGGCGGCATTGCCGAGATGGCCGGCCTTCCCGAAGAGGTGCGCCGCGTCACTGATCCATTGGATGCGGTCGGAAACACCACCAAAGCCATCACCAAAGGATATGCGATTGCTTCGGCTGGTCTTGCGGCTCTGGTCCTCTTTGCATCCTACACCGAAGAGCTTCGCGTCTTCGGCAAAACTGTCTTTTTTGACCTCTCCGACCCCTATGTCATCGTCGGGCTCTTTGTGGGGGCAATGATGCCGTATCTTTTTGCTTCCATTGCGATGCGCGCGGTCGGCAAAGCCGCGCAAGGAGTTGTTGAAGAAGTCCGCAGGCAGTTCAGGGAGATCGACGGGATTCTGCAAGGAACGGCGCGGCCCCAGTATGACAAAGCAGTGGACATCGTGACAAAAGCGGCCCTCCGGCAAATGGTGCTCCCCGCACTGATTCCGGTTGCGCTCCCGATTGCCACCGTGATTATTCTTCGCGCGCGGCCCGCGGAGGCGCTCGGCGGACTCCTCATCGGCTCCATCGTCACCGGACTTTTTGTCGCGCTCTCCATGACTTCCGGAGGCGCCGCGTGGGACAATGCGAAAAAGTATATTGAAGAAGGCAACTATGGCGGCAAAAAATCGCCGGCGCACCAAGCCGCGGTCACCGGAGATATGGTGGGAGATCCCTATAAAGACACTGCAGGACCGGCAATCAATCCGATGATCAAGATTGTCAATATTATGGCGCTGCTCATCGCACGACTTCTTTGAATTACACTCTTATTCCTCTCCCTAAATCGGAAATTGAAATTCGCGTCGTTATCCCCTGTGCCGAGTTCGCGCCGCATGTCACGCGCGCGGCAATTTTAATTTCTGAAGAAGTCGCAATTGAAGGTTTCCGAAAAGGAAAAGCTCCTTATGATGTGGTGAAAAATCGAATCGGCGAGAACGCAATTTATGAACGGGCGGCGGAGCTTGCCGTACGAAAAACTTATCCAGAAATCCTCCGGGAACTAGTTACGAATAACCAGTTATCAGCAACTAATCCGCCAATCGGTCAACCCGACATCACGGTCACCAAACTCGCACCGGGCGATGATCTTGAATACAAAGCGCGGACTGCGCTTCTGCCCTCGGTCGCGCTCCCCGATTATAAAAAAATTGCAGAGCAAATCGACGGGGGTCAAAAACCCATTGACGTCAGCGATCAAGAAGTCGCCGAGACCCTTCAATGGATTCGCGAATCTCGCGCCTCGCTCCTCGCGGTCGCGCGTGCCGCCGCGATCGGAGACCGCGTCGAGGTAGATCTCGAAATCCGCCATGGCGGTGTCGCCATTGAAGGCGGCGATTCGAAAAATCATCCGGTCATACTCGGCAAAGGGAAATTCCTTCCCGGACTTGAGGACGCTCTCGCCGGCATGAAAAGCGGCGAGGAAAAAACACTCACCATCGCGGTGCCGGAGAATTGGCGCGATAAAACATACGCAGGCAAAACCCTTGAAATTAAAGCCGCGATGAAGCTCGTGCAGGAACGGAAAATTCCGGAGCTCACCGATGAATTTGCTCAACGACTCGGCAATTTTGCGTCGGCGGAAGCGCTCAAAAAAAACGTTCACGAAGGGATACTGCGCGAGAAAGAGGTGAAGGAACGTGAACGCATCCGTACCCGCATCATTGAGGAAATCGCCCGTGAAGCCCGCATTGATGTTCCCGATATCCTTGTGGAACGTGAAAGCGATACCATGCTCAACGAGTTGAAACACGGTATTGAGGGGATGGGTTTGGAGTGGAACCAATATCTCGCGCACATTAACAAATCTGCCGAGGCGCTTCGCCAAGAATGGAACGATGAGGCGCTGCGGCGCGTGCGCGCCGCCCTCTGTCTCAATGAAATTGCGCGACTGGAACACATTGAACTCTCTGATGACGAGGTAAAAAAAGAGATGGACGCGTATTTAAATCAACGGAAAAACGCCGCTGAAACGAAAAGTGTTCTTGACCAAAACCATTTAAAAAAGTATACTCAGGGCATCGTACGCAATGAAAAAGTCCTCCAATTTCTTGAGCACGCACAAAAACAGCACCATGACACATAAATCCTCTGCGCAATATCTGATTCCGACGGTGATTGAAAAATCAGCGTTCGGAGAACGCGCCTATGACATCTATTCGCGGCTTCTCAAAGAGCGGATTGTTTTTTTGGGCGGCCCGATTGTGGATCCGATTGCCAATGCGGTCATCGCGCAGCTTTTATTTCTTGAGATCGGAAGAGCGTCGTGTA